>CAZOXD010000095.1:0-1172 GCA_964583525.1 uncultured Pseudomonadota bacterium
GGCGGTCCACACGCCAAGTCCTTCCCGTGGGACTGTCTCCGTTTTTTCGACATCGTAGTGCAGGAATGCGACAGAATGCTGATCGACGACATTCTGCATCTCCGATTCGACCCGCCGGCCATTGTCTCCAGCGGCACGGCGCCGGCAGACCTGCCAAGTGTCGAGGAACGAAGGCCTGAAATCGAAACCGCCTCGTTCGAAATGGGCAGGCCGATGATTACGACCCTCATTCCGACCCTGACCAGCGTGGGTTGCCCCTATTCCTGCGACTTTTGCATCGACGGGGAGAATCCTTATCACGCTTTTCCCAAGGACCGCCTGCTGGAGGATCTGCGGTTCATCTCCAGCACATGGCCCGGGAAGACGATTGCCTACCACGATCCCAATTTCGGCGTACGATTCGACGAGGTGATGGATGTCATCGAAACCATCCCGGAAGGACACCGCAACCCGTACTTCATGGAAAGTTCGCTCGCGAACCTCAAGGCCTCACGCTTGGCCCGCCTGCGCGACACGCATTGCTGTTACATCGCGCCTGGGATCGAATCCTGGGCCGATTATTCCAACAAGGCGGGGGTGGGAAAAAAGCAGGGATGGATGAAACTGGAGCAGGTGGTGAACCATTTCAATCTATTGGCCGAATACGTGCCGGGCCTGCAGGGAAACATCATGGTCGGCACGGATACGGACAAGGGCGGCGAGCCCTTCGAGATAACCAGGGAATTCATCCGCCGCCTGCCTCAGGTCTGGCCGTCGATCAACCTCATGACGCCTTTCGGCGGCACCCCGCTTACCCACCGGTATTACGCCGAGGGGCGTGTGCTCAGGCACATGCCCTTTTCGCTTTATTTCAATTTCATGACGACAACCCTGAAAAACTACTCCCCCTTGGATTACTACGACCAACTGATTGAGACCCAGAAGGCCATCACGGCCAAACGCATGATCGCCAAACGATTCCTCGCAAAATCGCGGCGAGCCGTGCGCGTCATTCACAACCTGCGCACACTCCTCACCCGCCGGAAACTGGCCACCTTACGCAAGGTACGCAACCTGCTGGCCAGGGATCGGGGTTTCCGGGCTTTTCACGAGGGAAGGCCGGGGGAGTTGCCGGAATACTACCATCATAGGGTCAAACAACGCCTGGGGCCTTATGCCGAGCTTCTCTCCCG
>CAZOXD010000095.1:1272-5630 GCA_964583525.1 uncultured Pseudomonadota bacterium
TTCATGAATATCAATGAAACACCGGAGCAATCCGCCTTCCGTGCGGAGGTGCGGGAATGGATCGAAACCAGGGTGCCTCCCCATCTCAAGGGAATCCCCCAGACCATCGTGCAAGGGCCGGGACTCCCGCACGAGGAAATGCGGCCCCTGGAAGAGGCATTGGCGGAAAAGGGGTGGTCCGCACCGGCTTGGCCCAAGGAATACGGGGGAGCCGGGTTCGATATCCCACGGATGGTGATCTTCGACGAGGAATGCGCCAAAGCCGGAATGCCCGACCGGCACACGCCCGGCCTGGATATGATGGGGCCGATCCTCATCCGCTACGGAACAGCCGCGCAACGGGAGCGATTTCTGGAGCCCATCCTGCGTTGCGAGATTATTTGGGCGCAGGGATATTCCGAGCCGGAAGCAGGCTCGGACCTGGCCAGCCTGAAGTTGAAGGCGGATGTCACGGACGATGGGTTTATCCTCAACGGACAGAAAATCTGGACCTCCAAGGCCCATGTGGCCGATTGGATTTTTCTCCTGGCGAGAACCGACCCCAAACCCCAACGCAAGCAGGAGGGCATCAGTTTCCTGCTGGTGGAAACGAAAACCCCGGGAATCGAGGTGCGGCCCATTGTCACCATGGACAACTTCACGCACTTCTGCGAGACATTCTTCACCGATGTCCACGTTCCCAGGGAGAATCTGGTGGGAGAACAGGACAAGGGATGGGAAGTGGCCAAAGCCCTGCTGGGACATGAACGTTTCACCCATCCCACGGCCAATCCCTACCTGATCCGCCACGCCATCGAACGCCTGCGCACGGTGGCCCGGGAATCTCCCCGTGGAAACGGGGTGGCCTGGGACGACGCCTCCCTGCGCCGCCAGGTGGCTGCCTTGGAAATGGACGTGGATGGGCTGCTCCATACCCGCTACCGGGCTCTGACACAAATCGAAAAGGGAGAATCTCCCGGCCCGGAAACCATGATGTTCAAGCAATTCGGGGCGGAACTGATGCAGCAAATCGTGGAACTCCAACAAATCGTGGAGGGAATTCCTGGCGTGGTATGGGACGATACGCGCCAGGGGAACGGGCCGGGAGAGACAGCCCGCCATGCGGCGAATATCCGCGGGGCCACCATCCGGGGGGGCACATCCGAGGTGCAACGCAACATCATCGCCAAACGCGTGTTGGGGCTCCCGGGTTGACCTGCGCTCCTGCCCTTCCATGCGATATTCCGAACCCTCCCCGCCCGCCATGCCCCGTCCATCCACGCTTCCAACGGTATCGGTGCTGTTGCCCCTCTACGATTGCGAGCGGTTTGTGGGCAGATGCCTGGAGAGCCTGCTGGGACAGACATTCACCGCCTTCGAGATCGTTGCGGTGGACGACGGCTCCCGGGACGGCAGCGCCGCCATCGTCCGCGCCAAGGAGGAGGAAGATCCCCGCATTCGGCTGGTGACACGGCCCCACGGCGGAATCGTTGCGGCCCTCAACACAGGGCTTGCGGAATGCCGGGGCGGGTTCATCGCCCGCATGGATGCGGACGACTGGTGCCACCCGGAACGGCTGGAGCGGCAATATGCCTATATGCAAGCGCACCCCGCATGCGCCCTGGCCGGTTCCCTGGCCGAGCCGCATTGCGAGGACGGCAATCTCTCCCCTGGCGTGACCCGCTATCACCGCTGGATGAACAGCCTGTTGGACGATGCCTCCCTCAAGGCCAACCTGTTCGTGGAGTCGCCGATTCCCCATCCCTCCTTTTTCGTGCGTCGGGAACTATACGACGCTATGGAGGGCTACCGGGACCGGTCGTGGCCGGAGGATTATGATTTCCTCATGCGGGCCGCTTCCGCCGGTTATGGATTCGGGAAAGTCCCGGAAGTGCTTCTCCACAGAACGGATGGACCCGGCCGGCTTACGCGCACCGATGCGCGCTACAAGCGGTTGGCCATGTTCCGCGCCAAGGCTCATTTCTTTGCCCGTGGACCCTGGCTGAACGGAAAATCCGGCGTGGTGATCGGCGGAAGCGGGCCCTCCGGCCGCAACATGGCGGCGCTATTGCTGGAGGAGGGGGTGGAAGTCCATTGCTTCCTCGACAACCGCATGGCGCCCCCCAACCGCAAGGTAATGACGCTCCCCGCCTATGGGTTTCCCGGCGAGATCCCGGGGGAATTTTTCCGTGCCCACCGCAACGCATTCTTTCTCTCCTGCATCGGGGAGGAGCAGGGCCGGGCCCGGCTGTTGCACTATCTTTTAATGAACGGTTTTGCCGAGGAGCGTGACTATCTGCTGATCATGTGATGGGTTTTGCCGGTGAGGATGAGGGCCGCACACAAGAACCCCCGCCGGACCGCAGCCGCCTCAGGTTGAATACCTTCCCCCGGTGGCCTGCTACATATGATAGAAACACCGAATTCAGATGAATTACCGGGGGTAGGCAATGGCGCTCATTGCACTGAAATCCAGGGAGGGAGCGGGAGAACTCCAGTGAACATATCGAGGAAATCCCTGTTGGCAGTGGCCGCTGTCGCCATCCTGGCGGGACTGGCACTGGTGGGATTGGGGAACGCCCTGATTCCACTGCTGATCGCATTCGTGCTGGCCTACCTGCTTTTCCCGGTGATCCTCCAGTTGGAACGCAAAGGATTCAAGCGCCAATATTCGGTTCCAATGGTGCTGCTGGTAATCCTGATCGTTGCCGCGGGAGCCATCGCCCTGATCGTCCCGGGACTGGTCTCCGACGCCGGAAAATTTCTTCAGGAGCTCCCGCAGATATCCTCGCAGGCGATCGAAAAACTGGAGAAACTCACCGTTACCCTGGGATTCCCGCTGGAATTGTCCCGCCAGGAGGTGAGCGAGTTCGTGCTTGCGCAGGTTTCCGATCTCTCCACCGAATCCATTCGGGCTTTCACGCTATCCCTGCGCGGGGCGTTTTCGGATCTTCTCGACTGGGCCCTCACCCTGCTCAGCTTCTTCCTGCTGCCCCTCTTCTTTTTCTATGTAATCAACGATTACGAGCGGATCACCCGGGAGATTCAATCCCTGTTTCCCCAGGGGATGCAGCCGGTGCTGGAACGGTATGCCCGGGAATGCGACAAGGTGCTCAGCGGGTACATCCGGGGGCAATTGTGTGTGGCCGGGATCCTGGGCGTCCTTTACGGCATCGGGCTGTCCCTGACCGGGCTGCGCTTCGGCTTCCTGATCGGGATCACCACCGGGGTGCTGAGCATCGTCCCCTATGCGGGTTTCACTTTCGGGTTCGTGACGGCGCTGATGGTCGCCTTGGCCAATTTCGATGGGCCTGCCACCGTGGCGGGGGTGGTGGCGGTATTCCTCGTGGTGCAGTTGGCGGACGGGCTCTTCATCACTCCCAGGATGGTGGGAAATCAGGTGGGGCTGAGTTCCCTGGCCACCCTGCTGGCGTTGATCGTCTTCGGCAACCTGCTGGGACTGGTGGGGATGTTCCTCGCCATTCCCGCGGCGGCCATGGTGAAATTTCTGGTCAAGGATCTCAAGGAGGAATACCAGGGCCATAATGCCGGCGAGGAAACCTAGGTTCTGATTGAATCCCCGAAAAGCGCACTTCGAGACGAGCCCCAACGGGCTCTCCTCAGTGACGCGGATTGATGAGGATGTCTTTTTATTACCGCCTTCCTGAGGAGCCCCGCTGGCGGGGCGTCTCGAAGGAGGCCGGCAAAAGAGCTTTTCAAACAGAGCTCTAGCCCCTCACGGCCGATTTCCTCCATTGGGAGCGCCGATCATGGCCGATGGAAGCAAATCCAGAGAACCGGCGGTGAAACTCCTGGCCGCGTTGATCTACCGGAAGGATGAAGCCCAGGAGGAATCCCTGGCACTGTTGGGCGAAGCATTTTCCCCGCTGGATTTCCAGGGGCCCCGGCATCCCTTCGACCGGACGGATTATTACCGGGAGGAAATGGGAGCGGGCCTTTCGCGGATGCTGGTTTCCTTCCGCGGGCTGATTTCGCCGCTCTCCCTGGCCGATGCCAAGCTGAAAGCCCGGGAAATCGAAGGGCGCTTCCGGGTGGAGGGCAAGCGCCGCATCAACGTGGACGTGGGGTATCTGGACCTGTTCAAGGTGGTGCTGGCGTCCTGCAAGGAACGCGGCCAGAAGCTCTACCTGGGGCACGGCGTATGGGCCGATCTGACCCTCACCTACGCCAACGGGACGTTTCACCCCCTGCCCTGGAGTTTCCCGGATTTCGCCTCCGGGACCTACGACGGCGACCTGCTGGCCATCCGTGGGCTCTACAAAGAGGAGTTGCGCACCCTGGAACCAGGGGGGATAGAGGAATAGGGGAATAGGAGCATCCGCGCTCATGGGGCCGCGATGAAGCTTCAATGCGATGAA
>CAZOXD010000095.1:5730-13972 GCA_964583525.1 uncultured Pseudomonadota bacterium
TCGAGGTAGAACTTCTTCAGTTCGGGGTCTTGCAAGGCCTCATGGATGAGGCGGAAGCGTTCCGCCCCCCGGCATTCCACGATGGAGGAGACCAGCAGCCGGTCCAGGAAGCGCTCTTCGCGTCCGGTGCGGCACAGGTCGATCAAGGCGTTTACGTAGGGATCCTTGCTGTCGGCCACCAGCTTCAACCCCCGCTTTTCCATCAGCGCATAGACCTGCTGAAAATGCTCCAGTTCCTCCTTGGCCAGTTCGATCAGGGCCGGCAGGATGCGGGTGCGGTCGGAATACTTGATCACGAAGCTCATGGCCAAAGCCGAGGCCTTGCGCTCCGCGTTGGCGTGGTCGATCAGGAACTCGTCGAAATTTTCGAGAATGTAGTGCGCCCACTCGGGATCGGTGGAGGAGGCGAGATCGAGGGATACCTTGCTCATGGGCCGGCTGTCGTGCGTTCATGTCATAATCGGAATGGGCAGCCCGGCCAGCGGTCGCTGCTGGGGAATACGGTGCGTTCATCCGGGATTCCATGGGTCAACGGGATGTTCCATATCACATTCGCCGGAAAGATTCGCGCCGGAAATATTCTAATGCAAGGATGGCAATTCCAGGCCCGCATCATCCATGAAGAAATCCTCCTCCGCAAATCCACTAGCCCGCTATCTGGATCGGCACGCCCTGCACCCACCCCTGCTGGCCGAACCCCCACACCCGGAGTTGGGCTTGGTGGTGGTGATTCCCTGCCACGACGAGCCGGGCCTCTTGCATACGCTGGAGGATCTGCGCAATTGCGATCCGCCGGGGTGCGTCCCTCCTGATTTTGCGGCCGAGGTGATCGTGGTCATCAACTCCCCCGCCGGGACAGTGCAGGACGTGGCGCAGCGGCACCGGGCGGCGGTCCTGGAGACAGGAAATTGGATTGCGGAGCGGATTGGCGCCGATTGCGGCGGAAAAGCATCCCGGGTGGACTTTCACCTGCTGGATTTTCCGCGCCTCCCGCCCCGCCACGCGGGGGTGGGGCTGGCCCGCAAACTGGGAATGGACGAGGCCGTGGCGCGCTTCCTGGCCGTCGATGGGGGGGAGACCGGAGCCGGGGGGATCATCGCCTGCCTGGATGCTGACTGCCGGGTGGAACCGGGGTACCTGCGGGCCGTGGCAGAGCACTTCCGCCGCCATCCGCATTCCCCGGCCTGCTCCATTCATTTCGAGCACGACTGGCGGGGGGAAGGCGATGCCCGCCTGGCCCGGGGCATCGTGCAGTACGAGCTGCACCTGCGCTGCGTGGTGGCGGGCCTGCGCCTGGCGGGGCACCCCCATGCCTTTCACACGGTGGGTTCCTCCATGGCGGTGCGGGCCGGAGCCTATGCGCGGCAGGGCGGAATGAACAGGCGCAAGGCGGCGGAGGACTTTTATTTTCTGGCCAAGCTGATGCCCCTGGGCGGGTTCACCGTGCTGGGGAGCACCACCGTCCGGCCTTCCTGCCGTACCTCCCACCGGGTCCCGTTCGGCACGGGGCGGACCATGACGGAATGGATCGGAGGGGACAGGAGCACCCTGGATACCTATGCCCCAAACAGCTACCGCGATCTGGGGACGTTCCTCTCCCACGTGGATGCCTTGCCCGGGCTGCGAACGGAAGGGCTGACACCCTTCCTGGATGCCCTCCCCCCTGCAATGGCGGGATTCCTGGAGGCATCCGATTTTGCTGCCGTGCTGGAGGAATTGCGGGACAACAGCGCCAGCGGGGAGGCTTTCCGCAAGCGATTCTTCCGCTGGCTGGACCGTTTCCGGGTACTCAAATACCTCCATCATGCCCGCGACACCCACCATCCCCTGGTGCCCGTGGAAATGGCGGCGCGGGAACTGTGGCAATGGAGAATGCAGGGAAGCCGGGGGGACAGGGGTCCGGCTCCCCCTCCCTTCAGCAAGGGGGAGAATCCGGCCGGAAGTATTGAGCCTCCGGCTCGGTGGCTGGAGGCGTACCGCCGGTGGGACCGGGGTGACCGAGGGGATCGGGACGGCTGAGGCGGGCTACCCCTTGGGAGCGCCTATCCCTTTGGAGCGATGTCCAGCCGCGCAACGACCCCCGCCAGCTCGTCCTTCGGCGAGGGGTAGCGCTCCAGCACCAGGGGATCGTGCCCGGGGACGACGTGGGCGGGGGAATCGGCCAGGGAGCGCAGCTTGTTGTAGCCCTCCACCATGTCCCCCAGGTGATAGACGATGGGAAAGGGCGCCGGGCCCTCCATGTTGGCGTAGAAATGGCTGGCGTCGGAGGCCAGCACCACCCAGCCGCGCTTGGTCGCCACCCGTACCGATTGCATGCCCATGGTGTGCCCGCCGATGTGGTGCACGGTGACACCGGGGGCGACTTCCCCCTCCCCATCGTGGAAGACCACCCTTCCGGCGAACAGGTTGCGCACCATCGTGCAGACCTGGTCGACGCTGTACGCGAACCCGAAGGGTTCGTGGCGCATGTGGCGGCCCGTGGAATAGGCCATCTCCATTTCCTGTACATGAAAGCGCGCCTTGGGGAAGTCATCCAGGGTGCCGGCATGGTCGTAGTGCATATGGGTGACGATCACCGTCTCCACTTGGGCGGCAGCGATGCCCAGCATGGCCAGGCCTTCCCGCGGCAGGCGTTGCACTTCGCGGCCCCGCGCCTTGGCCTCCTGGTGATCGAATCCGGTATCCACCACGATGGTGCGGTTCTCGTTGACGATGGCCCAGACGTAGTAATCCAGCGGCATAGGGCCGTCGTGTGGGTCGGCAATAATGAAATTCTCGTGACGCTCCCGCTTTGCCATGGTGCCGTACTTGACGGCGTACACATCGTATTGTTCCGGATCGCTCATGGTTGCCGTGTTCCTGGTTCGTTTCCTGGGGTGATTCCGATAAGAATGGTTTGTCAAACATCATGTGTTGCAAAACATCGGGCGGTGCTGGGGTTTGCATCCGGGGATGCCCGCCGGGATACGGTAGCAGCATTTGCCGGGAGGGAAAAGGAAGGGGAAAGGAGCAGTGGTGGCCCATTTTCACGCCAAGGCGAAGCAGTTGGAACCCAGCCTCACCGGGTCGGCCCTGGGAGTGTTCGCGGGGGATGCCCTGGGCGCGCCGGTGGAGGGGATGGATCGCCGTGCCCTGTCCGCGCGGCATGCCCAGGCGGGACGGCATGCCCAGACGGAGCGGCAGGCCCAGGCGGAACAGCACGGTTGGGTGAGTGAGATGGAGGGTGGCGGCAGGTTCGCCCCGGGCACGTACACCGACGATACTCAACTGATGATCGGGCAGTTGGAGGCCCTGGCCGAGGACGACGCCCTGCCCCCGGGGCTGCTGGCCGGGAAGTATGCCGCCAATTACCAGCCCTGGCGGGGCTATGGCTCCAGCACGGGGGAAGCCCTGAGCAGGCTCCAACGTGGGGAGACTGCGCCGGAAGCCCTGAGCAGGCCCTCCTATGGCAACGGCGGCGCCATGGGAATCGCTCCCCTGGGAGTTTTTTTTTGCCAGCGCATGGAGTGGGTGATGGAGCGGGCCGGGTTGGCCTGCCGCACCACCCATCATCACCCTGAGGCCCTGATGGGGGCTGTGGCCGTGGCCTGCTGCAGCGCATTGCTGGCCCGCAGGCGCATCACGGAAAAGCCGCTGGATTTCGGAGAAATCCTCTCCAGCTTGCGGGCCCTCCCTTCGTTGCAGGAAGGCCCTCCCTCCCCCGATCCGGAGGCATACCTATTGGTGGGCAGGCTGGCGCGGCTGGCCGAAATGACCGTGTTGCCCGGCCTGCCTCCCGGGGAGCGGAGCGCTCTGCTCGCGGATACATTCGGCACCAGTCTGCGGGCAATCGAATCGGCGCCCCTGGCCATCGGCGCGGCCGTGAGCGCTGCCAGTCTGCGCGAGGCGGTGGAGGTGGCCGTCAATGCCGGGGGCGATACCGACACCCAGGGCGCCATGGCCGGCGGAATGGCCGGGGCTTATTTCGGGGTGGAAGGAATTCCACCCTCCTGGCTGGAGGTGATGGAAAACAAGGACAAGGGCCGTGATTACGTCCGCCATTTGACCCGGAAACTGGCGGGCCGCGCGCCACGGTAGGGCCCGCCGGGAATGGCCGAAACGCGGGTGAGACGTGTCAACCCGGACTCTGATTGAAAACCCAAAAAGCGCACTTCCCTTCGACAAGCTCAGGACAGGCGAGACGAGCCCTCACGGGCTCTCCTCATTGACGCGGATTGATGTAGGTGTCCATTTCATACCGCCTTCCTGAGGAGCCCCGCCGGTATTTAATGGCAAAAATTCGGGGGCGTCTCGAAGGAGGCAGCCAAAAGTGCTTTTCAAACAGGCCCTACCCCGCCTCCCCGGATTCGGGTTGCAGGGAGGGAGCGCCGGACTCCACTCCGCCTTTCACGCCGCCTATCGCACCGGCTGCGGCCCCGGCCTTGGGAGCGGGTTCCAGGTAGGTGGGGCCGTCCAGGCCCCGCCGGTAAAGGGCGCGGAATTCCCCGGCTTCCTCCACGGTCATGTGGCCGTTTTCGAGGGCATGTTGCACCAGCCGTTCCACCCGCCCCAACAGGGATTTCCGGTCGAACTGCACGTATTCCAGCACCTGTCCCACGCTCTCGCCCTCGATGATCTGTTCGTAGCGCCAGCCCCAGCCACCATCACCACCAGCGGCGGACTTTTCCACCAGCTTGACGTGGATGGTGTTGGTGTCCCCGAAGAGGTTGTGCAGGTCGCCCAGGATTTCCTGATAGGCCCCGGTGAGAAAGACCCCCAGGTAATAAGGCTCGCCGGGCCGGACGGGATGCAGGGGCAGGCTTTCCCCCTTGCCGGAGCGCCCGATGTAGTTGAGCAGCCGCCCATCCGAATCGCAGGTGAGGTCCTGAATCGTGCCCATCCGGGTGGGCCGTTCGTCCAGGCGGTGCAGTGGCGCCACCGGAAATTCCTGGTGGATGGCCCAGGCATCGGGGAGGGACTGGAAGACCGAGAAATTGCAATAATACTTGTCGGCCAGCAGGGACTCCAGTTCCTCCAACTCCCCGGGCGCCCGGCGCTGGCGCCGGGCCAGGCGTTCCACCCGCCGGGCCACCGCCCAGAACAACCGGTCGCTGCGGGCTTTTTCATCCAGAGGCAGGTAGCCCAACTCGAAGCGCTGGTTGGCCTCTTCCCGCAGCAACTGGGCTTCGGCCCAGTCGGCGGAGAGGGTGCGCCCCTTGATTCCGGCCAGCAGGCGCGCCATTTTTTCTGCGGTTCCTGGCTCCGCGATCCCCGGCTCGGTGATTCCGGGTCCCCCCACCCCGCCGGAAGCGGCGGCAGCGTTGGAAGACTGCTGGTTTTGCCGGGACTGCCGGGATTGCCGGGGTTCCAGGGAAATCAGATCCGCTCCCGGTGTGGGAGCAGCCTCCCCGCCGGGTGGCGCACCGCCCAGGGAGACCGTATCCAACACGTTGAGGGCCAGCATGGCGTGATGAGCCGTCAGGGCGCGCCCCGCCTCGCTGACGAGGGTGGGATGGGGAAGGCCGCCCTCGCGGCAGATTTCCACCAGGGTGCGCACCACCTCGGTGGCATATTCCGCCTCGCTGTAATTGACGGAGAACCCGAAGGTGCTGCGGGTGCCGTCGTAATCCACTCCCAGGCCTCCGCCCACGTCGACGAAGCCGATCGGGCAGCCCATGCGGCGCAGCTCGGCATGGTAGCGCCCGATTTCCCGCACCCCTTCGGTGACGTGGCGCAGGTTGTTGATCTGGCTTCCCAGGTGGGCGTGGATCAACTGAAAGCTCTCCAGCGCTCCCAAACTGCGCAGATGTTCCACCGCCTCCAGCAGTTCCCAGGACGCCATGCCGAACTTGGAGGTGTCCCCGCCGGAATCCTCCCAGCGCCCGGAGCCGGTGGCCACCAGCCGGATGCGCATCCCCAGCAGAGGTGCGATCCCGGTTTCCCCGGAAATGCGCAGGATCAGGGGCAGTTCCCCAGGTTTTTCCACCACCAGGAACACCCGCCGGTCCAGCTTTTGCGCCAGCAGGGCCAGCCGGATATAGGCGGGATCCTTGAAGCCGTTGCAGACGATCACCGCGCCGGGGGTGTCCAGGGACGCCAGGGCGGCATGGAGTTCCGGCTTGGAGCCGGCTTCCAGGCCGATTCGTTGCCCGGCCCCGAACCGCACCACATCCTCCACCACCTGGCGCTGCTGATTGACCTTGAGGGGGTAGACCCCCAGGTACTCGCCCTGGTAGCCATGGGCTGCGATGGCGTCGGTGAAGCTGCGGTGCACGTGGCGCAGGCGGTGCTCGAGGATATCGGAAAAGCGAATCTGCAGCGGCAGGGAAATCCCCCGGGAAACAGCGTCCTCGATCAGTTCCTTCAGGTCGATCCCGGGGGCGCCGGGTCCGCCCTCGCTGCCCTGGGGGTGGACGGTGAGATGGCCCCGGTGGTTCACTGCGAAGTACCCCCGCCCCCAGCCCGCGATATTGTACAACTCGGCGGCGTCGGCCACGCTCCAACGTTTCAGTCCGCTCATGGATGGCAAGGGGGGAAGGGTTATGGAACCCGGGCCTGAACGCCATGATTCCCAGGCCGGTGTTCCAGGAGAATAGGGTGCCCGGAGGATTGGGCGCCCGGAGGACAGGGCGCACAGCCTGAAATTCTAGGCTGGAACCATGGGTTCGCGCAAGCGGGATTCGTTTCGATCACCGCCCCCTGTGCGATTCATGCTTTCCAACGGTCTCATTGGATGCAAGGGGAAAGAGGGAACTGCAACTGCATCTCCGCGGATTTCGCCGATCGCGCGGATTGGAACTGCAACGCCAACGGCGACTGCAAAGGGAACCGCCGATGAACGCCGATAAACACGGATAACTGCAACGGCAACTGCCTCGCGAAAAGTCGCCAAGCCGCAAAGAACTGCGAACTGCAACGGCCCACCCCTCCCTTGCTCCCTCCCCCGGTAGTTCCTAACAACCGTGCAGGGAGGGAAACAGCAACCGCGGCCTCACCCCATTGCGAGAGTACTTCTTGCTAAGGTTGATGACCGGGAACTTTTCCGGGAACGCGGCAGCCCCGACCCCGCATTGAACCGCGCCGCCGTGTGGTGCTATTGTACCGGCAGGGTCCGACAAGGGGATTGATTCGCTGAATGGTGGAGCTTTGATGAAGGAATATTATTTCGACGATTTCCAGATTGGGGAAAGCTTCACCACCCAGGGAGCCACCCTCACCGAATCCATGATTCTCGATTTTGCACAGTTGTACGATCCCCAGCCATTTCACATGGACAGGGTAGCGGCGGAGCGGAGCATCTATGGAGGATTGATCTCCAGCGGGTTCCAGACGCTTTCCATTGCCAGCCGTCTCTGGCTGGCGGAACGAATCTTCGCCAAATGCTCCCTGGGATCACCGGGGATGGACGAGGTGCGCTGGTACCTGCCGGTGCGGCCGGGGGACACCCTGCGCGTGCGGGCCGAGGTGCTGGAAAAGCGGCCCTCCGCTTCCAAGCCGGACCGCGGCATCCTGCGCATGCTCTACGAGGTGTTCAATCACCAGGAAGAAAAGGTGATGAGCTACGTGATCACCCATATGCTGGCCCGGCGCAACGGAGCGGCGGAAAAATGATCAGCAGCCACAGGAGAACGATCCGCGGCAGCGGTCACGCTCCCTTTCCATTCACTCAATTTCCAGAATAATCCATGGCCAGAATACCGATCGTACAACCCGGGGAATCGCAGGACGAATCTCTGGAACAAGCCTTCACGGGCATGAAGGAGATGGGGCTGGAAAAATTCCTCAATCAGCTGGGCGTGCTGGCAAACCACCCTCCCCTCGCCAAGGCCGTCTTCCAACTCCTGCGCACCTTCTACAATGGTTCCGTGGTGCCCCGCAAATACCTGGAAATGGGGATATTGCTGGTCTCCGTGCGCAACCGGTGCGACTACTGCGTGGTGCATCACTCTCCCCCGGCGTTGGATGCGGGGCTTACCCGGGAGCAACTGCGGGCCATCGAGGAGGATGCCTGGGAGGATAGTGGACTGTTCGCCGAGGACGAGTTGGCGGTGCTGCGCTATGTGGACCGCATCAACGCCAACGGCGGGCGCATGAACGACAGCACTTATGACGCGCTGCGGGAATTTTTATCCGAGAAGCAATTGGTGGAATTGACCGTGCGCTCGGCCATGTGCGAATTTTTCAACCGGTTCAACGAGGTCTTCCAGATCGATATGGAGGAAATCGCCCGGATGCTCTACTCCACCGCCATGGAGGAAGCCCC
>CAZOXD010000095.1:14072-18189 GCA_964583525.1 uncultured Pseudomonadota bacterium
GAGCCCATGGCTCTGCACGCTCCAATTCCGTGCGCTTCAATGAGGTTCAGCATTCACCGGGCTCCCAGCCCATTCCGGTGCGGGTTCCTTCCGCACGCCATTGCGGCGATTTAAGTCCCATGGGAGATATCCTGCCTGCCTATGCGCGTAAAATACTCGGCCAACTGACCTTGGCCTTGCTGTTGGGGGCCGTTGGCGGGTGGGTATTCTCGCGGCTGGGGTTTCCCCTGCCGTGGCTGTTGGGGGCCGTCCTTTTCACCCTGCTGGGGGCCTTCTCCCGCCTGCCCATCGAGGTACCCACGCACTTTCGCAATGGGATGCTGGTGGTGCTGGGGGTCTTGATCGGGAGTGGATTTTCCCCGGAAATCCTGGGCCGTCTCCCCCGTTGGAGCGTCAGCATCTCGGTGGTGCTGATGTACAGCGTCGCCATCACGGCACTGGGGTATTTATTCTTCCGCCGCCTGGCGGGTTACGACAAGGTGAACGCATTTTTCGCGGGTCTCCCGGGTGGCTTGGCGGCCGTGATCTTCATTGGCGCGGAGGCCGGCGCGGATCTGCGCAGGCTCTCCCTGGTGCATAGCGTTCGCATCGTGCTGGTCTGCTTCACCATTCCCCTCTGGATCCGCTTTGCCGAGGGAATCGCCCCTGCGCCATCCCTGCCCTTCGCTTCCGGCCCCATGGGTGTGGGCGATGCCCTGCTGCTGGCGGCGTGCGGTGTGTTGGGATACTTTCTGGCGGCGAAGCTTCGCCTCCCCGCGCCTTTTTTGTTGGGGCCGCTGCTGCTCAGCGGAGGGGCGCATCTGGCGGGTTTAACCGCGGCCAAGCCTCCCGGATGGCTGGTGATCGCCGCGCAAGTGGTGGTGGGAAGCGCCATCGGGTGCCGGTTCGTGGGGGTGCCCATCAAACAGGCGCTGGGCACCGTGGGATGGGGCATGGCCGCCACGGCGCTGATGGTGGGGGGCGCCTTCGCCACGGCCCTGGGGCTGCACTGGGGAACCGGCCTGCCCTTCAATGCCATGCTGCTCTCCCTCGCGCCGGGAGGGCTGCCCGAAATGACCCTGATCGCACTCTCGCTGGACATCGACCTGGCCCTGGTGGTTTCCCATCATCTGGTGCGGGTGCTGTTCATCAACATCGTGGTGCCTCTGCTGGCCCGGAAATTCCTGGGTCTCCCCGCCAATTCCGATTGAAATTGACGGTTGATAATATCGAGTGAAATTGATCTTGGCGTACCTATGGCTAACCGTAGAAACGCAAAGGATGCTCCTGGAGCGCCCGCCCCCCATCGCCGGGGCCGCGCCGGTTCTTTCTGATTGGATGCCCTCACTGACACACCATGGGAAACCATCACCCTTCCAGGTGTCGACTGGCCGGCTCTATCTATACATCGCCTGGCCCAGGTGCTTCACTTGGGCCGGATTATTGCACTTGAATTCCCAGGGATTTATGATAGTAATAGGGCCGCGATAAAGCGGAAGATAATCAAGGGTGCTGTAATGTTGGAGCGCGAATTCAAATACTACCAAAATCATCGAGCGGAACTTGATAAAAATTACGATGGGAAATTCATCGTGATAGTGGGTGAAGAGCTGCTCGGCGCATTTGACACTCAGGAAGAAGCAATAAGGACGGCCATTTCTCAGTCTCATTCACCAGGGACATTCCTCCTTCAATATTGCTCCTCGCGTGAGGACCAAACACAGCATTTTAGAACCCGAGCAGTTTTTTAATTAATGGCCCCCCAACCCCCTGCAACAGCCTTTACCGTGCGAAATCAAACCGGTGGGCTGTTGAGGGAGATTAAAACACACGCTCAGATTCGCCTTTCAACAATTATCCCCGCGAAATCACACAGCCCTCATAATACAACCGCTCTTTGGGACACTGGCGCCACTAACACAGCAATATCGCGGGTGATTGTGGGAAAATTGAAATTGCCACCCATTGGCATAGCAACAGTAAGGGGCGCACATGGGACCAAAGAAGTAAATCGGTATGTCGTAGATATCCTGCTACCGAACAATGTCGAACTTTTGCAGTGGCAAGTAGCTGAAGTGGAACTCGAAGACCCTGTTGGGCTCCTGATCGGGATGGATGTAATAACAAAAGGGGACTTTGCAATAACCAACGTGGAACAAAATACGGTGGTATCTTTCCGCATTCCATCACTCGGACCCGTAATAGATTATGTTCGTGGAATCAAAATGGAAAGGGCGATTAAAGGAAAACGGAAGCACAAGTCAAGACGTGGGAAAAAGAAACAATAGTAATTCTCTCCCCTCATCGCCCCTTCAAAATTCTCACATCCCCTCCCCCCCGCATAACCGCCCACCATGTCTGGACACCCCGACCAATGCGCCAGGCCCACGCCCCTATCACCTCGCGGGCTACGTCCGGTTGTCTTTTGACTGGCACCAGTTCGCGAGCTTGGTGCCCCATAACGGGAGTTTCCACCATGGTGGAAATTTCTGGTCCGTCTATTGATTGGTACGCTCGGGACAGGCTTATCCCCCGCCGCTCCTGCACGGAATCATTCCAGAACGATTCCTCCCCTTTATGGTGTTCCGCCTTTACCCAAGCGCGGCTCGTGACCTGGATTGCCTTCCTCATGGCGAAGCAACCATGCCCTGCGGAGCGCCTTGCAACCTCTCGCGTGCCGGGCAGCGCAGCCGGGTGGCACGCGAATTCCTGCATTCCAGGGGATTCCAGAATCTTTCGGAACTGGAAGGTGGCTATTCCAATTGGCAGCAGCAGGGTTTGCCCATCAACGCGCCGGAGGGAAATGCCATGTCCTCATCCCGGTTCAACATGTCCCGGTTTTTCGGATGAGCCGGAAACTTTTTCCGTGACCGGAATCGCATTCCGCCTCGGCTATTTCGGAACCATCCTCGTTCCAGAATGCATTCAAGGGATGGCACGGAGTATCCCCGGGGAAATACCGCAAACAACGAGGGGGCTAGGGCGTGAAAGTAAGCGCCCTGGGAAACGGTAAATCCTTGAAACTGAATGCCGAATTCGTGGTATAGTGTATTATTGGGTGAAGGAATCCAGGATTTCTTCAGCAAATTGGATCAAAGGGAGGGCCGGGGCTGGGCGCGGGTGAAAAGACCGTCCATGTCCATCCCGGGCCGGGGAAATGGCACTCCATATGCGATCGATAAGATCCAGGTTATCTGCTTCCGCCAGACCGGAGCCGGATGCGCCGGCGCATCGGGTGCGGATATACACCCTGGGCAGGTTCCTGATCGAAATTGACGGCCAACCCTTCCAGCAAGGCCCCAAACCCAACAAGAAGCCGATGGAATTGCTCAAGGGACTGATTGCCTTGGGAGGGGAAGGGGTGCGTGCCGAAACCCTGGCCGATTCCCTGTGGCTCGATGTCGATGGCGACAGCGCCATGAGAAACTTTCACACCACCCTCAAACGATTGCGGGGACTGATCGGGCAGGAGGTGCTCCCCCTCTACGACGGGCGTTTGAATCTGAACCATGAATTGTGCTGGGTGGACGCCCTGGAATTCGAATCCGTATTAAAAAACGTCGATTCCAACCTGACCTCCGGAGACACCGCAGGCGCCAGGGATCAACTGGAGGGAGCACTGGCCCTGTATGGCGGCCCTTTTCTCTCCGATGAGGAAGAACCTCCTGAAATTGCAACGGCGAGAGGGCGGCTCCACGGGCTTTTCCTGCGCCATGTGGAACAACAGGGGGAATATTTCCAGCAATCCGGGCAAATTGAAGATGCCGTGAAGCTGTACGAACGGGGACTGGAAATCGACGATCTGGTGGAAGAATTCTACCAGAAATTGATGAAGAGCATGCTGGAGTTGGGGCGGATCGCCGGTGGAATCGCCGTCTACCAGCGCTGCCACCAGATCTTCCAGGGAAGCATGGGCATCACCCCCTCTCCGGAAACAGAGGACATCTACCAGGAACTTCTGAAGAAAAATCAGGATGCTCCTCCGCCCGCCGAGCCACCAGTGGATCGGCAAATCTCCGCCAAGCCCGGCCAGGAGGGAGGTGGGGCGCGCCTCCTGGCGAAATTCGCTTCGGTGCTGCCGGGGATATTCCATTCCGGCTCCCCCGCAAAATCCACCCGGCTCGTTTGGGTGCTGGCT
>CAZOXD010000096.1:0-18183 GCA_964583525.1 uncultured Pseudomonadota bacterium
GCCTCCGGTGCTTTGGCTTCGGCTTCCTTGGCTTCTTCAGCCTTGGCTTCTGCGGCTTTTGCTTCGGTGGCCTTGGTTTCCTCGGCCTTGGCTTCGGCCTCCTTAGCTTCGGCTTCCTTGGCTTCCTCGGCTTTGGCTTCGGCGGCTTTGGCTTCGGCCTCCTTAGCTTCGGCAGCTTTGGCTTCCTCAGCCTTGGCTTCGGCAGCTTTGGCTTCGGCAGCTTTGGCTTCCTCAGCCTTGGCTTCAGCGGCTTTGGCTTCTGTGGCCTTGGTTTCCTTGGCCTTGGCTTCGGCGGCTTCCTGTTTGACCTTATCGGCCGCCTGCTTGACTTCCTGGGCGGCGGCGATTTTTTCCGGGGAGGGCAGGACGATCAGGTTGTGCTCCAGACCCTGGATGGAAAACAGCTTGCTCACCCGCTCCGAGGGCCGCGCCCCGACGTTGAGCCAGTGCTGGGCGCGTTCCAAGTCCAGGGTGACCTTGTTTTCCGCCAGCATGGGGTTGTAACTGCCGATGCGTTCGATGTATTTACCGTCCCGGGGTGCGCGGCTGTCCGCCACCACGATGCGGTAATAGGGCTGCTTTTTCTTGCCCCCCCTCGCCAGCCGAATCCTTGTCGCCACGTTTGCCGTTCTCCTTGCGTTTTCTCGATTTTTGTTGCGGTGGTTCCCTGTGTGGTTCCCTGTGCGGGCCACCGGAGTTTATCCCACCGTTGTTTATCGCTCGTTGTTTGCCGAATGGGAGTAAGCGAACTTCACCATTCCGTTCCGTTTCAGTCCCGCCCGCTCAGCGCATCAGTCCCGGGGGGCCGCCCGGCCCTCCCGGGCCTCCTCCGGGCAGCATGGATTCCATGCTTTGCATGGCCCGGCGGGGGTCGCCGCCGAAGCGGCTCATTTTCTTCATCATCTTGCGCATCTGGGAAAACTGCTTGAGGAGCTTGTTGACGTCGTTGGGCTTGGTGCCGCTGCCCTTGGCGATGCGGTTGCGGCGGGACATGTTGATGATCTGGTGGTTGCCCCGCTCACGCCTGGTCATGGAGCAGATGATCGCTTCCACCTTCACCAGTTGTTTCTCGTCCAGGCCGTCCTTTTTCATCATGCCGCTCATGCCGGGCACCATGTTCATCAGGTCCTTGAGGGGTCCCATGGTGCGCAGGGCGCGGATCTGGTCCAGGAAGTCGGACAGGGAAAACTCGTTGCGCGCCATCTTGCGCTGCATTTCCAGCGCCTGTTCCTCGTCGAAGGTGTCCTGCGCCTTTTCGATGAGGGAGACCAGGTCGCCCATGCCCAGGATGCGCGACGCGATCCGCTCGGGATGGAAGCGCTCCAGGTCCTCCAGCTTTTCGCCCACCGTCATGAACTTGATAGGGCGCTGGGTCACCGCGCGGATGGAAAGCGCCGCGCCGCCGCGGGCATCGCCGTCCATCTTGGTGAGCACATGGCCGGTCAGGTTCAGCCGGGCGTGGAATTCGCTGGCTGTGTTGACCGCGTCCTGCCCGGTCAGGCCGTCCGCGACGTAGAGAATCTCGCCCGGGTCGACGGCCGCCTTCATGCGCTCCAACTCGCCCATCAACTCCTCGTCGATCTGCAGCCGTCCCGCGGTATCGATCAGCACCACCTCCGCCCCGGCCTTGCGGCCCGCCTTGAGCGCGGCCTTGGCGATCTTCACCGGGTCCTCGCCGGGCCGGGTATCGTAACAGGGCACATCCTGCACGCGGGCCAGGGTCTGCAACTGCTCGATGGCCGCCGGGCGGTTCACGTCCGCCGGCACCAGATAGGGGCGCTTGCCCTCTTCGGAGAGCATCCGGGCCAGCTTGCCCGCCGTGGAAGTCTTCCCGGAGCCTTGCAGCCCCACCAGCATGATCACCGCCGGGGCCTTGCCCTCCAGCTTGAGGGGGGCGTGTTCGCCGCCCATCATCGCCGCCAACTCGTCGCTGACGATCCTGATGAAGTGCTGCCCGGCGTTGATGCCACCCGGAATTTCCTCGCCCAGGGCGCGGCTCTGCACCGCGTCCAGGAAGGCCCGCACCACCCGGAAGTTGACGTCCGCTTCCAGCAGCGCCAGGCGCACCTGTCCCAACGCCTCTTCGATGTTGGACTCGTTGAGGACGTTGCGGCCCCCGATGCGGCTCAGGGCGCCGGTCAGTTTTTCCTGCAGTGTCTCGAACATATGGCTTCGAAAATACGGCCTCGCACATAAAACCACGGTCAGGAATACCGGACGCGATATTCCCCACAATTCCCTGCAGATCCGCCTGGAACGGATGTTAACTATCCAATGTAGGTCAGCAGGCGGGAGGATGTCAATTTGGAAATTGGGATTGGAAGGGGGAAAAATTCAAGGTTGGGATCAAAGATTCCCATCACCTGTCGTCCTTGGCCTGTGGAATTGAAATGACTGCAATTTTCCTTTCTACGCCCTGGATGCGCAACCAATATCAGAATGATCGTCCAATACCCCCCCATTTTCCCTTTCCCGCCCAGTGAGCCTCTCCCAGCCCAACGTTGTGGGACTGAAGGAGGTGGAGACCACGAACCGCAACCTCACCCCTCCGCCGGTTGTTTTATTGGACTACCGATTCCATTGTACTGCCGCGGCGCTTCTCCGCGCGGATTACCCATTACTCCTCATTTTTCCCTGGACAATTCCGCATCGATCTGCCATAATATACTGAAATAACAGAATATTATATCAGAAAGAATAAAATTGCGAATCGAACCCAAAGCTTTGGATTCGTGCGGATTGCGAAAGAAAGCCACTGGGACCTCACCCCAGGCCGCTGGCGCGGCCTCGCCCCTCTCCACAGGGTGGAGAGGGGCTGGCGGGGGTCCCCCATGATTGCGAAAGGAAACCAGTTGTGGAGGGCCGGGGTGGAGTAGGCAGTTGTTTTTCCCCTCGCCACTCTGTGGAGAGGGGAGGAGCGCCGCGGCAGTACAATGGAACGGCGCGCGGGGGGGTGAGGTCTCCCCTGCGGATTGCGAAAGAAAGCCAATTCCCTCTATGTGCATCCGCAGTTAATGTTGCGGTTTCCCTTCCTGTCTGGATTTCCGACGTTATGCCGTCCCGGCCATATGCGTCCTGCTGCCGCGGTAATATGGGGGCAGCTTGTCCTCCCTTGCGATTTCCCCTAAGAGACACAATGGATTCGACTACACGGACCCGACTGAATGGACCCGACTCAATGGACCCATTCTCAACCAGAGGGAGCACAAGACCATGCAGATCAGCTTGCAGGACAAAACGGCCCTGATTACCGGGGGCAGCCGGGGCCTGGGGCTCGCCATGGCGAAGAAGTTCGCTGGCGCCGGCGCCGACGTGGCCATCGTGGCCCGCCGTCCCGACGTGCTGGAGGAAGCCCGCGCCGCCATAGCTGTGGTGGCTTCGGGGGCTTCGGTGGATTCTGTGGGCTCCGCAACCAAGGCCGTGGCCATTCGCGGCGACGTGGGACAGGCCGGGGAGGTGGAACGGATCTTCGAGGAGGCGCGCGAGGAGTTGGGCCGGGTGGACATCCTGGTCAACAACGCGGGCACCTCCGCGGTCGGCCCCTTCGAGTCCATCACGGACGAGGTCTGGCAGGCCGACTTCGAACTGAAGCTCTTCGCGGCCATCCGGCTGACCCGGCTGGCCCTGCCGGCCATGAAGGAGCGGGCCTGGGGGCGAATCATCAACGTGCTCAATTCCGGCGCCAAGGCCCCGCCCGCCCGGGGTGCGCCCACTGCCGTCACCCGGGCCGCGGGGATGGCCCTCACCAAGGTGCTGGCGGGCGAGTACGCGCCCCACAATGTGCTGGTGAACGCGATCTGCACCGGCATTCTGGTCACGGAACAATGGGAATGGCGCCACGAGGCGCGGGAGGACGGGACGAGCTTCGAGGAATTCATCGCCGAGCAGGGAAAATCGGTGCCCCTGGGTCGGATGGGCGACCCGGAGGAATTCGCCAACCTGGCCTGCTTTCTGGCCTCCGATGCCGCCTCCTACATCACCGGCTGCGCCATCAACTTGGACGGAGGAAGATCGCCGGTGGTGTGAGCCAGGGGGCGCGGCAGTGGACGGGCAGGCGCGTTATGGCTCCCTTCATGCCAACATCGGCCCATCCCACTAGCCGGTTTCGAGGCAACCTTCAATGTGAGGGGAGGATTCATGCGGATGCAACGTTTCACCGCCCAACTTACCTGGGAATTGGGGGAAATCCGGAACGATCTCCGTTCCCTGCGATTTTACCGGATGTTGGGCACCATGGCCGCGGGTCTTATCCTGTGCGCCGTGGCTGTCAACGGCATATTGATTCCCCACCATTTCTTCTCCGGAGGAACCTCCGGGTTGAGCCTGATGGTCTATTATCTGGCGGATTGGCCCTCCCTGGGAATGATCTACCTGATCATGAATATTCCCCTGTTCGTGATTGGCTGGCGCGAATACGCGTTGCGTTACGTCCTGGTATCCGTGACGGGCGTGCTGATCTTCTCTCTGGCGCTGGATTTGACCACGTGGGTGGAATGGCGCATCGACGATCGCCTCATCGCGGCCATCCTGGCCGGAATCCTGATCGGAGTGGGAACGGGATTCTACCTGCGCGAAGGAGGCTCGGGAGGGGGCATGGACATCCTGGCCAAGTTTATCCGCAAACGCCTGTCCATCCCGATGGGAACCACCATGAACCTGGTCAACGTGTTCAATCTGACGGGGGCCTGGCTGATTTACGACCTGGAAACGGCCTTCTATTCCGGGGTGTACATGTGGGTGATGGCATTCGTATTGGACAAGGTGCTGACCGGCCTGTCGCAGAACCGGGGCGTGTTCATCATCACCTCCCTGCCCGAGGCGGTATCCATCCGCATTCAGCGCGAATTGGAGCGGGGGGTGACCTTCCTTCACGCTTCCGGCGGCTATTCCCACCGCTCGATGCGGATGATCTATACGGTCATCAACCTCTACGAATTGGGACGGGTCAAGCAGATCATGTTCGATCTGGACCCCGCATCCTTCATGATCGTGTCGGAGGCATCGGAAGTGATCGGACGCCGCTTCCATTCCTTCGAGGACGAGGGCTACCGGAATCCCTTCGTCTGGAACCCGGCGCCTCCATCCCGGTAGGGGGAACGGCGGAGAGGCCAGTTAGGGCGGGCAAGGCAGGGGGGGATTCGATGCAGGGAATTCCCGCATCTCACTCCGGAATCCACTCCTGCAACACCAGTTCGATGGTGATGCAGATCGGGTTGCGGCCGTGGAGGAAGCGCCCGGCGATGGCGCGCCCGTCCTGGTCGCAGACCAGCCCCCGCAGGTCGGCGCGGGGCTTGCCGTCCCTCCCGGGGCGGATTTCCCCGTTGAGCAGCGCGATTTCCAGGCCCGGGCCCTTCACCACGGTCTCGCGTTCCACGCCGTCCGTCTGGTGAGCGAGCACGGCGTCGGTGAGGGAGCCCACGCAGGAGCGCACCAGCGCGTGGGCGATGCCATGCTCGGCGCAGGCCGCCTCGATGGCCTGGCTGAGGTCCTCGTTGGGCCGCAGGCGCAGGGTGGCCAGCCGCCCGAAGCTCCCTTTTTCGATGATGGCGCTCTCCTCCCCGCTCATGAGGGGGCACCCGGTAGATCGAGGGGATGGAAGATGAGGAAACTGGTCTCGCTGTCATGGGTGGCGCGGAAGCCCTTGCCGGTCAGCCCGGTGACCCAGAGGCGGATACCCCCCGGGCCCGCGATGCACTCGCCGGTTATCAGGTGCCCGCCCCGCAGGTTGCCGTTTTTATCTGTGAAGAGGGCGTGGCAATGGGTGACAGGTTGTCCATAACTGCCCGGGCCGTCTTCTCCCGGGCCATGGGCCGCGCTTCCGCCGATGAGTGTGGCGGGACAGTCGATGGTGTGCGGGCCGTTCCAGGTGGCCACGCGGCCGTGATGTTCCCCTTGTTCGCTTTCCTGCAGGGGCCTGCCGGTGAGGAACTCCAACCGGGCTGCCGTGCCGCCCAGCAGCACGATGCCGGCGCTGACCACCCCCCGGGCCTTCAGGGCCGCATGGAGGGAGCCGATCAGGTCGCTGCCCGCAGGCACGGTAACGTGAAACAGGCCGCCCTCCCCGCTCCATTCCAGCAGATGGCGCGGATACAGCGGCTCACCGGGATGTTTTACCGTTCGCATGATGTTTCCCTCCGGGGGTAGGTAGTCACCGGTTTTCCTCTCGGTATTATTCTCTGTGCGATTTTTGCATGTTTGGACCGTTTTACACCACCGGTTCGCCCTCCTTCAGGTCGCCGCGCTGGAAGAGGTTTCCGCGCACCATGTGCTTGGGTACCTTGCCGTAGCCGGACTTGGGCAATTCGTCCCAGAAGAAGATGCGGCGCGGCCATTTGTACTTTGCCAGCCGCCCTTCCAGGAAGGCCAGCAGTTCCGCTTCCCCCGGGAGCGCGCCGTTTCCATTTCCCCCGGGCGCCCTGAGCACCACGACGGCGACGCCGGACTCGCCCCACTTGGGATCGGGCACGCCGAGCACGGCGGTCTCGGACACGGCCGGGTGCTCCAGCAGCACCTCCTCCACCTCGCGGGGATAGACGTTGGCGCCCCCGGAGATGTACATGTCCGAGGCCCGGCCGGTCAGGTAGAGCAGTCCCCGCTCGTCCAGGTAGCCCAGATCGCCGGTGTGGAACCAGCCATCCCGCAGCGCCTGGGCGTTGGCCTGCGGATTGTTGTGATACCCCGCGAACACCCCCAGACCGCGCACGCAGACCTCGCCCTGCTCCCCCACGGGCAGGGGGGCGCTTCCCGCTGCGCCTTTTTTTGCGGAAACGGTGGTATCGGTGGGATCCTTGATGGCGATCTCCATTCCGGTGCGGGGGAGGCCGCAGGAACCCACCGGCATGTTTGCATCGTCCGTGCTGTGCAGCCAGGGAGGGAGCACGGTGATGTTCCCGGTGACCTCGCCCATGCCGTAGTATTGCACCAGCACCGGTCCCAGTGTTTCCAAGGCGATCTTCTGATCCTCCCGGTACATGGGGGCTCCGGCGTAGATCACCCACTTCAGCGGGGATTCCGCGCGCGGCGGCAGGTTGGGGTGTTCCACCAGCATCTTGACGATGGTGGGCACGGTGAAGAGGTTGGTCACCCGGTGTTCGGCGATGAGCCGCCACGCTTCGGCGACGTCCAGGCCCTCGCCCGGCATCAGCACGGTCTTGGCGCCCCGGGCCACGTTGATCATCATGTGCACCCCCGCCCCATGGGACAGCGGGGCCACGGCCAGGGAGGCGTCCTCGTGGGTGAGCCCGGGCATCAGGTCGGCCAGCATGTTGGTGACGATGTAGGCCATCTGCCCATGGGTGAGGATGGCCGCCTTGGGCTGGCCGGTGGTGCCCGAGGTGAAGAAGTACCACATGGGGTCGCCTGGGTCCACCTCCTCCTCCCAGGGAGGGGCATCGTGATCCGTCCCCAACAGATCCTCGTAGGCCACCTCGCCCGCCCGGGGCGCTTCGAAGGCGATCACGTGTTCCAGGCGGTGGTCTGATTCCCGGGCCGCCTCCCGGGCGGCGTCCACGTGCGCGGGATAGGGCGTGTCGTAAAAGAAGGCCCGCGCCCCCGCGAAGCCCGCCATGTAGGCGATTTCCGGCGGAGTGAGCCGGAAGTTGGTGGGCACCAGCACCGCCCCCAGCTTGAAGGCGGCCCACATCACCTCCATCATCTGGGAAGAGTTGCGGGAATGGAGCAGCAGCCGGTCGCCCTTGCCCAGGCCCAGAGCGCGCAGACCACGCACCAGGGCGTTGACCCGGCCGTCCAGCTCGCGCCAGTTCCAGGTGCGCTCCCGCCACACCAGCGCCTCGCGCTCCGGGTGCAGGCGCGCCGTGTCGGATAGAAACCGCCCGAAGTTCATCGTGCCGCCCATTGGCCCCTCAGCTACAAGGATAATTCCACCAGCAAAATGATGCATCCCAAACCGACGCGGGTATGGTATCCCATGGGAATGAGAGGTCAATAGCGGGTGGGCCTGTTAGGACGGCGTCGTCCCCAGGCCTGTAACCGGGCTTGGCTTCCTGCGTATCAGGTACGGGAACATCCGCTCACCCCCCATTTGGGGGGTGAATTTCAATTATTTCATCCCCCATTTGGGTATTGAGTTTATTTATGAAAGTGGTATGTTTGATTACGATTTTCTGGAGTTTTTACCAGGGGAGGAAAAAGGGGAATTTAGTTTAGCCCACCCTATTTTTCATATTGATTCAGCCGTACCCCTTTTCTTCCGTGATTCCTTCTACCGGCGCACCTTTACCCGGTATTATGAAGCATAACGAAATAGGGGCCACCATGAATTCCGAACACATCCGCAGTTTCTTCCACCGCACCACCATCATCCTGGCCGGGCTTTTCGCTCTGGCTATATTCGCAATCGCCCAACCGGCGCTGGCCGCCACGGTGACCTGGGATGGAGACTCGGACGGCGATGGTGATAATATCAACTGGTCCGATCGATTTAATTGGGATGGAGATGCTGTGCCACAAAGCGAGGATACAATAATTATATACCCATCTGGGGGTGGCCAGGTCTATTTGGATACTGATTTCGATCTATTTGGTATGTTGAATATTAAAGGCGCTGGAACTGTGCTGAACGTTGATGCTGGCAAAATTCTTACTCTGGATTCCAGTTTACTTTCATCTAGTCAGAAAAATATTAGTCTCCAAAGTAACGGATCCATGCTCAATAATGGAACCATCAATGGTTTCGATTCGTATCAGGTGATTAACATTAATAGTTCCTCTACATTTACGAATGATGGCACAATAAATGACATTTCGATTGGGGGGAGAGGAACCCTGACCAATAACGGGACGATGAACACCGTTCGTATCGGTTTTATCGCTGGTGATTTCATAAATAGCGGATTGATCGATAACGTGGACTTTAATTTACAAATTGGCACTTACGCCACCAATCAGACCGGTGGTGTGATTAACATCGATCTCAATCTTATGACAGGAGGAACGAGATTCTTATCCGGTACGGTATTCGATAACTTTGGCACGATAACGAATCCCGCGACAATCACCATCAACAACGAAGGTCCGTTCAATAATTTTGGAACATTTCATAATCTTGGCGCATTTATTAATAACTGCAATGTCTTTACAGGTACTGCCGGTATTTTCAATAATAGTGGCGCCCTCACTGGTAATTCTATCACTGAAACGTGCGGTATATGGGATAATGATACGGGAAATGGTCTTTGGTCAGACCCGGTCAATTGGAATAGTAACACATTCCCCGATCTTTGGGGCGATATCATAATAAGCAATTATGACGGAGTGGATGCAAATGTCACGATAGATGAAATTACTAAGATACATGGCAGACTTGGTCTTTTAAACGCAAATGTCACTGTGGCTGCAGACACCACGTTTACTGGCAGGTTGGCACTTAAAAGCTCAATTGTCACTGCAAATGCAAACATTAAGGTGTCTGATACGCTGAGCCTTTTGGACTCCGAGTTATTCATACAAAATGGTAAGACTCTAACCAATACCAATATCGGTTCGATTCTTGTAACATCAAATTCCACTATCAATAATGCGGGAAGTATTATCAATAATGGAGAGGTAAAAGCCTCATCGTGCACTGCGGAAATTATCAATACTGGAACCATTTCTGGAAATCCATTCTTGTTTTTCTGCATTACCTGGGATGGGGATAGTGATGGTGACGGTGATGATTCCAACTGGTCCGATCGATTTAATTGGGATACCGATACTCTCCCGCAAAGCGGAGATACAATTGTGATTAGCCCATCTGGGGGTGGCCAAGTCTATTTGGATACTAATTTCAATCTTGTCGGTGTGTTGAATATAAAAGGCAATGGAACTGTACTTGACGTAAATGCTGGCGTAATTCTTACCCTGGATTCCAGTTTTCTTTCATCTAGTCAGAAAAATATTACTCTCGAAAATAATGGCTCCATGCTCAATAATGGGACCATCAATGGCGTCGATTCGTATCAGGTGATTAGCATTAATAGTTCCTCTACATTTACGAATGACGGCACAATAAATGACATTTCGATTGGGGGGAGAGGAACCCTGACCAATAACGGGACGATGAACACCGTTCGTATCGGTTTTATCGCTGGTGATTTCATAAATAGCGGATTGATCGATAACGTGGACTTTAATTTACAAATTGGCACTTACGCCACCAATCAGACCGGTGGTGTGATTAACATCGATCTCAATCTTATGACAGGAGGAACGAGATTCTTATCCGGTACGGTATTCGATAACTTTGGCATGATAACGAATCCTGCGACAATCACCAGCGCCAGTGATAGCACATTCACTAATTTCGGTACTTTCGACAATACAAACGGTATCTATCAGAACGACGGAACTTTTAATATTGAATGTGACAGTGTCCTGTTAGGTGTCATAACGGGTAATGCACCTGTCGTGGCAATCTGCGACACCACCCCCCCGGAGATCACGGTGCCGGCGAGCTTTACGGTCGAGGCCACCTCGGCAGCTGGCGCGGTGGCAACCTATTCGGCCAGCGCCAATGACGACACGGATGGGGCGTTGACTCCTTCCTGCTCGCCCGCGTCCGGCTCCACCTTACCGCTCGGGCCGAACACGGTGACCTGTACGGCCACCGACGCGGCGGATAATGAGGGAACCGCATCCTTCACCATCACGGTGGAGGACACCACGGACCCGGTACTCACAGTGCCGGGCAATGTGACGGCGGAGGCCAACGGCAATCCCAACAGCACGGTGTCGATAGGTACAGCCACGGCCACCGACCTGTTCACTCCGGTGACGGTTACCAACAATGCTCCGACTGGCTATCCGCTGGGCCCTACAGTTGTGACCTGGACGGCCACGGATGGGAATGGCCTTACGGCGACAGCCACCCAGACCGTGACGGTGGTGGACACCACGGCGCCGGTGATGAACCAGCCGCCGGACATCCTGGGGGTGGAAGCCACCTCTCAGTACGGAGCAGCGGTTTCCTATTCTGCCTCGGCGGAGGACATCGTGGACGGCGGGGTGGTGGCGGAATGTGTCCCCGACTCCCCTGTCGCCTCCCCATACACCTTCGCGCTGGGCAGCCACACCATCACCTGCGATGCCACGGACGCGGCGGGGAATACCTCGACCCCGGCAACCACCTTTACTGTGGAAGTTGTGGACACCACGGATCCCTCCATCACCGCGCCGGCGGACGTGACCGAGGAGGCCACGGGGCCCAAAACGCCAGTTGAGATTGGCACCCCAACGGTGAGCGACATTGCCGATCTGGCTCCAGAGGTAACCAACGACGCCCCTGCGGACTATCCTGTGGGCACCACGGTGGTGACCTGGACCGCCACGGACGCCAGCGGTAATTTCGCTACGGATACCCAGAACGTGACGGTGGAGGACAAAACGCCGCCAATGCTGACTGTGCCCGCGGACAAGGTGGTCGAGGCCACCTCGGATGCGGGTGCGGAATTCTCGTGGGAGGCTTCCGCCGAGGACATCGTGGACGGCTCCATTACACCGGTCTGCACACCCGCCTCGGGCAGCGTGTTCGCGATTTCCTCCGCTCCCGGACAGGCCATCCCGGTGACCTGCACAGCGGAGGACAACGCGGGCAACTCCGCGGCGTCGTCCTTCAACGTTACGGTGCGGGACACGACGAAGCCTGACCTGACAGTGCCAGGGAACATTACGGCTGAGGCCACCTCATCGACGGGCGCGGTTGTGACCTTCTCCGCCACGGCCACCGATAGCGTGGATGCATCGCCCACGGTAGTCTGCGATCCGGCGTCCGGCTCCACCTTCCCCATCGGCAACAACACCGTGACCTGCACGGCCACGGACTGGTGGGGCAATTCCGACGCGACGACCTTTGCAGTGAATGTCCAGTACATCTTCAGCGGGTTCCTCTCGCCGTTGAAGCCGGACGGCACCTACAAGCTGGGCCGAACTCTGCCGGTGAAGTTCCAGTTGTTCTACGCGGGTGGCAGCCCGGCCCTTTCGGCCACGGCGAATATTCAGTGGCAATTGTATTCGGAATCCGAGCCCGTGGGGGAGCCGTTCGACACCGTTTCAACCAGCGCGGCGGACAGCGGTAATACCTTCCGTCTGTCGGGTGACACCTATATCTACAACCTGTCAACTGAAATCCTCAGCAAAGGTCATTACGGGATTCTGGTAGATGTGGGAGACGGTTCCGATCCCTATTCGATTGTGATCGGCTTCAAGTAGAAGCGCCTGCCGTTTGGACATGGTTAATATCAAGGGCCGCCTCACTCCCGAAGGGGGGTGGGGCGGCCTGCTCTTCCGCTCCCCCTTTCCCGCTGCATCCCCCGTTAGCATTACTCCGTCCGTTCGGTGATGCAGCACCATGCCTTGATATAGATGATCGCCCCATCCCCCGCGTGTGTGGTAGAGGATGGTTTTGGTGGCCATGCCCCACGCATTCCATCCGCCCACTCCCCCGGAGCGCGCCATGATCAAGCTGACGTTTTGCCTGCGCAGACAGGCGCACCTGACGCGGGAGGAATTCCAGGAATACTGGCTCAATACCCACGGCCCTCTCATACAAAGCCATGCGAAGGCCATGAACGTGCGGCGCTATGTACAGCTTCATACCGCGAACGATCCCATGAACGATTTTCTACGCAAAACAAGGGGAACCCTGGAGCCTTTCGATGGGCTGGCGGAACTGTGGTGGGATTCCAGGGAGGACTTCGAGGCGGCGTTTACCACGCCGGAAGGCAAGGCCGCGGGACGTGAAATTCTGGAAGACGAAAAAAAATTCCTCGACACCGCCCGCTCCGCGGTGTGGATCGGGGAGGAGCACGTGCTGGTGGGGGATTGAATGAGATCCGGTGATCGGCGCCTGCTCCCATCGCAACGCGGAGAGGACTCCCCGCAGCCCCTCTCCCGCCGCGGAATGCTGTCCTCGGGAGCCAGGACAGTGCTTACCGCCGCCACGCTGGGCTTGGGAGCGGTGATCGCCGTGGTCCCCTTCCAGGCTATGTCCCCCTCACAAGCAATGGCTGTCGACTGGGCGAATCTGTTCAGGAAGCGGATGCCGGATGCCTCCGGGTTGGTGAAGCTGTTGGAAGGCCGGGCTTACGCCGGCCGGCGGATGTTGTCCCTGGGCGACCCGGTGCTTTCCGGCGCCCTGGTGGCCGTGGAGGAGGGAGGGCGGCTGGTGATCGGGCTGATGGACGGTGGCATCTTCACCCTATCGGGCGGCTCGAAGCTGGAACTGCTGCTGGACCGCATGAGCCAGGGCATTCTCAATCTGCTGGCCGGGGCGCTTTTGCTGGCTTCCCCAAAAGGCAGCCGGTACCTGGTGACGGGAGGAGGCGTCGCCTCCTTCGGCATCAAGGGCACCGTGGTCTACCGGGAAGTGTTTACTTCCGCCGGGAAAACCGCCCGGACAATGGAGGGCTCCTACGCGATTCCCGAGGCGGCATCCGGGTATTTTTGCACCTGCCATGGCGCGGTGGATTTTCTGCGGCCGGGAGCAAACGAGCCCTATCACATCGAGCAGGCGGAGTATCATCATTCCTACCTGATTCACCCGGACCGCCCGGGGTTGTTGCGGAAAGCGCCCATGCTCAACCATTTCGACGGGGACATCCGCGCCTTGGTATCCTTGCAGGACGATCCCCGCCACGATCTATCCTGGCTCAGGCATTGATCCGGTGCGTGCCCCAGCGATCCGCCGCGGTTCACCGGTGTCCCCCGATAGGTTATAGTTCATCTGGCGCCTGGCGGCTTCGATCCGCCTCCAAGGGCGGTTCCACATAAATTCAGGATTACGATTGGATATGAAACAAGGCACGCTCATCATCGGGGGAGGGGTCATCGGCCTTTCCATCGGCTGGCGGCTGCTGCTGCGCGGGGAGCCGGTGACCCTGCTGGAAAAGGGGGAGACCGGCCGGGAGGCCTCCTGGGCCGCGGCGGGCATGCTGGCCCCGGTGGGCGAGGCGCACTTTCAGGAGGAGTACAACCTGCAACTGGGGCTGGAAAGTCTGCGCCTCTACCCTCAATTCGTGGAGGAACTGGAAGCGGGCAGCGGCATGGAAGTGGGCTACCGCACCGAAGGCGGAATTTCCATCTCCCTCCACGCCGACGATACGGCCGAGCTGCGGCACCGGTTCGAATTCCAGCAATCCCTGGAATTGCCCGTGCGCTGGCTGAGCGGCCCGGAAGTGCAGGAACTGGAGCCGGCGCTCTCCCCCAACGTGGTGGCGGCCGTGTATTCCCCTGCGGATCATCAGGTGGACAACCGCAAGCTGGTCAGCGCCCTCAAGGCGGCCTTCCTCTCCGAAGGGGGAGATCTCCACGAGCACACAGCCGTGGAGGAGGTGATCCTGCGCGAAGGCAGCCCGCCTTTGGTGAAGGCTGGGGATCAGGCCTGGGACTTCCAACGGGTGGTGCTGGCGGCAGGTAGCTGGTCCGGGCTGATTCCGGGCCTCGCTGCCGCCCTGCGCCCCTGGGTGCGGCCGGTGAAAGGGCAGATTCTGGCTATCCGCACCGAGCCCGGCACCATCCGCCACAACGTGCGCACCCCGGACGTATACATGGTGCCGAGGGAGGATGGGCGGTTGGTGGTGGGCGCTACGGTGGAGGAAATGGGGTTCAACCGCGATCTCACCGTGGGGGGGATCTTCGAGCTTTTGCGCGGCGCGTGGCGGGCCATTCCCGGCCTGTACGAACTGCCCCTCCACGAAACCTGGTGCGGGTTCCGCCCCGGCAGCAGGGACAACGCCCCCATCCTGGGGGAAACGGAGATTCCCGGGCTCTTCCTGGCCACCGGTCACTACCGCAACGGCATCCTCAATACCCCCGTCACGGCGTTCCACATGGCCACCGCCATCCTGGACGGAAAGACTCCGGACGTGCTTGCCCCTTTCTCCCCCCGCCGTTTCACGGAATAGGCGTTGGCGGGGGACTGACCCGGATGCCGCGCGATGGACGCAGCCTGCACAGAAGATTATTCCGAGACTATCCCGAGCCCTTCTGGTCCGAGAAATTCTGGGTAAACTTGACCTTGTGCCAGAATTTGTCTTCCAGGAAATAGTCCCCCCCGGCGCCCATGTAGGTGAGCCGTTCGTTGAGGATGTTTTGCCGTTGGCCCGGGGATTTCATCCACCCTTTGAGGAGCGCCCGGGCGATGCCGTTGTAGGTGTGGTTGGGGATCGGTTTGCCCTTGTATTTATAGCTGAAAAAACCTTTGTTTTGCTCCGGGGTGAAGACCGGGGTGCCCGTCTCGTAGTCGAGGACGAAGCCCACCTTGATGTTTTCGGCGGCGCGGGAGTTGATGATTCTCACCTGCACCAACCGTTTTTCCAGAGACTCCTTGCCCGCGATCGGGCTGTCGTGGGAGAAGAAGTTCCGCGCCACCATGTCCCGGCTGTGATCCCAGGCTGTTTTCTCCAGGGCCGGCGAATATTGGAACGGCGCCTTTCCGTTGAGCACCCGCTGCCGGTTGGTCTCATAGAATACCGCCGCGTTGAGAAGGCGGAAATCGAAATATTTGGTCTTGATGACCGTATTGGCCGGGAGATGTTTGGCGAATGACTTGTAATCGAACTGGGCGTACTGGGCCTGGGTCCAGGGAGGCTGGGGCGGGCCCTCCGGGGCTATCACCGGTTTTTTCTTCGGCGCGCAGGCGGTGAGCAGGGGAATCATCGTGAGCAACAGGATTGATTTTTGCCAAATCTTCCAATTCATCTTCGGTCTCCTTTGATTGGGGACGATGGTGCCGATGGGGATGGATCGTTCGGGGCTTACGGTGCGAGTTCCCTTCCTAACCGATTTCCGCGGCCTTTCCAAGGGGGGAAGGAAAGACATTCCGTTCGCCCATGCGCCTTCCCCCTCAATCGTGGGTCAGGGGGGCCTTGCCGATGGGATAGACGTTGAAGCCGATCTCGTGGAGTTCCACCGGGTCCAGCCAGTTGCGCCCGTCGAAGAAGAAGGCCGGCTTTTCCATGTTTTGGAAGATGCGCCGGTAATCCAATTTCCGGTACTCATCCCAGTGGGTGGCCAGGATTACCGCATGGCTGCCCTCGGCCGCCTTGTATGGGTCGGCCTCGAAGGATAGATCCCCCTTCACCCCCTTCAGGTCGCGGCGGGCGTTTTCCAGCGCCCGGGGGTCCGTCACGGTGACGCTGGCGTGCTCTTCCAGCAGCATCCGGCACACCGCGTGGGCTGGTGTGTCGCGGGTATCGTTGGTGCCGGGCTTGAACGCAAAGCCGAACATCGCCAGCTTCTTGCCGGAGACGGTGTTGAAAAGCGCCTCCACCACGCCCCGGGTGAAGCGGTGGATCTGGTAGTCGTTCATCTCCACCACGCTTTGCCAGTAGTTCGCCACTTCCGTCAGCCCCTCCTGCCGGCACAGGTAGCTCAGGGAGAGGATATCCTTGCGGAAGCACGAGCCTCCGAATCCAACCCCGGCTTCCAGAAAGCTGGCACCGATGCGGCGGTCCGCGCCCACGGCGCGGCTGATTTCCGTCACGTCGGCTTGGGTGACCTCGCAGAGGGCCGAAATGGCGTTGATGGAGGAAATACGCTGGGCCAAAAACGCGTTGGCGGCCAGCTTGGAAAGTTCGCTGCTCCACACGTTGGAAAATACGATCCGCTCCTCGGGCACCCAGTGGCGGTACAGCGCCGCCAGCGCCTTTGCGGCCTCACGGCCGGCCGGATTTTCCTCGCAACCGATCAGGACCCGGTCGGGGTGTTCCAGGTCCCGGATGGCCGTGCCTTCGGCCAGGAATTCCGGATTGGACAGAACGGAGAAGCGCCGGTCGCCGGCCTCGTGGTGGAGAATGCGGGAGATGGCGTCCGCTGTGCGGACGGGAACGGTGCTCTTCTCCACGATGATGGCGCCGTCCTTGAGGTGGGGCCGCAGGAAGCGCGCCGACTGCTCCCAATATTGCAGGTCGGGGGCCATCCCCGCCCCCTCCCCAAAGTCCTTGGTGGGGGTATTCACGCTGACGAACACCATGTCCGCGGCGGAGACCAGTTCCGGGGAGGCCACCTCGAAGAACAGGTTCTTGCCGCGCCGCCGCCGCACCACCTCGTCCAATCCGGGCTCGTAGACCGGCAGGGAATCGGAATTCCAGCGGGCGATCCGCTCCGGGTCGATATCCATTACCACCACCTTTAACTGTGGACACTGGTCCGCGAGGACGGCCATGGTGGGTCCGCCTACGTACCCCGCCCCGACGCAGAGAATATTGCTCACGCTCATGAAAGATTTCAATGGTTGGATGATAATACGGTGATGGGAAGCCAGGCGGGGGGCGTGCGTCTACCCGCTCAAATGTTCGTCGTACCATTGCACCGTCAATTCGATGCCTTGGGCAAAGGGCACCTTGGGGTCGTAGCGCAATATTTTCCGTGCCTTGCCGATATCCGCAATGTATTGCACCACTTCCCCCGTGCGCACCTCGCCCATTTCGATGCGGTTACCGGCTCCGAGCCGTTCGCGAATTTCCAGGGCCACTTTTTCAATGGTAGTGCCTTCGCCACACGCCAGATTGATAGCCTCGTTCCGGGCCTGATCGAAGTGCTCCAGGCTGAGCACGATGCCGTCCACCGCGTCGTCGATATAGGTGAAGTCGAGCAGCTTGTCCTTGCCGAACACGGTCAGGTCTTCTCCGGCCTTGGTAAGCCGGATGAATATCGGCACCACCCGGTCGCTGTCGTCGTACATGCCATAGACGTTGGAAAAGCGGAAGATGATGAATTCCAGCCCGTAACATTGCTGGTAGGAGCGCACCAGGGCTTCTCCGGCCAGCTTGGAGGCGGAATAGGGACTCTCGCACAGATCCACTTCCACGTGCCCCTCGTCGTGGGTCACCCGGCCCGAGTTGCCGTACACCTCCCGCGACGATGCGAACTCGAAGCGGGGAATGCCGTTCTGGCGGCAGAACTCCAGTATATTGTAGACGGTGAGAATATTGTCCCGGGCCTTCCCCGGTTCCAGCACCAGGTCGTAGACCCGGGCGTTGGCCGCCAGATGGATCACCACGTCGAAATCCGTGGGAAGCCTGGCGATGGCCTCCGGGTCCCGCAAGTCCGCGAGAACGGTGATTTCCTGGACGGCCGCGCTCCACTTGTTGGACACCCAGTCCACCCCCAATACCTCGTATTCGGGACTGTCCAGAAAGCGCTCGCACAACCTCGTGCCGATGGTGCCGCTGCTGCCGGTTACCA
>CAZOXD010000097.1:0-14992 GCA_964583525.1 uncultured Pseudomonadota bacterium
CCCCAATTAGCCATGCCTCCAGTCCCGCGCTAGCATGGAGCAACCCACGGAATGGGCAGGAGAGCGGCACACCCAACCAGAGAGACTTTTCATGATCTTCCGGCAATTGTTCGAGTCGAACTCCAGCACCTATACCTATCTGCTGGCTGACGAAGAGAGCGGCGATGCCATCCTGATCGACCCGGTATTCGAAACGGCCCGCCGGGACCAGGCCCTGCTTACCGAACTGGGGCTGACCCTCCGCCACACCCTGGAGACCCATTGCCACGCGGATCACGTCACCTCGGCTTGGCTGCTATCCAGGCGCCTGGGGAGCCGGAGCGCCGTATCCGTTAAAGCCGGAGTCGAAGGCGCGCACCAGTATCTGCGGGAAGCGGACGAGATCGCCTTTGGCGGCCACCGGCTCACCGTGCGCGAGACGCCCGGCCACACCGACGGCTGTCTGTCGTTCGTCCTCGACGAGGGAAGCATGGCTTTCACCGGGGATGCCCTGTTGATCCGCGGGGCGGGCCGCACCGATTTCCAGCAGGGAAATCCCCGCACCCTCTACCGCTCCATCCACGGAAAAATTCTCACGCTGCCGCCCCAGTGCCTGTTGTACCCCGGGCACGACTATTCCGGGCGCACCGTGACCACCGTGGCTGAAGAGCGCCAGCATAATCCCCGGTTGGGCGGCGAGTTGAGCGAGGACGACTTCGTGGGTTACATGAACAACCTGGGTCTGCCCCATCCCAAGCAGATCGCCGTGGCCGTACCCGCCAATCTGCGCTGCGGCGCCCCAGGGAACGAGAGCGACATTCCGGCGGATCCCGCCTGGGCGCCCCTCACCTATACCTATGCGGGAATCTGGGAAGTGGAACCGGTCTGGCTGGAGGAACACGGCCAGGAAGTCCACCTGCTCGACGTGCGCACGCCGGAGGAATATGGCGGCCCATTGGGGCATATCCCGGAAGCGGAATTGCTGCCGCTGGACCAACTCGAAGCGCGGGCGGAGTCGATTCCCCGGGAACGCCCCATCGTTACCGTGTGCCGCGCCGGAGGGCGCTCCTCCCAGGCCACCGTCCTCCTGAAGAAGGCGGGATTCGGCCAGGTCGCCAACCTTTCCGGAGGCATGATTCGCTGGCGGAGTCTTGGATACCCCACGGTGGGAGCGGAGACTTCTTAGTGTGGGATCCGGAAAAGGGCAACTGGACGGTTGCCACCTTTGCGATATAGGGTTCCACCGGAATATTCCCCGGGAAATCGGGACTTGAAACCCCATTCCTTCCGGCAGCGGTCATTTACAAAATCGGGTGCCGGGGTTACACCTAGGAAGAAGAATCCCTCTTTTGCATCCCAACCCGGACGTTGTCCCGGAGTGGCTGCGCACACTCCCGAATGAGCGGTGGACAAAGCATGGAAGGTCTCCTGGTTTTGAGCAACGGACGCATTTTCCGGGGAAGGTTGCGTGGGGCGCAGGAAAAATCAAGTGGCGAAGTGATCTTCAACACCGCGATGACGGGATACCAGGAGATCATCACGGATCCCTCCTATGCCGGACAGATCGTCACGATGACCTATCCCCAGATCGGGAATTACGGAATCAACCCGGAAGATCTGGAATCCCGGCAGACATTCGTGCGCGGATTTATCGTCAAGGAACTCAGCCCCATTCACAGCAATTGGCGGGCAGCGGAGAGCCTGGAGGCGTATTTTATCCGCAACGGGATCACGGCGCTGGAGAACATCGATACCCGCGCCCTGGTGATCGCTTTGCGGGAGCAGGGCTCGCTGCCCGGCTTGATCGTACCCGCGGAAGGAGCGGACGAGGAAGCCCTGCGCGCGGAAGCCGCCGCGTTGCCGGACATGACCGGGCAAAATCTGGCGAAGACGGTTTCCGTGGAAACGGGGTATGACTGGCGTTCCATCGAACCCCGGCAAAACGGAGAGGCCCCAGCCCGGTTTCGGGTGGTGGCCTACGACTTCGGAATCAAATACAACATCCTGCGATCACTGGTGGCCCGGGGTGTGGAAGTGCAGATAGTACCCTGCGATACACCCGCGGAAAGCGTGCTGGCAACCAAACCAAACGGTGTTTTTCTCTCCAACGGACCGGGGGATCCCGAACCTGTGCAGGAGGCCATCGCCAGCGTGAAAGCCCTGCTGGGCCGGGTGCCGATTTTCGGAATCTGCCTCGGCCACCAGATTTTAGGGCTGGCCTTGGGAGGGAGGAGTTACAAGTTGCCGTTCGGGCATCATGGCGCCAACCATCCGGTGACGCACCTGGAGACCGGGCAGATCGAAATCACCAGCCAGAATCACGGCTTCGCCCTGCGGGAGGATGAACTTCCTTCCACCGTGCGGGTCACCCACCGCAGTCTCAACGATGGCACGGTGGAGGGCATCGAGTCCCTCGTCCATCCCGCCTATTCGGTGCAATACCACCCGGAGGCCAGCCCGGGGCCTCACGATTCGGCCTACCTCTTCGACCGGTTCGTCAAGCTGATGGAACAAGGCGCCAGGAACACTGCTTGAGATTGGGAGGGAGCCCCGGCGAGGAAAGGGGGGACGGGGGTATCGGAAAAACTCCGCTGTGAATTGATAATTCGGCCCCGGCGCAGTATGGGTTCGTTCTCTCTCCGCATCGCGCACTTCAGTTTTGGAGCTGGCATGACCACTCCCGATGTCCAACGCAGGCTTGCCGCCATCCTCAGTGCGGACGTGGCCGGGTATTCCCGCCTGATGGGGGACGACGAGGAAGCAACGGTGGAAACCCTTACCCAGTATCGGGAAGTCTTCCTTTCACTCATCCGCACGCACCGGGGAACCGTGGTGGATGCCAAGGGGGACGCCATCCTGGCCGAGTTCGCCTCCGTGGTGGATGCGGTCAATGCGGCGGTGGATATTCAACGCGATCTGGGCGAACGGAATTCCAGGCTGTCCGATCAGCGGAGAATGGATTTCCGTATCGGAATCAACCTGGGCGATGTGATTGTCAAGGACGGCGTCCTCTACGGCGACGGAGTCAATATCGCAGCCAGGGTGGAGTCCCTGGCCGATCCCGGGGGAATTTGCCTCTCCGGAAGCGTTTACGCCCAGGTGCGGAACAAGGTGCCGCTGGATTACCGGTTCCTGGGGAAAAAGGAAGTCAAGAATATCGCCGAACCGGTGCCGGTGTACTGGATCGAACCGGGGAAACCAGGGGAACAGCCAGCCAAGAGGAAGAGAGAAGATGTCTCCTTTGATTCTCCGGAACCGGCTCTGCCGGACGGACCTTCCATCGCGGTGCTGGCCTTCGAAAACATGAGCGGCGACCCGGAGCAGGAGTATTTCAGCGATGGCATCACCGAGGATATCATTACCGACCTCTCCAAGATTTCAGACCTGTTTGTGATTGCCCGCAACTCCTCCTTTTCCTACAAGGGCAGGAATGTGCCCGTCCAACAGGTGGGCCGGGAAATGGGGGTGCGTTACGTTCTGGAGGGGAGCGTGCGCAAAGCCGGGAACAAGGTGCGCATTACGGCCCAGCTTGTGGAGGCGGAAACCGGGAAACATCTATGGGCGGAACGCTACGACCGGGACCTGGAGGACATATTTGCCGTGCAGGATGAGATCACCGATGAGGTCGTTACCGCTTTGGACGTGAAGTTGATTGCGGGAGAACAGGCCCGCATCTGGCGCAATTCGCTGAAAAATCCACGGACACGGGAATATTATTACCGGGCCAGAGAGAATTATCACCACCTGTCCCATGAGTCGCAGATTCAGGCCCGCCATTATTTTTCCCAGGTGATCTCCGCTGAACCGGATTCACCGCTGGGGTATGTCGGCGAGGCTTGGAGCCATTGGTACGAAGCTTTCCGGGGGTGGGGGACCGATCCCGCCAAGGCCCTGGAGCGGTCCGAGGAGTTGGTGCGGAAGGCCTTGACCCTGGATGACCTGAATTCCGAGGCCCATGTCATGTTGGGCGCGATTCATTGTGTCAATGGAGCGTACGAGCAGGCCATCGCTGAAGGAGAGCGGGCCGTGGCGTTGGGTCCGAACATGGCCGACGTTTCCGTGTACCTGGGAATGATTCTTTATTTATCATCCCGATTCGAAGAAGCCCTGGTTATGATAAATCGGGCGATGCGCCTTTGCCCGGTCTGCCCCGGGGTATACCAGGTCTTATTGGGACAAAGCCTCAACCTGCTCGAACGTTACGATGAAGCGATCGAGGCCTACCAAAAAGCCGCCGTACTGGAACCCGATTATCCGACCTCCCATTTTGGGCTCGCAGTGTCCTTCAGCGCCTTGGGACGGAACGAGGAGGCACACACGGCCGCGGAGCAATTCCGGAAGGTTTCCCCACATGTTCCCTCTTTGCGGGAATATGCGAAAAGACACCCCTTCAAGGACCCGGCTGTGAATGAAAGGTGGATCGGGGCTTTGCAAAAGGCCGGGATCGAGTGAAGGGAAACCCGGACGGTAGGTATTCTCCCCCGCAATGAGGGAGCCCCGGCGGGTAAAGGAGGGGGGAAATCCCGCCGGGGTGCAAGATGAATGGACAACTATTGTTGAATCAAAAAGATTAATTCAGGGCAACCGCCTCGAGTTCCTCCAGATCATGGACGATGGTCTTGCGCTGCCGGGTGGAAATCAGCCCGCGCTGGCGGAATTCCATGAAGGCGTAACTGACGGTTTCCCGAGTCGTGGCGATCAGGTTGCCGATTTCCTGGTGGGTGATGAGATAGTTGATAAGGGTGCCCTCGCTAAGTTTCTCTCCGTATTGTCCGGCCAGCTTCAACAGGACTTGGGCCACCTTCCCGTTGGCGCTCTTGAAAAGCAACGTTTCCAGGCGGTCCTCCATGCGGGATTGGCGCTGACTCATCACCCTGGTCAACCACAATCCAAATTGAGGATTGCTCTCGATTTCCTTTATCAGGGTATTCTTATCCATCTTATAGATGACGCATTCGGTTCTTGCCAGCGCCTGGGATTCCCGGGAGCGATCCAGGAGGATTTCCATTTCTCCGAAGTAGCTGCCTGAGCCGATATGGTCCAGGGTCAATTCACGGCCGTCGGAGGTATAGCGGGAGAGTTTCACTTCCCCATGGCCGACCATGTAAATGGCCGAGGCGGTTTCTCCTGGAGAGTATATCAGGGAATGCCGCGAATATTGGCGCATCATGGCCTGTTCGCGGAATAGGATTTCACTGGTAGATTCCAGAACCGGAATCGGATGGGAATTGACGTTCAACTGTTCCATGCCCGTGCTCCTTGTTTCAATTCAATTGAATCCCCGCTCGCGCCGGAATCCCTTCCGGTTTTCGGCGGAACGGGAGAGGATACGCAGTGGAAATTGAAACTCCGTTTGCTACTGTACTAGTCTTGATCCCGTACGAAACGTTACAAAAAAAAAGTAATTTGAAACCGGTTCCCGAGTCAGGCACTCTCACTCGGTAACGATATTTCCACGCAGAAAATTTCCGGCACCTCGATGGCGGTTGAAATACCTGAAAATCTGACCTCCCGCCTGTTGAATGGGGAAAGGGACGCGTTCGACGATCTGGTTCGCCTTTGTCATACGCCGGTCTACCGCCTTGCCCTGAGGATGCTCCATGACCCCGATGATGCCCAGGAAGTGGCGCAGGAGTCTTTCCTGGCTGCATTTGTCGGTATCGGGGGATTCCAGCAACGGTCCAATATCCGCACCTGGCTGTTTTCCATCACCTACCGCAAGGCTGTGGACCGCCTGAAAAAAAGGAAGGAGGAAGGGCGGATTCTCAGCGGGGTGCTGGATGATGACGAATTATGGAAAATCGCGCATAGTGTGCAGGATTTTACTGATTGGGGCGCCAATCCGGAGCAAATTTACAGTAGAAACGAGATTTCCGATCGCCTTGCGAAGGCCATGGGGAAACTACCAGCGGAATCCAGTGCCGTATTTGAACTGCGGGATATTCAGGGTTTGAATTCCAAGGAAACTTCCGAAATACTTGGGATCAATGAGGGTGCGGTACGGGTGCGGCTGCACCGTGTACGGCAGATCTTGATGGTGGAAATGCAAAACCTATTCGGTGGGAGAGGGGACCGGTCATGATGAAATTGCTGATGGGAACCCACGCCGAAGTAAGGGAATTCCTAATCAAATTTCTGGAAGATAAACTCCCTGCACTGAAAAAATATCAGTTTCAGATGCACCTGTTGCTCTGCAAGGACTGCAAAAACTATCTCGGCAAATACCGCTCCAGCATCGAACTGTCGAAAAATTATCTCGACGATCCCCCGCCGCAGGAATTGGTGAACCTGACCCTGAAATTCATCGAAGAAAAACTGGAAGAAAAGAAGAAAGAAAGCGAACCCGGGCCCTATACCTCCCCGTAACGCCCCCCAGTCACGTTACACCGGCGGGAAAGGTGAGGTGACCGGAGACAGCGGCTGAAGCGTGGGACTCAGGCTTCTTTCAGGCGTTCCGCCTGATCCGCCACCAGGAGGGCCTCCACGATCTCGCCGATTTCCCCCTCCATCACCTGATCCAGCTTGTATAGGGTCAGCCCGATCCTGTGATCGGTCATCCGTCCCTGGGGGAAATTGTAGGTGCGGATCCGTTCCGAGCGGTCCCCGCTTCCCACCATTCCCCGGCGCTGTGCGGCTTCCTCGTCCCTTTGTTCTGCGAGAATTTTCTCATAGAGCCTTGCCCGGAGCACCTTCATGGCCTTGGATTTGTTCTTGTGCTGGGATTTCTCATCCTGGCTCTGGGCGACGATGCCGGTGGGAATATGGGTGATGCGGACGGCGGAGTCGGTGGTGTTCACGCTTTGCCCGCCCGGCCCGGAGGAGCGGAATACATCGATGCGCAATTCGGAGGGATTGATCTCCACTTCCACCTCCTCGGCTTCGGGGAGGACAACCACGGTGGCCGCGGAAGTGTGGATTCGTCCCTGGCTTTCAGTCTGGGGCACCCGTTGCACGCGGTGCACGCCGCCCTCGAACTTGAGCTTGCGGTACACCTCGGTTCCCTGGATGCCCACCACAACTTCCTTGAATCCACCCACGCCGCTGTAGCTGGCACCGAGCAACTCGCACTTCCAGCCGTTCTTTTCCGCGTAACGCTGGTACATCCGGTACAGGTCGGCCGCGAAAAGCGCCGCCTCCTCACCGCCGGTGCCGGCCCGGATTTCCAGCACGATATCCGAAGAATCCAGGGGATCCTGGGGCGCCAGCAGCCGCTTTAGCTCCTCGCTTAATTCATCCAGAGCCTGTTGCAGGGCGGGAGTCTCCTGCCTGGCCATGGCCTGGAGTTCCGGGTCTTCCTGGGGATCCTCGAGAATTTGGCGCTGGTCTTCCAGTTCCTGCTCGATCTTGCGCAATTTGTCGTAGGCGGTGACGACCGGGGTGAGATCGTTGTGTTCCTTGGCGAGCTTTCGGTACTGCGTCTGATCGGAGATCACCTCTGGATTGCTCAACTGGCCGGTGACTTCCTCGTATCGCTGCCTGACCTCGATGAGATTTTCGAACATCGATTCCCTGGGGGGCTGATCGATCACGGAGAGGCTCAGTTGCCTCCCGCGCCTCTCTTGTAACGGCGGTTGAATTTTTCGATCCGACCCGCGCTATCCACCAGTTTTTCCTTCCCGGTAAAGAAGGGATGGCAGGCAGAGCAGATGTCCGTATGTATATCTCCACCCACGGTGGAGTTGCCCTTGAAGATCGAACCGCATGCACACGTGAAAGTGGTTTCCTTGTACTCTGGATGAATTTCGGGTTTCATGGCGTTCATTCGGCAATTAGAGTGATTCCTGCAACAAGTCCGGAATGTGGTCCTACGGATCGATTTGCGCCAGGCGAAATTGGCCGCCCTTTCACCGATGGGCCGGCCACTGTCAGGCGTACCTTAATCCGGAAATTATACCTTGCGCGGAGAAATGTGACAATGGCGATTTTTGCGGCGATTTTTGCGGTAATTTTCGCTGTGAATTCCGCCGGGAATGATGGGCGATAGTATTTCCCAGGCTACATCTTGTCCATCATGTCCAGGAACTGGGAGTTCGACTTGAAGTTGGCCAATTTCCCGGAAAGGAACTCCATGGATTCCACGACGCTCAATGGCTGCAACACCCGGCGCAATACCCAGATCCGGTCCAGATCGTTCTTCGGGATGAGCAATTCCTCTTTGCGGGTGGCGGACTTCGAGATGTCGATGGCGGGGAAGATGCGTTTTTCCACCAGCTTGCGGTCCAGGGCCAGTTCCAGGTTGCCCGTGCCCTTGAACTCCTCGAAGATCACCTCGTCCATGCGGCTGCCGGTGTCCACCAGAGCCGTGGCGATGATGGTCAGGGAGCCGCCTTCCTCGATATTGCGGGCGGCGCCGAAGAAGCGCTTGGGCTTGTGCAGGGCATTGGAGTCCACACCACCCGAAAGGATCTTCCCGCTGGGAGGAACCACCGAATTGTAGGCCCGTGCCAACCGGGTAATGGAGTCCAGCAGGATCACCACGTGCTTTTGATGTTCCACCAGCCGCTTGGCTTTTTCGATCACCATTTCCGCCACCTGCACGTGGCGGGTGGCCGGCTCGTCGAAGGTGGAACTGATCACCTCTCCCTTCACCGAGCGCTCCATGTCGGTCACTTCTTCCGGGCGCTCGTCGATCAACAGGACGATCAACTGAATTTCCGGATGATTGTAGGAAATACTGTTGGCGATGCTTTGGAGGATCATGGTCTTGCCGGTGCGCGGTGGCGCGACGATCAACCCACGCTGCCCCATTCCCACGGGAGCGATCAGATCCATGATCCGGGGCGTCAGATCGGTCGAATCCCGTTCCAGCACGATCCGTTGCTCCGGGTAGAGCGGCGTCAGATTGTCGAAGAGAATCTTGTCCTTCGATTGTTCCGGGGCCTCGTAGTTGAGATCCTCGACCTTCAACAGGGCGAAGTAGCGCTCGCTTTCCTTGGGAGGCCTGATTTGACCCGAGATGGTGTCTCCGGTGCGCATGTTGAATCGCCGAATCTGCGAAGGGGAAACGTAGATATCATCCGGGCCGGGCAGATAGTTGTAATCCGGGGAGCGAAGAAACCCGAATCCGTCGGGCAGGGTTTCCAGCACTCCCGAACCGTGAATGATCCCATTCATGTTGGACTGCGCTTGCAGCAGGGCGAAGATCAGATCCTGCCGCCGCAGGCTGCTGGCGTTCTCGACATTGAACGCCTTGGCCATCTGGTTCAATTCGCTGATGTTGAGCCTTTTCAACTCGGTCAGGTTCATCGCCTTGGGCGATTCCGAAGAGGCGGGCGAACCGCCTTTCTTGTTGGAGGCTGGCTGGGGAGGGGGTTCCTTGGGAACTCCCGCGGGCGTTTCTTCGATTTGATCGGTATTTTTCATGGAAAACGGCAGGATCTTTTGATTGAAGGTATGAATTTCAGGGCGGTTTCCCCCGCACCATGCGGTATACGCCCTGTGAAGTGAGGGTTTGGAATGGACCTCTTTCCCTTTTTCCTGGGGAAAGCTCTCATTCGGTTTACTTCCCTGTTTGGATTAATTTGGTTTGATAATCGTCAGTGCGGTGGATGTGGGTTTTCCGTTTTTACCGGAATGGATGCTATCGGAGTGCGTCTCTGGCTGTTTCGGGAAGTAGGATCGGCGCCATGACTGACCCGTTAAACCTATCAACCGAAATTCGTGCTTCCTTGGCGGTTCCCCAAATATTATTTCCGGCGGATTCGATCATCCGGCCGCGTAATATCCCCGAAAATCATTCTTGCGATTGTTTTTCCCGGGGTCCTCTCTTCAGGAAGAGGATCACCGCCAGGCAAACATGGCATTTCTTTGTGAAAAGTTCCTACTGCAATAATCAGTGGGGATCGAAGGGCAGTGTGTTGTCTTGCGCTCATATTGAACCAACCCCGTCAATCTTGTCAAGTCTTGCGGGGACGTTTTTCCAATGCGCGTTCATTGGAGGGGAAGGATCGGTGACTTTTTCTACTCCCCCAGCTTGAGCACGGACAGAGAGCATGAATAAATAAATTATGGTAAAGGGATAAGAGGAACCGTAGTGATTCATCAAACTTCGGGAAGGAAGATATCCATGAAACATTTTAAGGTCATCGTGGAAAAGCATTCGGATGGCTATGTGGCCTATCCCCTAGGGCTAAAAGGCGTTGTTTTTGGAGAGGGTGATACATACGAAGAAGCGCTCGCGGATGTGAATTCCGCTATTCAGTTTCATATTGAAACCTTCGGCGCGGAGTAATCGAGGGGGAATCACCTGTTCTGGAAGCATTTGTGGCGGAGACACAGGTTGCAGGCTAAATGAGAAAATTTCAAATCGATGCACCGAAGTCCAAAATCATCAGAACCTTCGAGAATTTGGGATTCCGTGTGAAAAGAGAGGGAAACCATATCTCGCTGGTACGAGAAAATTCAGATGGAACCCGAACTCCCTTAACTATTCCCGGTCATTCCAAAATCAAAGGTTCTACGTTTCGCAGCATTTGCACCCAGGCCGGGATTCCCCGTGAAGCCTTCCTGGACGCTTTCGAACAATCTTGAGAATGGATTCCCGCTCTCCCTACTCCCCCAGCTTGAGCACGGACATGAAGGCTTCCTGGGGCACTTCCACGGTGCCTATCTGCTTCATGCGTTTTTTGCCTTCCTTTTGTTTTTCCAACAGTTTGCGTTTGCGGGAGATGTCCCCGCCGTAGCATTTTGCGGTGACGTTTTTGCGCAATGCGCTGACGGTTTCCCGGGCCACGATCTTGGCGCCAATGGCCGCCTGGATGGCCACCATGAACAACTGGCGGGGAATGTGCTTGCGCAGCTTGCTGGCCAGTTCGCGTCCCCGCACGGCGGCCTTCCCGCGTGGAACGATAATGGAGAGCGCGTCCACCGGCTCGTTGTTGAGCAGGATATCCAGCTTGACCAGGTCTCCCGGGCGGAACCCGATAGGCTCGTAGTCGAAGGACCCATACCCCTTGGTGCTGGATTTGAGCTTGTCGTAGAAATCCACGATCACCTCATTGAGCGGGAACTCGTAGTCCAATATTGCGCGCCTGTCGTCCAGGTACTGCATGCCCTTGTGCACGCCCCTCCGCTCGTTGGCCATGCTCATGATGGTGCCCACGAACTCGTTGGGGCAAATCACGTGGCCCAGGATGTACGGCTCGGCGATATAGTCGATGCGGGTGGTTTCCGGGAGCCGGTTCGGGTTGTCCACCAGCACCACCTCTCCGGTGTTCATGTGCACCTCGTAGATGACCGTGGGCGCGGTGGTGATCAGGTCGATCCCCATCTCCCGCTCCAGGCGCTCCTGGACGATCTCCATGTGCAGCAGGCCCAGGAACTTGCAGCGGAATCCGTAGCCCAGGGCGGTGGAGGTTTCCGGCTCGAACTGGAGCGCCGCGTCGTTGAGGGACAGCTTTTCCAGGGCCGTCTTCAGATGCTCGAACTCCTCCCCGTTGGCGGGGTAGAGCCCGCTGAAGACCATCGGCTTCATGGGGGTGTAGCCGGTCAGAGCATCGGAGGCGGGTGTGTGCGCGGAGGTGATGGTGTCGCCCACCCGGGCATGCTGGATGTCCTTGATGGCCGCCGAGAGGTAGCCCACTTCGCCGGCGGCGAGGGAGTTCATTTCCTTGCGGCCCGGGGAGAAGCGTCCCAGGGAAGCCACCTCGAAGGACTTTCCGGTGGCCATGAAGCGGATCCGGTCCCCGGTGCGCACCGTGCCGTTGACGATGCGGATGTTGACCATTACCCCCAGGTAGTTGTCGAACCAGGCATCGTAGACCAGCGCCTGCAAGGGGGCCTGGGGATCGCCGGCGGGAGGCGGCACCTTCTCCACGACCTGCTCCAGGATGTCCTCGATGCCCTGGCCTGTCTTGGCGCTGGCATGCACCGCCTCGGAGGCGTCCAGCCCGATCACCGACTCGATCTCCCTCGCCACCCGTTCGGGATCCGCGGTGATGAGATCCACCTTGTTGAGCACGGGTAGAATCTCCAGGTCCTGCTCCACCGCCAGATAGACATTGGCCATGGTTTGCGCCTCCACGCCCTGGGCAGCGTCCACCACCAGCAGCGCCCCCTCGCAGGCCGCCAGGGAGCGGGAGACCTCGTAGGTGAAGTCCACGTGGCCCGGGGTGTCGATCAGGTTGAGCAGGTAGGTCTCGCCATCCCTGGCCTTGTATTCCAGGGCGACGCTCTGGGCCTTGATGGTGATGCCCCGCTCCCGCTCCAGTTCCAGGGTATCGAGCACCTGGTCCTCCATCTCGCGCTTGCTCAGGGCGCCGGTGTGCTCGATCAGCCGGTCGGCGAGGGTGGACTTGCCATGGTCGATGTGGGCGATGATGCTGAAATTTCGGATGCGCTGCTGAGGGATCAAGAGGCCGTTCCGCCTTGGGGCAAGTGGGTTGCGGGGGGGGGTTCCCGTATGGATGCCGTGTCGTGACCGGCGCCTTGGTGCGATTGCCGGTTGTGAGTTGACTGTGAAATTGTACAATACAGTTGGGACTCAACGCAGTTTACCGTTCCCAGCTTACCAGTTCCGGCGCAGGCGGAAAAGGGGAGCGGGTATGTTCCTGCCGGGGCCTTTTGGCGATTTTAGGGTATAGAGCCATCCCCCTTCCTTCCTCCATTGCGAATCCGAATGACCCATCTTCCTACCCGCCCCCAATTTTGCTGTTTCTACCTGCATTCCGAACCGAGGGTGGGGTGGGTGCGGGGACGTGCCGGCAACCGGTTGGAGATCGTGCTGGAAGATGGCAGCGAGCTGCGCAAACACCCGGGCGACCTGATTCATTCCTGGGAAGGAGAGCCCCTGCCGGAAGGAGCCACAGAAAAAGCTGCCGAGAATCCGCGTGACTGCGCCCTGGGGCAGATCAGGGAGCGGCTTGCCGGTGGGACGGGTGCGGGCCCCGCAGCACCGCACCCCGAAACACCGCACCTGGAATCCATTTACCGGGAAATGGAACCGGGCCGGAAAATCCCCTTCGCGGAATTGGCGGAACGGAGCCTGGGCAAGGGAAACCACCGCTGGGCCCATGGATTGTTGTTCGTGGCACTGCTCCAGGACCGGCGGCGCTTCCGATACGCCAAGGGCGCCTTCCGGGCGCGCTCGGAAACGGAGATGAAGGAATGGGAGGCCCGGGAGACCGAACGGCGGGAAAGGGAGGCCTGGGAGGCTCGGGTGCTGGATTGGGCGGCCGCGCTCGATCAGGGGAAATGGCCGCACCTATCCGACGCCACTGAAGGCGGGGAAAAAGCGGCGGGAGCGGCAGAGGGAGCGGCGGCGAAAGCGGTGACGGAAAAACATGGGGCCGGGGAGTTTCTGGCCCAATTGCAATCCCTGCTGGCCCTGGAAAAGCGTTCGCCCTACTGGAAATCCCTGGGAAAGACCCTGGATTTTCACACGCTGCCCTCCCAGGATTTAGCCGCACGCATCAAGGGCTGGCTGAAAACCGCGCACGCCTGGCCCGATTGGCCGGCCATCTGGCTGCAACGGGGCGAAGTGCCCCTGGAGTTTCCCGCATCCGTGAAAGATGCGGCCGGGAAACTGGCCCGGTTGCCGGTACGGAAACATAAGACGCGGGATTTCAGGGACACCCCCACTTATTCCATCGATGCCGCCGGAACGCGGGATTTCGACGACGCATATTCCATCCTGGGCCGAAAGGACGGCTGGCTGGAGATCGCCATTCATATTGCGGAACCCGGCCCCGCCCTGGAGCCGGGTCACCCGCTCTTCGAGGAGGCGGCCCTGCGCATGGCCACGGTGTACACCCTGGCTGGGGTATACCCCATGCTTCCCCGCGCCCTGAGCGAGGGGCGCTTTTCCCTGCTGGCCGGGAAGGAGCGGGAGACCGTGACCTTCCTGTTCCGGCTGCGGGAGGGTAAAGCGGAATGGATGGGGGTGGAGCGGGGAGTGGTGCGGCTGGAAAGCAATCTCGACTTCGCCGGAGCGGAACGGCTGCTGGAAGAGCGGCCCGGGGATTGGGGGCGGCTGGCGTTGCTCTGCCAAAGCCTGACCGATGCCCGTGTGCAGCAGGGCGCCCTGATCGCGCGCAGGCGGGAGGTGGGCCTGGATATCTCCGACCCGCAACGGATCCGCCTGTGGGAAGTTTCGCGCACCGGCCCTGTTCATCAAATCGTGGAAGAACTGGCCATCGCCTACAACCGGGAGGCCGGGCGGTATTGTTTTCAACAGGGCCTCCCTGCCCTCTACCGGGTGCAGCCCCGGTCTTCCGTGGAAGGGTCCGGGCCGGAGGAGGGCGAGGACTCCGCGCCCGCGGAGGCATTTCGCCCCGCGAATTTTTCCACTCGGCCGGAGCGTCACGCGGGGTTGGCCTGCGATCACTATATCCAGGTCACCTCCCCCATCCGCCGCTTTCCGGACCTGGTGATGCAACGGCAGATCATCACCCATGCCCTGGAAGGGCGGGGGGCCTTTACGGAAATCCCGCAGTTGGAGGAATGGGCCGCGCGGGCCGAACAAAGCAGCCTGGTCCACGGCGAAACCGCCCGGCGTATCGAATACGACTGGATCATGCGCTATCTGATGCAACAAATGGCAGGGAACCGGGACGGCCCGGAACTGGTGCGCAACGGGGTAGTGAAACATATTCCGGGCGCAGCCGCCGCCGGGCGGGAACGGCAAGGAAGGGTCTGGCTGGACTCCCCGCGGTTGCCGGTGCTGTGCATGCTGCCAGCCGGGGTGGAGAACGGAGACCGGGTCACCGTGCGCATCGAATCGGTGAACCGGGACCGCCGCGAGGTCTGGGCCACTTTGCTGGAGTAGCAAGGCTGGCGGGGCAGGGCTGCCCCCTCATCCGGAATGGTACGGATTGAGGATCCCGGAAAATTTCCGCAAGTTCCAGATTGCCTTCCTCCCCGTTCCCTTCTTTTCCACGTGCTCTTAAATGGGGCTCTCCGGTACATGTATGTGTGGATACAGAATTCATTCCTATTGATCGGCTTATTGTAAACTTGAACATTATTCTGGAAATCAATGGGAGGAAGGATTGGAAAGCGAGGACCGCTGGACATG
>CAZOXD010000097.1:15092-17950 GCA_964583525.1 uncultured Pseudomonadota bacterium
GGCTCGGGGGGGGGTGGGGCAGCCATCGAACAGTTCCGTGGATCGTCCGGGGTCTTTAAGCCCCCGAATGGTTTTGCGCAGCTTTGCCGTGGTTGAAATCCCCCCCAGTACTTCGCGTCAGAAGTTCGCGTAATCATAGATGATAATATTTATGATAAATCACAAAATGATAACCTGAAAACTTCGGACGCGAAGTTCAGCCATAAAGCACTAGAGAAATATCCCCGCTTCGGAGGCCCGGATGAAGGTGATTCCGACCCGATTTTTTCATTCCATCATATTCCGCAATATCGCATCGTTTGTGGCGATTGTTCTGCTAATCGTCATACCGCTGGTGGGCGCCTACATGTGGGATATCGAGCGCAGCATGAGCCAGACCCTGGCCGCGCAACTGGAGTTGGTGGCCCAACGCGCCAGTCAGATGCTCAAGGCGGAGGAGGTCGCCCGCATCCGGAATTTCATCTGGTATGAAACCGCGGAGTACGAGCGGGCCGTGCAGACCCTGGCAGGGATCGAACAGAAATTCCAGGTGGATAATGCGGTCATTTACCGGCGCCTGAAGGATAAACGATTCGTATACGTCGCGGACGGAAAGCGATCCTTCGCCATCAATCAGGAAGTTTCGCTGCACCGGGACTTCCCCAAGACCTACGCAGCCGCCAATCGGGCTTGGGAATCGGGGAGGCTGGGGGAAACCAACCTCTTTCAAAGCGGCAAAAACAAATGGTATCAGGTCAACCTCCCCCTCAAGGCGGGAGACCGGGTGGTGGCGGTGCTGATGTTGAACAAGTTCGCCACGCCGATCGCCCTGGAAATCCGGAAAAGGCAGAACCGGATTCTTTTGGTCACCTTGCTGGTAATGGCCGCCGGTATTCTCCTGCGGTGGTATCTGACCCGGCGGCAGTTGCAACCCCTGCTGGCCTTGCGCAAGGCTTCCCAGGAAATTTCCGATGGAAATCTCAATGTGGAAATTCCCGCGCCCAAGGGCCGGTCGGAAATCGGAGAATTGACGCAAGGATTCGGCAAGATGGTGGCCGACCTGCGGGCGAGCAGGAAGGAGTTGGAGGACTACCAGCGTACCCTGGAGAAAAGGATCGAGAAACGCACCCGGGAGATTCGGGAGTTGCTGGAAGCCCAGCATCAACACTCCGAAAAACTGGAAGCGATGGGCACCCTGGCCGGCGGGATCGCCCATGACTTCAATAATATTCTCACGCCCATCATAGGTTACACCGAACTGACCATGGCCCGGCTGGACGGTGACGATGTGGAACATGAGAACCTGACCCGTGTGATGGAGGCCGCGCACAGAGCCAGAGACCTGATCGCCCAGATTCTCCATTTCAGCCGGCAGTCCGAAGATTCCCAGCGGCCCATCAAGCTGGACAGCCTGATCAAGGAGGTGCTGCGGTTGATGCGCTCCACGCTGCCCAGGACGATCGACATCCGGGAAGAGTTGGACAAGGAAACCTCGATGGTGAATGCCAATGCCACCAAGCTGCATGCCCTACTGATCAATCTATGCGTCAATGCCAGCCACGCCATGCCCAATGGAGGGACATTACGGGTCTCCCTGGAGGAGGTGGATCTGGCCGGTCATCGCAACCATGACGGAAGAAGCTTCTCGGGATGTCATGCCCGGATTCGGGTCACGGATACGGGAACAGGCATGAGCCAGGAAGTGATGGAGCGCCTGTTCGAGCCGTTTTTCACCACCAAAAAACCCGAAATCGGAACCGGACTTGGCCTCTCGGCCGCCATGGACCTGGTGAATTCCCACGGTGGGTTCATGGAAGTAAACAGCCGGGTCGGCGAGGGCTCCACCTTTTCCATCCATTTTCCGGCCCTGAAAGCCCCGGAGGAAAAGGACACCGTGCTTCTCCCGCCGGCGCCGCATGGAACGGAAACGGTGCTGTTCGTAGAGGACGAGTTGGAAATCCGCATGTTGGGAAAGATTTTTTTGGACGGCTTGGGGTACCGGGTATTCATGGCGGAAAATGGGCTCGATGCCCTCAAACAATTCCAAGCCGATCCGGAGTTTTTCGACATCGTCGTGGCGGATCAATACACCCCCAACATGACCGGGTATTCGCTTCTCATGGAATTACGCAAATTGAATTCCACCCTGCCCTTCCTCATTACCACCGGGTTGCCCGATTCGGTGATCGAGGAAATCGGGGAGGCCAATGACCGTGTTCCCATATTGCCAAAGCCCTACACCAGCCAGGATCTGGGCCGGGCCGTGCACGCGGTTTTGGCCGAGCCCTTCAGCCCATTGAACCCGGCGGAAGGAACGCGCCTGGCCAGGAAGGCGCCGGCCAACTCCCCCGGCAGGCAAAATTCCTCGTGATCCGGCCATGGAGTATCGTTTTCTCTTTTGTCTCGCTACTGACACAAAAACGCCTGCATCACCCCGCAAGAAAAGAAGATTGACTCCCTGCCGGTCAAGTACTAATATTGCAGTGCGGTGTGAGGAACTCGAAACACAGTTTCTGCGCCGCGGCAAAAATGCAAATAACAGGCAACCAGTCCCGGTTCGCGGCGTTATTGGGAACCTGCGATCCGGGCTCCCGTCAGAGGGGCTAGCCTGCCTATGATTGTCCGCCAAAGTTAAACGTTAACAGACACTCGCAGCATCCGCCGCGGTACTCACGGGCGGAGAATCCCGGTCACAGAACCGGACGAGAATAATCCGAGTAAGGATGCATTGCCCTGGCTGCGTTGGCAGGGCCGCAAATTAACCTCCGTGACCCGGTATCATGGCCCGGGCGCGGAGGTTTTTCATTTTCGTGGTTTTTCGTGGTTATTCATTTTCGTGAAGGATGCGAGGCGAATTTCGCGGGGCAGTCCCTGCATGG
>CAZOXD010000098.1:0-1304 GCA_964583525.1 uncultured Pseudomonadota bacterium
CCGCCGCTGGGGAGGACGTGCTGCTCCGCGCCGGGATAGCGGGCGCGCACTTCCTCCCGGGCCTCGGAGGGTATGATGGGATCGTCGGCGCACTCGATGGTAACGATGCGCTCGTCGGGCAGGGAAAGCGGGGGCACCGCTTCCGCAGTCAGCAGGGCCAGGATGCGCGACTTGAGATGGCGGGGCGGGATCTTGTGCTGTCCCTGCTCGCGGATGACGGCCTTGGCCAGCGCCAGTCCCGGGTCGCTCTCCGGCCAGTCCTCCAGGTTGGCCAGCCGGGAGGCCTTGACCTCGCTGGGCGGGGTGCGCTGGATGTCCACCGCCGAACGATTATGCGGCCACCAGGGGGCCCTCGGGTTGCAGAGGGTATTGCCCGCGAAGAGGGTCTCCACTGCCTGCGGATGCCGCGCCGCCAGCACCTGGGCCGTGAAGCCTCCCAGGGAGGAGCCCAGCACGGAGAAGCGGCGGATTTCCCTGGACTCCAGCAACGCCACGGCCTGATCGGCATAGAGGTTCACGTCCGTCAGGGCGGGATAGGTGAGGGCGATCACCCGCATCCGGGGAGCCAGGGCGCGCATCTGCTGCCAGAAGATCTCCCCGGTGCCCAGGGTGCCGGGAAACAGCACCAGCGGCGGAACGTCCTTCTTCCCTGCTTCGCCGTAATCGGGCACGGCAGCTTCCGCGCTGTCGATCACGCCCCAGCGGGAGCCGGCGATTTTCTGGATGCGTTGGGGGTATTCCTCCCGGAAACGGTTCAGGTCTTCCATTTTTTCGGATACTGTCATGGGCCGATTCTCCTCACAGTCCCCAGGGCTCGAAGGCCTGGCGCATGAGGACCTTGCCACCGGTTTCCACCACGCTGCCATGGCTCAACACCACGCGGTCGTAATCCCAGCCCTGTAGGAAGCGCACGGATTCCAGCAGCGCCGCCTTGTCGCGGGTGAAGACCCGCATGATGCGCGTCGGGCCGAAGCGGCCATGGGCGTTGTTGAGCTTGAGCAGGATCCGGGTCAGGCCCGTGTGCTCCGCCCCCAGGTTGAACACCAGGTCCGTGAGCACCAGCGTGCGGGTGGGCCGGTGCAGGAAGACCGATTCATGATGGCCCACACCCCCCAGAGGCAGCACCTCCACGCTGGCGGCCAGTTCCTCCGGCCAGTGCCGCTCCAGCGCGCCATCGATGCGGCAACGCCTGGAGAGTTTCTTCGCGGACTTGGCAGGCGCCAGCACCAGCGCATCGGGATAGCGTTCGGCATACCAGGGAGTATCGCTGGTGTGGAAGGAGGTGGGCGCGATGATGGCCGCCA
>CAZOXD010000098.1:1404-17896 GCA_964583525.1 uncultured Pseudomonadota bacterium
GCATACCAGGGAGTATCGCTGGTGTGGAAGGAGGTGGGCGCGATGATGGCCGCCATACCGCCCAGCGCTTCCAGGGCCGTCATGTCCGCCTCTTCCATGCGGATCGGGCTGTGCAGGGCCAGCCGCCCCGAAGCCAGTCCCAGCACCGTCATGCGCCGCCCCAGGGGAGAGCGCCCGAAAGAGCCCTCCACGCAATGCAGCCCATCGGCCAGCTTGCGCAGGGGCTGATAGGGCTGGACGGCTGGGTGGGGTTTGGATGCGGCGGATGTTCCGGTCATCGGAGAATCTCCGTGCTGAACGATGCGCAGGGAAAACGATTGCTCCGCTATACCACGAATTAGGGTGGGGTCACAGTGGGAATGAAACAGAAACGGCGCCGCCCGCCTTGGGGTTAGGTCATCGGGGAGAGTCCACCAACCGGATAGCGAAACGGCGCCGAATCATTCCACGCGCGATTGGGGGGCGATCTGCCGCCACCCGCCCCGCGCTTTGGGGGAAGGGCCTGCTCGGCCATGGGTCCAGATATGGAGAATGTCGGTCTGGATTTGGGAGGAGGAAACATCCCCCATATCCTTCACGGTCCCGTGGCTTCAAAGGCCCTGTCCTGTCCGAGGGGGGAGGGGAATTTCCCCTGCCGTATGGGCATCGCCGTATGGGCAGCGCCGGTTTGGTAATAGCCGGTCCAGCCCATCCCTCGGGAATCCTCTGTTATTCTTCTGCTCCTGATCCTTTTCCTGCTGGCCCATTCTGTTTGTACTACCGGCATCGTTCAATATTGAACTGCCAGCGAAGAGCCCATCGTACTTGACCGGTTGGTAAAGTAAAGGAAAAAATTCATTCTTCGCGAATTATTTGTATTTCCGTAATGGTATCAGGAAGGTGGCGCTGCGATGAGACGGACCGCGCGGGTGGAGAGCTTTGCCATGACATTCACGTCGTTGGCGGTCTTGGCCAGCAGGATGATCCCGTAGAGATAGGAGACCAGCGCCTGGGCGGATTCCTCCACGTCCAGGTTGGAGGGAACGTCCCCGCCAGCGACGGCTTCGGCGAGGGCCCGCTCGAAATATCCTGCGAAGCGCCCGAAGGTCTGCTCCAGTTTTTCGCGCATCACCTCGTCCTGAGCGGAAAGCTCCAGGGCCATGTTGCCGAAGGGACACCCCTGGACGCGCCCGGTGCGCTCCTGGTTGCGGGCTTGCTGGGCGACCGCCCGTTGGAAGGCCCGCTCGATCCGTTGCAGGGGGGGAACGTCGGTCCGGAAGGCCGGTTCCAGCATCTCCGTCTTTGTGGTCTCCCACCAGGAATCCAGCACGGCCAGGGCCAGATCGCGCTTGGAGGCGAAGAAATGGTAAAAGCTCCCCTTGCGCACGTCGGCATTGCGGCAAAGATCATCCACGCTCACCGAGGCATAGCTGCGGGCCCGGATCAAACCCACGGCCGTATCGATCAAGCGTTCCTTGGCGTTACTGGTTCGTCCCATCAAGATCCATGGTATGCTGTTGAAGAAACCGGCATTCCGGTCTGGAAATCACTTGCCGGCACGATGCTCCCTGTAGCTGTAGTGTAACACATTTGCCGCGGCAATAGTGACATTTGTCATCGAGACCATCATAAATTATCCAAAAGGTGACCGGTCGGTCAACTTGTAATTTAGCGAAAATCGCGGCCTCCGGCACCTGATTTTTCCATCCATCGACCCGGAACCACCAATGATCGATCTTTATACCTGGGGCACCCCCAACGGCCGCAAGGTTTCCATCATGCTGGAGGAAGTAGGCCTCCCCTACACCGCCCACGAGGTGAATATCGGCAAGGGAGAGCAGCACGAGCCCTCGTTCCTGGCCATCAGCCCCAACAACAAGATTCCCGCCATCGTGGACCACGAGGGCCCGGAGGGCGGGCGGTTCACCCTCTTCGAATCCGGGGCGATCCTGTTCTACCTGGCGGAGAAGACGGGCAGGTTCTTTCCCACCGAGCCCATTCCCCGCCACAAGGCGATGGAGTGGCTGATGTTCCAGATGGGCAATACCGGGCCGATGCTGGGGCAAAATCACCATTTCCAGGCCGATTCGGTGGACGATCCCTACGGACTGGAGCGCTACGCCAAGGAAACGGCGCGGCTCTATGGCGTGATGGAGCGGCACCTGGCCGGCAACGAGTACTTCGCCTTCGACTACAGCATCGCGGACATCGCTCAGTATCCCTGGGTGGCCCGGCATCCCCGCCACAAGACCAATCTGGACGACTATCCCCACGTGAAGCGCTGGTACGAGCAGGTGGGAAGCCGGTCCGCCGTGGAGAAGGGGATGCACGTGCCGTTCTACAACTGAGGGTCGCGGGAGGGCTGAGGTGGAAGGTCCGGGTGGAAAATGACTAGAAGCAGTCTCAAAAATGGAATATTGAAAAAATCCCGACCCTTCGAGACAGGCTCCTTCGGAGCCTTCCTCAGGGAATCGGGCTTTCTAAACCGCGTTGCTGAGGAGCGAGCGAAGCAAGCGTCTCGAAGTGCGCGACGCACACGTATTTTTGAGACTGCTTCTACACCGCCCCGGCTTCCCGGAAGCGCTCGATCTCTTCCGGGGTGTATCCCAACTCGCCGAGAACCTCGCCGGTGTGACCTCCCAGCCGGGGCGGGGCATGGCCCACCTGGGGCGCGCCGCCCGAGAGCCGGTAGCCTGCGGTGAACACGTCGACGGGCCGCTCCACCCCGGGCACGTCCTGCAGGGTGCGCACAGACCCGCGGTGGACCACGGGCGGCAGGGCCAGCGCCTGGGCCAGATCGAGCACGGGACCGGCGGGCACCCCCGCGGCGGTGAGGCGCTCGATCCACGACGCTCCATCCGCCTCCCCCAGGCTGCGTTCCAGTTCTTCCTTCAGCGCGGCGCGGTTATCCAGGCGCAGAGGAATGGTGGAGAAGCGCACATCGCCGATCAACTCTTCCCGTCCCAGCACCCGGCAGAGGGTCTCGTACTGCTGCTGGCTGTTGGCCCCGATATTGATCAGGGCGTCCCGGGCCTGGAAGGAGCCCGAAGGACTGGCCAGGACATTGTCGTTCCCGAAGGGCGTGGCCACCTGCCCGCCGATCAGGTAATTGGAGAGCGCCCATCCCTGGATGGAGAGGGTGGAATCCAGCATGGAGACGTCGATCATTTCCCCTTCCCCCCGTCCCTCCCCTCCCTCCCTGCCGGCTCCTTCGCGCCGGAAGAGCGCGGCGGCGATGGCGAAAGCCGCGTTGAGGCCGGCCACCGTGTCGCTGACCGGGTAGCCAACCCGCACCGGCCCGCTCTCCGGATGGCCCGTGGTGCTCATGGCGCCGGACATGCCCTGGATGATCTGGTCCAAAGCCGGCTTCTCCCTGTAGGGGCCGTCCTGGCCGAATCCGGAGATGGCGCAGTAGATCAGGCCGGGGAATTTCGGCTTCAGGGCCTCGTAGTCCAACCCCAGCCGGGTCATCACCCCGGGACGGAAGTTTTCCAACAACACGTCCGCCTTGCCCAACAGACGCAGGAGGATCTCCTTGCCCGCCTCGTGCTTGAGGTTGAGGGTAATGGAGCGTTTCCCGGCGGATAGCGCCAGGTAGGATGCGCCCATGTCGATGGCGTTCAATTTGGAATCCGCGCCCTGCCTGCGGGCGATATCGCCCCCCTGGGGAATTTCCACCTTCACCACATCCGCCCCCATCAGGGCCAGGTGATGGGAACAATACGGCCCCGCGATCACCGTGGAAAGATCCACGACACGGATGTTGGAAAAGGGAAGGGCCATATTTGCGTTGAAGGGGTTGGGAGCCAAGCCGGAATCTCTCCCCGCCGGCGGAGAGGGAATATCCCGGAAATTTCTCATGGCAGTGTACGGGAGCGGACCGGGGGGAGGCAAGTGCGTCCGGCACAGTGTGGGAAATCGCACAGTGTGGGAATCCGCGCTGACACGGCAGCACGCCCCTCCCCACTTCCTTGCGCCCTGACCGGGCGGCGCCCCTCCGGATTGGTGAGAATTTTGCGACACCAATGGCCCGTGCTCCTTTTACAAAAAGGTCATTTTCTGGTATATTTTCTTTTCCGCTTAAGAAACTTCTCGAAATGCCGATCAGATAGGAGAATAGGTAATCAATTGGGGGACACTGCATTCCCGAAGAGAAAGAGAGGCACCCATGTCCGTTCCGTCACGAACTTCCATTCTGCCGATTCTCGTATTCGCCCTGGCGGTGTGGGTGGTATCCCGGCCCGATGTTCAGGCCCAGGTCGCTGCGCCGAGCCTGATACCGGGCTTTACATCCGACAACCCTGCGGCGCTGCAGTGGAGCGGGCCCTCCAGGATCGGTGGGGGATACCTCAAATCGGAATCCTCAACCACGAATGTAGCCTCGGGCGTGGAAGTGGGCACCAGTGATTTCGAGGGGGCGCTGGTGGGCTTGGCGCTGATCGGGGAGACCACCTCCCTGGGTGTAGCCGCGGCGGATTTCGAAGGGAACGACAGCGTCGGCAATACGATTGGGATTGCCAGCCAAGCCGCCAACATCGCCCTCCAATTGGGAGATTCCGTTGCCCTGGGAGTGGCGCTGGAGCATGGATTTTTCACCTTTGAGGGAACTATACCCTCCTTCGGGTCCGGGACGGCCGAATTCGAAACCGATACCACCCTTGGTGGCGTCTCCCTGCGGCTGTTCGACATATTTTATCTGGGCGGCGCCTATGGCACGGAGACCCAGCACCAAACCATCGATTTTCCAGGCTTCCCCATCTACGTCAGCGACGAACTGGATCGCATCGTGCGCCGCTATGGAGTCGGGCTGTTCAGCCGTGAAGGTACAAAATGGCATCTGGAATATTCAGTGAAATATAACGAATTCGCCCAGGATCCTGTCACCAATATATCAACCAATGAGGTGAAGGAAACCCGCATCGAGTTGGAGTTCCAGGCCGGTTCGGTTCTGCTGGGGCTCAATGCGGTAAAATCCGTGGAAACGGATAAATCCGTCACGCCCAATACCTCCTCGGAGACCAATACGAACTCCGTCACGCTGGGCTGGTTGCCCGAATCCGCCTGGTCCTTGATCCTGGTAGCGTCGCAATCCGAGAACGATGATGGAACGACCATCAGTGAGGGCGAAGGCATCGCCGTGTTCCTGGGTTACCTGTTCTAAATAGGGGATTCCGGACGCGCTCCCTCCCCTTGATTCCCCCCGGATTCCCTTGGGGGATATAGCCCTCCCCATCCGCTCCCCTTCCCACCCTGGTGGAGAGATTATATGCTGGCAGCGCGTGACCAAGCGCATCCGGCAACCTCTCTATCGTTGAAACCCATGGCGGAACTGCTGCTCAAGGCGGGACGGCTCTTCGACGGCCGCTCGGAATCCCTGCTGGAAAACGCCTACGTCCTCCTCGCAGACGGGACGATTCGAGCCATGGGCGCCCAAGGCGACCTGGAGGGGAGCGGGGAGCGCTTCGCCCACGTGCTGGATCTGGGCGCGGAGACGACCCTGCTGCCCGGGTTGATCAACATGCACACCCACATGAGCTTCAGCGCCAGCGCGGACGTGATGGGGGATCACCTGCGGGAATCCTTGCAGACCAAGACCATCCGCTCGGTGGAGAACCTGAAGGTCGCCCTGGCCACCGGAGTCACCACCGTCCGCGACTGCGGCACCCTCAACGAGATCGCCTTTCCCCTCCGCGATGCGGTGGAGGCGGGCGTGGTGACCGCGCCCCGCATCGTCGCGGCGGGGGAAGGCATCACTACCACGGGGGGGCACTGCTGGTTCTGCTGCCGGGAAGCCGACGGGGAATTGGAAGTGCGCCGGGCGGTGCGCTCCCAGGTCAAAGCCGGTGCGGACTTCATCAAGCTCTTTTCCACCGGAGGCATCACCACCCCGGGCACTAATCCCCTGGAGGCCCAGTACAGCGAGGCCGAGATGCGCGCGGCCACTGCGGAGGCCCGCCGCCTGGGCCGGCGCACGGCCTCCCACGCCCACGGCACGCCGGGAGTCCATGCCTCCATCGCGGCGCGGGTGACCACCATCGAGCACTGCACCTTCCTCACTTCCGATGGCGTAGTCTATGAGCCGGAACAGGCCCGCATCATCGCCGGGGAAGGAATGTACGTCTGCCCAACCATTTTCCGGGGGCTCTCCAAACACATCACACCAGAGGATCCCCGGATCACGCCCGCTCAGAAGCAGACCCTGGCCATTCAGGAGGCCCGCCTGGAACTGACCGCCAAGTTGGCCGATGCCGGGGTGAAGATCGTGTCGGGCTCCGATGCCGGAGTGGCCTACAACGAATTCGGCGATTATCCGGGCGATCTGGCGCTCTCCGTGACCGGCACGGGGCTTCCTCCCGCCTACTTTCTCAAATCCGCCACATCCCTGGCAGCGGAAGCTTTGGGACGCGAAGACCTGGGAGTGCTGGCGCCGGGCAAGGCGGCGGATCTGCTGGCTGTCCGGGGAAATCCCCTGGAGGACATCTACGCCCTGCTCGACGTGCGGGCCGTGGTGACCAGGGGAAATTTGGCCGGGGGAACCGTGGTCTGGGGATATGGGGTCAGGGACGAAGGAGCATAGGGTGGGGGGACTACAACCCCATCTGGGTCAGCAGGGCCTTGGTGAGGGGGCTGTCGGCGCGGGCCAGTTCCAGGACGATCTGGTAGTGGTTCAGCCCAGGCATGGTCATCGCATCGCAATCGAATCCACGGGCCCGCCAAGCGGTGGCCAGCATGCCGTTCTGGCGAAGGAACTCGTCGGTTTCCCCGCCACCCACCGCCGCGATGAGGGGCACACCGCGGGGGGGAATCCGGTAGAGCGGGCTGTTGCGGCGCGAGGATTCGGGGTCCAGCCGAATATCTTCATTGAGATAACTCACCCGCAGGGGCTCCAGATCGAACACCCCGCTGATGGAGCATCCGCCCTTCACCAAAGTGGCGGGCAATTGCTCTTCCGCCTCCCAATCCACCCCCAGCATCATCGCGCACAGGTGCCCTCCGGCCGAATGACCGGAAATGAAGATCCGTTCCGGGTCGCCATGGAAGGATTCCGCATTGCGATAAGCCCAGGCCACGGCTTTGCGGCATTGCACCACGATCTCGTCGATGGACACGGCGGGAACCAACTCGTAATTGATGGAAAGCAGGGCGCCACCTGCTTCCACAACGGGAAGGGCCGGAAATCCGAAGTAGGATTTATCGAGGGATTTCCAAAAACCGCCATGGATGAAGACCTGCACAGGAGCCCCCGGAGCCGTTGCGGGGAACACGTCCAGGGTCTGCAATTCGCCTTCGCCATAAGCGATGTCCGTGCGGTACTCCAATTTCGCACGAGCATTGGCGCTCTCCTGTTCCCAGAGGGCGAAATAGTCTTCGAAGTCGGGATGACGGGCCCGCAGGTCGTATTGTTGATCCAGGGCAGACTGATCGTAATGCTTGTAAACCGGAGCGTTCATGGGAATCCAAAGGGGTTTTCCGACTCGTCCCTAGTTCGGTCTCACATCCACCGAAAAAAAATGGAACAATATGAGATAAAATTTTGTCCCTATCGTTCTATCCGGAATCGCCACGTCAGGCAATCGGGAATTTCGGCGGAATGGGGTGGAATCAGGGTTCCGGGGGGGCGCCATGACCGCAAGGTGCGGAACGAAGAGAATGGGGGAGGCTGCGGGGAGGCTGCGGCACAGGAAGCAGGGAACGCCAAACCGGTTTCAGCAATAGGTGGGATCGATCTTTTTCAGATCGGCATAGATCGAGGCCCGGCGTTTGCGGATCAATTGCCTGATGTTGTCCACCAGGACGGGAATTTCCCGCAGATGGGCGCTGTCGACAATGAGCACTTCCATCGGCTGCAAGGCCACTGCGGACACCAGGCGGGCCGGGGGAGTACTGGAGCGGCCCAGGAAGAATTCGCATTCCCCCACCACGCTCGGTCCGTCGATGCGTTCCTTGCGCCCTCCGGCCTGGATTTCCACGGATTTTGGGAACACGGTCAAGCGGGCATCCTTTTGCCCTTTGACAACGAGTTTTTCGCCCTTCCTCACCCGCCGGGATTCGCTGATGCGGGCAATCCGGTTCAAGGTGATGGTGGACACATCCCGGGATACTTCCGAGGCGGACTGAAAGAAGAGGCGCCTTTCGAACAAATTCTTGAAATCCCCCTCGTAGGAAATACTCAAACCTTCCATGGCCTCGATGAAAAGCGAACTGGGAATGGCCAGGTAGGAGATGCGATTGAGGGACTTGACGGAGGCCATGCGGGGCTTGCCGGAAAGCACGCCCACATCCCCCACCAATTCGCCGTCTCCGATCACCGAACGGAAGGTCTCCTTTCCATTTCTGCCCATGGTGATGATCTCTGCCCGGCCCCGCACGATGAGCACCACCGAATCGCTGGGCGCGCCCTGCTGAAACAGAAAAGCCCCGATGCTGGGATCGGGCCGCTTGGGACAATTGGCGAAGGCGCTGGCGTAATAATTCATCAATTCCGCCGTTTCCTGGCTGGGCTCCTTGTCCATCAGGCTGCGGAAGTAGTCCCACACCACGGAATAAGCCTGTTGGAAAAAGGCGGTGATGGCCGTTTTGTCCGCGCCCAGGCGCACCAGCCGACCATCCTCCCCCAGCAGGGTGGAATCCAGGTCTCCGATGCTGACGAACCGGCCTTCCGTTTCGTAGGCGGGGTCCAACTGCGATTTGGTGGCGTGGGTAAAGACCCGGTTGGCCCGGTCGGTGGCGGTCCCTTTCAGGTCTTGCCACTGCCCGTGCACCGTGAAGGGCAGCGCGGCATCGCTGGTGCATCCGGCGTCGTATTTGATCAGGGAGTAGGGCGTCTTGCGCACGACCTGATCCAGATGGTCCAGGTGCTTTTGCGGCATCCAGCCTTCCTTCACCAGCATTTGCATGCGCTTGAAGGCCGTGATGTCCAGGAAATGCCCGTAATGATAGCTGCGCCCGTCGCAGTTGACCTTGAATGTGTAGACAGTGGTGGGAACGCTGTGGCAGCTCAAATGCCCGGTGACGTGGAGCCCGGCGAAATTGATGGATTCCGTCTGGTACGGGTTGTCCTGCCGGAAGGGGAGAATCGTCCAGCGGAAACTCTCTTGCACCAGTTTTTCGGGGAGGTCCACCAATGCAGCCAGCTTTTTCACGACGGAAAAGCGCACCGGCTCGGTGGTAATGAGGTGGCAGGGCTTGGAACGGCGGAACAGTTCCACCATGGCCCCGATGTGATCGTCATGATTGTGGGTGATGAAGACCGTATTGATCGAGTGTTTGGAGAGCCCGTTGTGATTGATGATATCCGTCATGTTGGAGGGATAATCGATCAGGATCGGCTCGTAGCGGTGGATGATGGAGGTATGAGCGCAGGAATAGTAGGGGTCCATTCCATCGTATTCCCCCGTGTGCCAGATGCCGAAATTCATCACGGGAAACTTGAGGTGTTTATACTCCACGGGTGAGCGAAAGCTTTCCCCGGCGCCCATGGTGACGTCCAACTCGAGCATTTCCCCGCCGTAGAGAATGCGGTAGGTGTTGTACCCGATCCGCCCGATGCGGATTCCGTCCCCGATGTCGGTGAACTCCTGCTCCGAATTCGGCTCCGGATCCAGATACGCCGCATCCAAAAAGGCGCTGCTATCCTTGATTTCATTCCCCACGGCCAACCCGAGAATCTCCTTGCGCAGGGCTTCCTTGGTGGCTGCGGGAATATCCATCGCGTCGATTTCGCCGATGTCGTCCATCCCGTAATTGCCATACTTGATCATCGCCATGGCCTTGCGGACGTCGGAGGGCAGACCCACCAGCATGGGGCGCTTGCCGGCGAAGAAGGTGGGAACCATGTTCCCGTTCATCTTCACCATGATGAAATACAAGGCGTAGAGAATCGGAAATTCGGTGAGCACCCAACTGATGGAATCGCCCTGAAGCTTGGAATCCACCAGCACGAAGGTGGTCACCCCGTTGGCACCGAAGTACCCCACCTGCTGCATCCGTTTGATCACATCCGGGGGCTGCCCCAGGCTGATATAGCGGCCGGTCTCCGGGATTTCGATTACGAACACGCCCGGATCGATTTTATAACCCTGGATTTTCCCGGATTTGCTGGAAGATTTTACACGTCGCTTCATGAGGGTGCCCTTCCCTGGGCGGTTCACGGGGGCTAAAAGCGCAATTTCATGCGCTTTTTACCTGTAACTCCGTTAATTCCCGTGTAAATACAATAAGTACGCCAGGGTGTACCCGATATTCCATTCTGCCTGGAGAAATCCGCAGCCGTACCGGGGGGAGATGAGCGGAATTCCGGGAGTGGTTTTCTTGCGCGGGGAGTGTGGGGAGTGGAGGAGAGTGAGGATTGTCATGCGGCGATCTGTGGAATTTAAAACCAACATAACCAAAGGTGAACCGGGACCTGAAGCGTGAACGCTTAACCTCATCCCAGGTTCTGGCCTTGGCCATTTAATTTGAAAGTACCTGTACCGTCATACTTGCCATCCAGGTTAATGCAGCGCAAGATGTGTCGACTGTGGTAGGCTGGCGGTAGGGATTCGGTGGCCGAAGCATCGCCAGGATTCTTCTGCTGATTTAGCTATGCAGAAAGTGGTTTCTGAGTAGGGGAGGCGGCTACAATCAGAGGGGTTTTCAGATGATCCTAGTTCTCCAACGGAGCCTCGTGAGCAAAGTTACGATAGCTCGGGGGGGCTAGATGTACACGTGGATACCGCTGAATTCCAGCGCCGACATCGCTAAAATCGAACAAAACATCTCGCCAGAGTACGATCCCGCCCGTGTCGTGCAAAAACTTACCGCTGAGATTTCCGATGCGGTCAAAGCCGTCCTCATAGAACAAAATTATATTGATAAGGATTACCGAAGCACATACTACAATTTTTATGCGAAGAAAGGTGGGCGCTATCTGGCCGACTGTGTGCGTCTTCACTTCTTCGACGAATTCGTATCTTTCGATGAGCAACGGCTGAGATTGAATTGTGCAGATGATCGCCCTAGTGACCACTATTTTGGGTACATGGTTCTGCGTCCGACTGGAATTGCGACCATCGGCCGTACCGTCCTATCACCGGACGTGCGAAGTGGTGCCTGTCGCTATATAGTTACTGCCACTTTCAAGGTTCACGTCCTCGGTTACAAGCTGACAGTTCAGGGCTTTCCGTCGATGGATCAACACGTCGATATCGCAGTATGTGCGCATGTGGCTTGCTGGTCAGTCCTTCGACATTACAGTGAGCGTTACGCTAGTTATAGTGAGTATTTTACCCACGATATTACGATGATGGCGCATGAATTCAATCCGGGCGGTCTCGTCCCATCGAAAGGTTTGGAAGTAGCGCATGCGGAACGCGTGTTTCAGGAGGCGGGGACATTTCCCCTTCACATTGCGCGCGAAAGCGGCGTGAATGACAAATCTTTTGATCGACAGCTGGGTGCATATGTGGATTCCGGCTTTCCGCTCTTTGCTGCAATGCATGCGCTCGAACACGCGGTAGTCGTAGTCGGATATGATCGACGGACCCCTGTCAATTCGGCGATACCTGGATTGCGCAACTCATGGGATGAAGTCGACTCCCTTGCAATTGTCGACGATCATAATCTCCCATACTTGCGAATCCCTAAAACTGGGCCGGATTACTCTGCTGAGGACATTGATGCATTTATTGTGGCCCTTCCAGAGAAGGTATTCTACTCGGCGGAAGCAGTCGAGGAGTTAACACCCACTCTCTTTCGACTTGGTTCCGTAGTCGATCTGCCCCCGGAGGACGAATCTATTGTTCGGTACTTTATTACAACGGGCTCGTCTTTTCGACGGTTTGTACGGACCAGTGAATCTGAATATGATCTAAAGCTATTGGAAGCTATCATGCGCCTTCCGTTTGCCCAGTTTATTTGGGTTGTTGAGATTGCTACCGAATCACAATGGGCGGTTGGTCAGGTCGAGGCACGGGCTGTGATTGATGCTACCGCTAGTGTGCTGGAAAATATGCCATATTGGTTACTACACGGCCGTTCAAAAGCTGTAACTTTTGACCGCAAACGAATTGGCCCAAATATTACTTCGACAATTGGAGCCTTCAACTTCTCTCCGGTGGGACAAGGAGGGTTCACGAGAATGGACAAGAATTTGCGTCCGACGCGAACAAGGTAGCATTCGATTTGCGAATGCAGGTTTGAAAATTCAATCTTGCCAATCGGAGCCACAAATGAGCAAAAAAGATAAGGATAACGGCGTTTCGGATTTAATGGAAGGTTTGAATCCAGTCGACCCAAAGGCGCTCGAAGACTATAAGCGCGAGATGGCTAACAATGTTATTCCAAAGATTGTTGACGCGACTGAGAAACGTCGAAAACTTGCCGCAGCAAGTAGACAGAAACACCTCAAATGCTAATGTTGGCTACCTCAGTACCGCAGGCGTTAATCGTCAGGCATGCGAAGGCGTTCGTAGGCTGCTCGAACTATAGCTTCCACAGCATCAGCCGCATCTTTGTCCAGATGAGGATCGGTACGCAAGAGCGATGAGATTTGACCCATCGACTCTGGCCGCGCGACCGTGTACTGAGCCTCTACAAAATCAGACGGATTTAGTCCTGCCCATGCGGAAAGCGCCGCCAGGCTTGCCGCATCGGGCTTTGTTCCTCGCCCCATACGCGTAAGAGTTGATGCGCTCACCCCGGTCTCAGCAGACACCTGTTTCCAATTTTTTGATCGCGCAATTACAGTGCTTTCCAGCGACCGATAGAAAGCGTCACCATTAAATCCTTTGTTTTTATTGGGCATTTTGATATATTCCAAAAATTGCGTAATAGCAATTGACTTTCTAGATAGACTGATTTACCCTAGCCACTACGGTTGCACTTTAGCAATTCTACACCTAACTGGCAAGGAGAAAACCATGGAATCCAACGAGGCCAGCAGCCAAGACAGCGAAAATCACCTGGGAGAAGGCGGCGGACAAGAGGATCGCAAAGAACAAGATCGTGTAATTACCGTGTCGGTGAATGAGCAGCCGGTGGATCTTCAAGGTCGCACGGCGACTGGTGCGGGGATCAAGTTGGCAGCAATCGATCAGGGTGTGCTTATCCAGCCTAATTTCATTCTGCAGGAAGAACTTCCGAACGGTACCAGCCGTATTGTTGGTGACGACGACGAGGTACGCCTGCGCAAACATCTGAGGTTCACCGCTATCGCCCCAGACGACAATTCGTAGTCAAGGTCTCCATGAAAGTCGAAATCTCAGCAGGTATCGAGGAACTCAAGCGACAGTTCTGTGCTTCATGTTTTGTTGTGCGTGAAGACGGACAGGGCGGTGCCTACGTAGTGATGGAGCCTGTGACGTTAGGGCCTAGGTTCAAGCCTACGGCTACGTGGGTAGGATTACATATCCCTGCGCAGTATCCATACGCTGACATATACCCCGTGTTTATTGGAGCAGATGTTGTGCGTGCAGACGAAGTGGCGTTTGTCCCACCGGTGACGCCTGGACACCACTTTGAAGGGCGACCGGCTATTCAAATATCGAGACGAAATAGCGCCGCACAAAGCGGTTCACAAAAAATCTCCGCAAAGATTCTAAAGGTACTGGATTTTCTGGAGAAACTAGCATGAGGAGGAATTGCCGTCTCCGGATTACCCGCAAAGATTTCGACATTGTAATAGCGCACCTCTTTCCGGGCGATGATGACGAGCATGGTGCGGTTCTGCTTGCTGGCCTTTCAATCGCAAACGAGCAGCTTACATTACATGTTCGCGAAGTTCATCTAGCGGAGGAAGGATCTGACTACATTCATGGGAAGATTGGTTACCGCGCCCTCTCACCAAAATTTATCCACCGACTCATCACGCGTGCTCGTGACGAGCGGCTCGCGTACCTGGCTGTTCATAATCACGGAAGCGATCATGTAGTCGGATTTAGCGTTGTCGATATTGACTCGCATGAGCGCGGTTATCCGGCGTTGCTACAAATCACTCGGGGTATGCCAGTCGGTGCTCTAGTGTTCGGTCGCCGCTCTATTCAAGCGGACATTTGGCTCCCAGATGGAATTCGCTTGTCCCTCGACTGTGCGGTTGTCGTCGGCAACACAATTCGGCGTCTAACACCTTCTCCCAATCGAGATCGTGGTGAACCGGTGAGAGTCTATGACCGTCAGATCAGAATGTTTGGAAAGGTTGGCCAAGCTGAGCTGGCGCGCTGTCGTGTTGGGATTATCGGTCTCGGCGGTATTGGAAGTATGGTGGCCGAGTACCTTTCTCGACTCGGGGTAGGACAATTTTGTCTAGTGGATGATGATAGTGTGGAAGACTCGAATCTGTCGCGGATTGTCGGGGCGTCTGTGTCGGATGCAGCCGAGGAGTGTCTGAAAATAAAAGTCGCGCAGCGCCTTATTCTTCAAGGGAATGACCGCGCGGAGATTCACATCGTCCCGGATGATGTTGCAAAAGAGTCTGCCGCAAAAGCCCTCATCTCTTGCGACTATCTTTTTCTTGCTGCCGATTCGATGAGAGCGCGATTGGTATTCAACGCGCTTGTCCATCAATATCTAATTCCGGGGGTGCAACTCGGCTCGAAAATCCGCTCCGACTCCTTAGGGGCATTGGTAGAGGTGATGAGTGCAAATCGACCAGTTCGCCCTGGGCATGGCTGCTTGTGGTGCAACCAGCTTATCGATCAGACGCAGCTTTCGAAAGAAGCAAAGACGGATGAAGAGCGCAAAGCCCAAGCCTATGGTGTAGAAGAGCCAAACCCAAGTGTGATTAGTCTGAACGCGATCTCTGCGTCCCATGCGGTCAATGATTTTCTGCTCGATTACCTCGGCCTTCGTCCAGATCGTGGGACACTCTATTACGAACACTTTCATCTACTAACAAGCAAGCGGACTCTGGTTGAGCCTCGGAGAGATGAAGAGTGCTCCGAGTGTTCTGAGAGAGGCCCACGCTTTGGTCGTGCCGACTCTATAGCACTCCCTTGCATTGAGGGATAGATTTCTCCGCACCAGCAATTGCATGAGACTTCCGCCCTATGATGAAGGGGTTGCATAACGTGTCGAAGCGGATCGAATTAATGAGCCCTACTGCTATTAGGCCTATCGGGAAATGGGAGGGTGAGGGAAGGATCGGCCCTGGCTTCTAAAGAGCCAGCAGGTCGCACAACTGACCCACGCCCGGGAGGGGGATTTCCGTCTCCTGCTCGAAGGTGGCCGGGTGACAGCCCACGATCTTTCCGCCCAGGTCCCCTTCATGACGGCGGCTGCGTTCGGCGACCGTGCTGATGCTCACCCACACCTGCTCCTCCGTGACGGCGATCCCGCGCACCCATCCCTCCAGTCGCAGCAGTTGTTCACGGGAGTCCGTGCGGAACACGAATCCGTCCTTGGAGGCTGTGGAGAGGAAAGTGCCCTGATAGGGCTCCAGGTCATGGGTGTGCACGATCCCGGGGAGAGGCACGGTCTCTCCCTCCTCCATCCCGTCGACTTCGAATGGGTGCGCCCCCGTCACCAGTTCCAGGGGCAGGCGCAGCAACTCCGCGTCCCTGTGGGCCCGGTTGTTGAGGCCCACCCACAGATGTGTTCCCTGCAGCAGCAGGGCGTTTACGTGGTGGACGTCCTTGCGCTCGGGACCGAGATTGACGATGCGGGTCACCTTCTCCCCGGCCAAGTCATAGCAGACGATCCGGTTGAGGCCGGTATCGGTAAGGAAGACCATCTCCCCCAATAGCTCGATCTGGTGTACGTCGTGGACGTCGGGCACCTCCCAGGTGGCCGCCACTTCCAGGGTGCGCGGATGCAGCCCGTACAGGCGGACGTCGGAGCTGTGCTTGCCCCGCAGGAACCTCCCGCGCCGCTCCCGGGAGGCCACAATCACCAGGCCCCGCTCCACGCTATGCGCGATCCCGAACATCCCCAGGGTTCCGGAGGGTTTCCATACCTTCGTCACGGCCTCCCCCGCCGGGTCGTAGGCCAGCATTCCCTGACTGGTCGTGGCGAGCAGGAGTTTCAAGGGGACCGGATGGAATTAGGGTGGAGGGGGGAGGACACTGGAAACGCCATGCCCGGAGTAAATCATGGACCGGGTTACTCCATATACCTCTGCAAAAAAGCCCCGCACCCTTGCAGGACGCGAGGCCTTTGTTTCTCAAGCTCCCCGAGTAAGATTCGAACTTACGACCTAGTGGTTAACAGCCACCCGTGCCCGTTTTCATCGGGGTTTCATTTTATTTCATCAAAATTCATTACCATTGATCTGATGGGGAAAATTTGGGATATTATCAGTTCATGCAAGTGTGTTTTGATGTGTTTGAATTCATCTAAATGGTGATCTAAGGGTGATCTAAACAATGCCCAAGAAAATTTTCAGCAACCGTATTGTAATGACCCAGGCACGGGTGGGCAAGCTGCCAACGCCACCAAGTGGTCAGATTATCTATTATAGACGACAAAATGCCAGGGTGGTACTGCCCCAAACTCAGTTGGAAGTGGGTGGCGGCATGAAATGATATGATCAAGCCACCTT
>CAZOXD010000099.1:0-3570 GCA_964583525.1 uncultured Pseudomonadota bacterium
ACCATGGCCGAAATGGTTTTGTCGGAAGTCCGGAAAGGCGTGGCAACCATCACGTTGAACCGGCCGGACAAGTTGAACGCGATCGACATCAATACCCTCGACGCCCTGATTGCGGCGCTGGAGGAAGCCATCTCCAACGAGGATGTGCGGGCCATCGTGCTGGCTGGGGCGGGGCGGGCCTTCTGTGCGGGAGCGGATCAGGGCGAGATGGTGCCGCGCCAACCCGCGGAATGGGAGCGGATCGTGGACCATTACCTGGACCCGATCCGCCTGATTTGCGCGACGGGCAAGCCGGTTATCGCCAGGATTCACGGGGATGCCGTGGGAGGAGGATTGGGGCTGACGCTGGCGGCGGATTTCCGCATTGCCGCCGAGGGGGTGCGGCTGGGCGCTCCGTTCGTCGTGATTGGCCTGGCGGGATGCGATATGTCCGCCGGGTATTTCCTCCCCCGGCTGGTGGGGCTGGGCAGGGCCACGGAACTGATGATGTCCGGCCGGTTGATCGAGTCGGAGGAGGCGGAACGGATCGGGCTGATCAGCCGTTGTGTCCCCCCGGAGGAGTTGGATGCGGCCGTTTCCCAACTGGCGGAATCTTTGGCCAACGGCCCGGGCAGGGCCCTGGCCTTCACCAAACACGCTATCCGGCGCTCCCTGGACCTGGCCATGGCGGCGGAATTCGATTACGAGATATTTGCGCAGGTGCAATGCCTCCAATCGCAGGACCACCGGGAAGGGGTGGCGGCTTTCAAGGAAAAACGCAAAGCCCGGTTCAATGGGTGCTGAATGGGCGCTGACTGGGTGCTAATTTTATGGAGGGAATGGATGAACCCGGAACTGCTGGAGGAAGAGGAACTCCTTTTCCGGAATGAGGTGCGGGTATTCGTGGAGCGGGAGATTACTCCCAACGCGCAAAAGTGGGACCGGGAACAGAGGTATCCCAAGGAACTCTTTCCCAGATTGGGGGAACTCGGCTGGTTGGGCACCGCCTTTCCCGAAGCGGTGGGTGGAAGCGGTGGCGGCGCCGTTCTCTACGCTTTGCTGTGTTCGGAAATCGCCCGGGGTTCCGCCGGCGCGGCGCTGGGCCTGTATGTCCATACGGCCCTGGCCTGCGGCGCGATCCTGCACCTGGGGACGGAGGCCCAGCAGGACACCTATCTCCCGGCGGCTCTGCGGGGAGAAAAGATCGGATGTTGGGCCTATGCGGAAGCTGGAGCGGGCGCGGACGTTTCCTCGGTTTCCACCCGGGCTACCCGGAAGGGAGACGGGTATGTGCTCGATGGGAGCAAACTCTACATCACCAACGCGCCGTTCGCGGACTTCATGGTCATCGTCGCCTCGACGGCTCCCGAGGAGGGACTGAAAGGACTGTCGCTGTTCATTGTGGAAAAAGGACAGCCCGGGGTGCGCACCGGCCCGCCCATGGAAAAGCTGGGGATGGGGGCGACCGAGATGTCCGAGATCGTCCTGGATTCGTGCGCCGTGGAGGAATCCCGCAGGCTGGGGCCTGAAGGGCGGGGATTTCTGCTGGCCATGCAGGTGCTCACCCTGGGCCGTATCGCGGCCGCGTCCTTTGGCGTTGGATTGGGGCGGGCGGCAATGGAAGAAGCGCTTGCCTATGGAAAACAACGCGTGCAATTCGGCGGCCCGCTCCTCAAGCAGCAGTTCGTGCGCTTCACGCTGGCGGACATGGCGACGAGGATCGAGGCGGCATGGAGATTGACGCTTCACGCAGCCCGGCTGGCGGATGGGGAGCAACCCCACGACACCGAGGCCTCCATGGCCAAGCTGTTCGCATCGGAAACGGCCACCTGGGCCTGTGAGCGGGCGCTTCACCTCTGCGGGGCTCAGGGATATATGCTGGACAGCCCAGTGCAGCGGTTTTACAGGGATTGCAAGGTGCTGGAGATCGGCGAAGGCACGAGTGAAATATTGCGCGAAACCATCGCGCGTGCGATCCAGAAATAGGAAATATGGGAATTCAGGAGAGAAGGGAACGGGAGCGCCAGTTTCGCCGGAGCGCCGTCCTCGATGCGGCCCGGGGTTTGGTGCGCGAAAATGGCTTTGCAGGAACGACCACCAGGCAAATCGCCGAACGGTGCGAACTCTCGGAAGCGACGCTTTTTTGGTATTTCAAGAGCAAGGATGAGATTTTCGTTTCCCTCCTGTTCGAGGCGATCGATTTTACGGCGAATGGCCTGGAGAAAATTGGCGCGCTCAACCTGGAACCGGAGAAAATGCTGTTCCGGTTGTGGCATTTCTTCGCCGAACTCCGCGAAGAGCATCCGGAATACTACTTCGTATTCACCTACCTTGCGCACCCCCGGTCGATTGCATCCATCAACGAGGACGTGAGGGAAGAACTGGCCCGCCGCTCCGGGGATAACTTCCGGCTCCTGGCGGAACTCCTCCGCTCCATAATCGGGGCCGAAAATTGCCGCCAGGCCGCGGACCTGATCTGGTCGGCCTTTGTCGGGCTGATGGTCCTGCGGGATTCCCGCGAAAATCTGGGAGCCAGGGCTCACCCTCATGAGAGCGAATTGGACAACCAGATTCGGCTGATGATTGATGGAATCGGCGCACACTTTCCCGGGAAAGGACCGGCATGACCACCATGCTTGCGGCCCGCCTGATCCAACCAGGCCAGCCCCTCCAGATCACGGAAGTACCGGTTCCCGTGCCGGATCCCGGCGAAATTTTGTTGCAGGTTCAGGCTTGCGGGCTCTGTGGCACGGACCTCCATCTGGGCGTGCATGGGGACCTCCCGGTGGAAAGCCTGCCCATTACGCTGGGTCATGAGGCGGCTGGATTCGTCTCCGCCGTGGGAGAGGGTGTCGGCAATGTCAAGGAAGGGGACCGTGTCGCGCTGTTTCCCGCCGCTTCCTGCGGGAGTTGCCGGTTTTGCCAGGCGGAACGGGAGGCCTTGTGCGATTCATCCAGGGTGTATGGCATGAACCGCGATGGGGCGCTGGCGCAATTCATGGTAGCCCCCGCGCGCACCGTCATTCCCCTCCCGGATCAAATCCCTTTCGATGTGGGCGCCATGTCCACCGATGGGGTGGCCACGCCGTTTCATGCACTGCGTTCCCGGGGAAACTTGCAGGCGGGAGAATCGGTGGGGGTGTTTGGGTGCGGGGGGTTGGGTACGCACGCCATCCTGCTGGCAAAACTGCTGGAAGCCTCCCAAATCATTGCCGTGGACACGGATCCGCTGGCACGCGAACGCGCCTTGCAGTCGGGCGCGCACCTCGCCATCGATCCGGGGACGGAGGATGTGGCGAAATCCGTCCGCCGTCATCTGGGCAGCGATGGACTGGATCTGGCCCTGGAGTTTGTCGGGCTGAAGGAGACCGTGGAATTGGCCTTGCGTTCCATCGGAAAAGGGGGGCGGGCCGTGCTGGTCGGGGTGGGTATGGACAGGGCTTCCCTGCCTCCCTTGGTTTCCTTCGTGAGCCGGGAACACACGATCCTCGGCTCGTTCGGGATGGATCGCAGGGATATCGCGGACGTGTTCGCACTGACCGCCGCGGGCCAACTCGACCTCTCCAAATCCGTCACGGCCCGCTATCCCCT
>CAZOXD010000099.1:3670-17414 GCA_964583525.1 uncultured Pseudomonadota bacterium
TTCATCCACGCCCTTGGGATACAATGGGTCTTTCCGTGGTTCTTTCCAGCGAGAGGTGAGGAATGCGTGGGAAAATTCTTTTTCTTTGTCTGATGTTTACCCTGGGCCTCTCTTCCTGCGATAAAAACAGAGATGTTTACGTCGGACATTTCGGGTCCGGTCAGTTGGACGGCTGGGAGCCTAAGGAATTCCACGGAAATACCCAATACCGTATTGTCGTAATGGGTGGGCGAAAGGTTCTGGAGGGCGATTCAAAGGGGACTGCTTCGGGTTTGATCAAACAAATCGAGGTAGACCTGCAACGCTTCCCCTATCTTCATTGGTCCTGGATGGCCACCCGCCTGTTGGAAAATAACGACGAGCGCAGCAAACAAGGCGACGATTTTCCGGTGAGAATCTTTGTTTTGATTTCCGGATCTGTGTTGTTTGGAGACCCCCTGGCATTGAACTATGTGTGGTCCAGGAATCAACGGGTGGGTTCGAGCTGGCCCAATCCGTTTGTCGCAAATGCGACCATGCTGGCCGTGGAAAGCGGAGGGGAAAAGTTGAATCGCTGGGTAAGCTACAAACGAAATATCAGGGAAGACCTGAAGCGATTCCTGGGCGCCGATGCGGAAACGACCCTGGCCGTGGCATTGATGGTGGATACGGATAACACAGGCCAGAATGCGCTCAGTTATTTCGGGGATATTTACTTTTCCGAAAATTGAAGGAATTTCATAAAATCCCCAGGCTGTAATATTTCAAATCCCTTCCCTGTTTCAGGGCCTGGATATTCACGCGCCTCCTTCCAAATATCGAGAGATCCCAACGTATTTTCCGGGCTGTTGCGCAATGGCGGAACTCCTATCAGGGATCCCTCCCGGGCCCCGGGGATTGGCGCTCAACCCTGTTCCTCCCCCTCAGCGGTATTTGACTCCCGGCAGCACGCACAACATTTCAAAGAGCAGGTTGGCGCCCAGCAGCGCCGTGTTTCCGCTGAGGTCATAGGGCGGGGAGACTTCCACCAGGTCGCAACCCACCAGATTCAGGCCCCGGCAGCCCCGAATGATTTCCAGCCCCTGCTGGCTCATCAATCCCCCGGGTTCCGGGGTGCCCGTGCCGGGCGCAACGCTGGGATCCAATCCGTCGATATCGAAACTCAGGTAGACCGGACCGTCCCCCATCTGCTCCCGAATCTCCGCCAGCAAGGGCTCCAGGGAGCGGTACCAGCACGCCTCCGCCTGAACGAGGCGAAATCCCTGGGAGGCGCACCAATCGAAGTCTTCGGCGGTGTAGCCCGTTCCGCGCAGGCCGATTTGCACCACGCGGCTTCCCTCGATCAGGCCTTCCTCGACGGCCCTGCGAAAGGGAGTGCCGTGGGCGATGGCTTCGCCGAACATCTGGTCGTTGACATCGGCGTGGGCGTCCACGTGAACCAGCCCGATGGGTCCATGTCGGCGGTGAAGCGCCCGCAATATCGGCAGGACGATGGTGTGATCGCCGCCGAGAGTGAGTGGAATTGCGCCATGAGCCAGAATGCCGTCGTAGGCCTGCTCGATGATCTCAATGCTGGCCTGCAGGTTGTAGGTGTTGATGGCAACATCCCCGATGTCCGCCACCTGAAGACTGTCGAAGGGAGCCGCGCGGGTGGCCATATTGTAGGGCCGGATCAAGCTGGACTCCGCGCGGATCTGGCGCGGTCCAAAGCGGGCTCCGGAGCGGTTGGAAGTGCCGATATCGAGCGGCACACCTACAAAGCACGCGTGCAATCCCTCGGCAGAAGCCTGGCCCGGAAGGCGGAACATCGTCGTTGGCCCCCCGAACCGGGGCATTTCGTTTCCGCCCAATGGCTGGTTCAAGCGTTTTTTCATGGGAGCATCGGGTTCCTGGCTGGTTCAAAAAGGGCTGTGACCAACTATAAAAACGCAATACTAAGGGGGCTGCCTCCGGCGGGTCAGGGGCGCTGCCCCTAACAACCCCGGCAGGGAACTGAGTCCCCTGCACCCCCTATTCGTTTGTCATACCAATGCATTGGACTGTTCATAATATCTTCACATTCCTTCCAGTTAGGGGGGCGCGGGGGGAAGACTTTCCCCCGCATGCTGTTCGGTTTTTGCTTTTCCTAGTTGGTCACACCCCTGGTAACGGGTTCTCGGAAGGGGTCAGGCTTTCTTATCCGTGGGTACGCCGTAAAGCGCTGGACGCCGGTCGGTCAGGTAGGGGTTGTTTCGGCGCGACTCCGCATAGGCTTCCGGGTCTATTTCCGCCGTGAGAAAATCTTCCCCGTGTCCGGCGCGGGCCAACTCGCTTCCGTCCGGAGCCAGGATACAACTCAATCCCGTATAGGTCATCCCGTTTTCCACTCCGCAGCGGTTGGCGTAGGCGATGAACACTTGGTTTTCCCAGGCCCGGGTTGGCATCACGGTGGTGGCCACGATGGCGTAGGGTTCCATCAGCGCCGTCGGCACCGCCAGCAAATCGGCGCCGGACAGCGCCAAATGGCGCACCGCCTCTGGAAATTCGGCATCGTAGCAAATGAGAATTCCCACCTTCAACCCCTCCAGATGCGCCAACACCAAGTGACCGCCAGGCCGGAAGAGCCGTTTTTCCTCGCTGCCAAACAGGTGGGCCTTGCGGCAGTTGGCCACCATGGCGCCTTGCCGGTCCACGAGTAGGGCCGCGTTATAGATTGCCGGGCCCTCCCGCTCGGCGTAACCGTACAGGATCGCCAACCCGAGGGACCTGGCCATGGCCGATACGGCCCCGGCCGCAGGTCCATCCACCGGCTCGGCCAATTCCTTGACCTGATCGCCGATGTGATAGCCGGTGAGGAACATCTCCGGGAAGATGAGCAGATCCACGCTCCTGGACGCGGCTTTTTCCGCGGCATGCCGCATGGCTTCCAGGTTATTGCGTACCTGTCCGGGTTGGCCGGCGCCTTGATGGATTGCGATTCGCATGGCAGTTCGTCCGTCACTCCTTTTCGCCAACCCAGGCCCCCAGCAGCCTCGGCAGATTCCCATAGTAGGCAATCAGGCTGAACACCAGCACCGCCAGGGCGACGAACGCGACCGTGACCGAGGCCATGACCGGGGTGTATCCATATCGCAGGCTGTTGAAGATCTTGATGGGAAGGGTTTCCACCGTGAATCCTGCCACCATATAAGCAACGATGTATTCGTTCAGGCTCAGCACGAAAGCGAAAGCATAACCGGAAATCATGTAAGGGCGAACCAGGGGCAACACCACGGTCAGAAACACCGTTCTCTCATCGGCGCCCATGGTTTCGGCCGCTTCGATCACCTCCCGGTCGATGGATTCGAGCCCCAGCGAAACCGTCATCAATGGCAGGGTGGTGAAAAATATGCCGTGGGAAATCACGACCGCCGGCAAGGCCCCATATAAACCGATGGTGGCCCAAAAGACCAAAAACCCCAGGGCCGTGATCACCGGAGGGAGAATGAACGGGGCCACTCCCAACGCCATCAGGGCCCGTGCGTAAAAGACGCGGTACCGCCACAAAAAGTAGGCCAGCGGAAGCGCCACGGTCAATGCCACGAAGGCGGATAAAAAGGCGATGGTAAGGCTGTTCTGCACGGGGATCAGCCAGGCTTCGCTCGTGACCAGTTCGCCATACCAGCGCAACGACAGGCCCTGGGGCGGGAAGAGCAATTGCCTTTTTGCGTTCAAGGCCACGCCAAACACCACCACCAGCGGCGCCGCCAGGAAGGCGGCGATCGCGGCCATGAAGAGGGTGCGGAAAATACCGGTCATGAGGCTGCCCTGGATTTCTGGCTTATCAGCAATGTCACTCCCACCAGGGCCAGGCTAACCAGCATCAGGAATATCGCCATGGCCGCCGAGAACGGAAGGTTGGATTGATAAATCGCCTGATCCGTAATCAGCACGGAAATTGTCCAATGCGGGGGTCTGCCCAGCACCTGGGGCAGCAGGTAAACCCCCAGCGTGAATACGAACACCATGATCAGCGCCGCCATGATGGCGTTGCGGAGCAGCGGCACGATGACAGTCAGAAAGGTGCGCGCCGGGGACGCGCCCAGTGTTCTCGCCGCCTCGGGCAATTCGGGGTCCAACCGGGCCAAGGATGGATAAAGCACCAATACCGTGTAGGGGAACGCCAGATAGGTCATTCCGAGCAGCAGGGCCGTCAACCCCGGCGTCCAGGAAACGGGCTGATCCATCAGCGACATCCAAACCAGCAGGTTGGATACCCCGGCCGTTCGCGATAGTAAGGTGGACCAGGAAAAACCAATAATGACCTCGGATAATGAGAGCACGGAGAGCATCAGCACCAGCCAAACCACTTGGCTCCGCCGGGAGGTGCGGGTCATGAAATAGGTGAAGGGAAACCCCACGGCCACGCAAATCACCGAGGCAATGGCCGCAATGGACAGGGAAAACCCCAACACCCTGAGGAAGAAGGGAGAAAAAAACCGGGCGTAGTTCGCCAGTTCGAAACCAGGCTCGAAAAAAGCCCCCGGTACCCGGTGAAAGAAACTGACCGCCAACATGGTGGAAAATGGGGCAATAAAAAAAACGGTCAGCATCAAGAGGGGATAGGCCAACGGGCCGTGCGCCAGGAAACCTCTGGGCTTGCCCCGAATCATGACGTCAGCACCATGCAAGCTTCCGCCGGCAATTCCACGGTGACCCGATCTCCGGGAGCCACCCCAGGGTTGTCCTTCCGGGAGGCCATGCTCACGATCGTGGTGCCCACGCAATCCACGAAGGTCTCCACGCTGGCCCCCACGTCTCGCACGAAAGTGACTGTACCGGTAAAGCGGTTTTCTCCGGGGGATATCCTGGAAAAAACATGGACTTCCTCCGGACGGACGGACAGGGTGATCGCCCGGCCCGGGGATCCGGTATCGGCCATCCGCTCCACCCGCAGGCACTCTCCCCCCACCCGCACCGCCCGGGAATCCGCTGTCACTCCCTCCAGCAGGTTGGTGGATCCGATGAAATTGGCCACGAATGTATTGACGGGGTTTCGGTAGATTTCCATCGGCGGGCCGACCTGCTGCACCCGGCCCTCGTCGAGCACCACAACCACGTCCGACATGGTCATGGCTTCCCGCTGGTCGTGGGTGACAAGAATGGTGGTGATTCCCAGGCGCTGGTGAATCTGGCGCAATTCCATCTGCATCTCCTCGCGCAATTTGGCATCCAGCGCGCTGAGCGGCTCGTCCAATAAAAAGATGCTGGGTTCAAGGGCCAGCGCCCGCGCCATGGCGATCCTCTGGCGCTGGCCTCCGGAAAGTTGCGAAATGATCCGATACTCCAATCCGGGAAGGCGCACCAACTCCAGCAGCTTTTTCACCTGCTCAAGGCGCCGGTCTTTGCTCTTGCGCCGGATCCGCAGACCGTAGGCGATGTTTTCGCCAACGGTCAGGTGGGGAAAGAGGGCGTGGGACTGAAAAACCATGCCGAAGTCGCGGCGGTGGGCAGGCACCGGTGTGATATCCCGGCCTTCCAGCAAAATCCGCCCATGATCGGGCGTTTCCAATCCCGCGATCAGGCGCAACAGGGTCGTCTTGCCACACCCGGAAGGACCGAGCAGGCAGACAAGTTTCTTGTTGGGAAAGGTCAAATCCACGCCGTCGAGAGCGGTGACGGAGCCAAAGGATTTTCGGATTCCCTCCAGGATCAATCCGGACATGGTGCAGCCTAATCCTGCTTGTATTTACAGGCGCCAGGGAAGGGAAGGGTGCGGGCACGGAGAACCTTGTTGGCTTCACCATGCCCTGTGCGGGTGTCAGGCCGTAACCATTTCGGTCCACTTCTGCGCGATCCAGTCACTCCATTTGCCGTAGATGTCGTAGCGGGGAATCACCGGATCGATTTCACTGGAGACGCTGGAGAACTCGCTCTCGGAAAGGCCGGACATCTTTTTCGAGATGATCGGCGCCGTGCCCACCTTGCGGGAGAGCTTGGCCTGAATCTCCGGTTGGCACATGTAATTGATGAATTCCAATCCGCGGTCGACATTCTTGGAGGCCTTGGAGATGGTCCAGGAGCCGGAATCGTTTACTCCTCCCTCCTTCGGGAAGGTGGTGCGCACCGGGAAGCCATCCGCGGCGGCCAGGCCGGCCACGTCATGGTAATATTGCCCCATGGGAATTTCCCCGGATTTCAGGGCCTGCTCGAACTGCCCCTCGTCCCGGTACCATAGCTTGACGTTGGGCTTGACCTCGGAAAGTTTCTTCAGGGCTTTTTCGATGCCAGCCTTCGTGTCCAGGACATTCGTTCCTCCCATGAAGGTCTTGGCGGTAATTTCCAACAGGAACGAATTGCTTGCCAATGCCAACAGGCCCAGGCTGTCCTTGTTGCGCGGATTCCACAGTTCCGCCCAGGAAGTCGGCGCCTGCGGATAGACCTTGGTATTGGTAACCAGAGTGATGTACCAGGACACTGCGCCCACGCCCGACACCTGACCGTTGGGATAACGCTGGATGTAGCGTGGAAGCACGTTTTTCATGTTGGGAATTTTCTTCTCGTCCAAGGTTGCCCAAAGCTTTGCCTTGATGCCTTTCAGATTTGACACTTGGGCCATCATGGAAACATCCGCGGGCGCCTGCCCCGCACGGGCCGCGGTTTGCAATTGCACCAGCCAGGCTTCTCCGGTGGGCTCGCCCACCGACTTCACCTCGATTCCAGTGGCCTTGGTGAATTCGGGGAAGATATGTTTGTCGAAGGAATCCTGGAAATACCCCCCATAGGATCCCACCTTCAGAGGAGATGCGCCGCGGGCAATGTAAGGAAATCCGCTGAATGTGGCGGCGCCCGCCAAGGCTGCCGTTCCCTTCAGAAATTTTCGTCGCGAGACCGTCGATAAAATTTTAGGCTTTTTCATGGTATTAGCATCCCCTGCAAAAGTGATTGAGCCTTGAGACCGGGAAATGAAACATGATGGAAACCTATCAATTAGTCGATAGCGTTGACAAGAAATTTCACCCCCCAGCGTCGCTGTCCAGGCGTTGGGCCAACCCCGGCATTTGTTCCGGCTGCAAATTGCCGAAGGCGATCCTGAGATAACGCTCCTGATCCGGGCCAAAGCCGCTGCCCGGGAAGCAGAGCACATTCTGCCGGTCCGCCAGCCTCCTGGCCACCTCTACGGCCGGCTTTTCGGCAAAGGGGTGTTGCACATAGGCAAAATATCCCCCGGCGCTGATCAGACGGTACCCATCCTGCGTGCCGAGAGAGGTTTCCACCAGAGCCGTTTTGGCCGCGATCATCAACTTCCGGTTCTCTTCCAGCCACCCTGCCAGGTTGTGCAAGCCGAACAAGGCGGCCTCCTGTCCGATCCGGGGAGCGCAGATGGACAGGCAATCGGCAACCTTGGCGATTTCCTCCAGCAGGAGAATCCCGCCGGTGACCGTTCCGACGCGATACCCCGCCAGGCTGTAAGCCTTGGAGAAACTGAACAACTGGATCAGGCGATCCGGCCAGTCCTCCCGCCCGAACAGGTTGTGGGGCGGGTTCTGTTCGGGGCGAAAATCCTTGTACGTCTCATCCAGCACCAGCGCGATCCCGTTCTCCCGGGCGAGTTCGTAAAACCGCTCAATTACCGGCGGAGCATAGATGGCCCCAGTGGGGTTGTTGGGGGTCACCAGCACAATCGCACGCGTGCGGTCATTCACCAGGGTAGCCGCGCGTTCCGGGTCCGGGATGCCCCCGGTTGACTCCTCAAATGGCAGCGCCACCGTTTTTACCCCCTGCATTTCCAGCCACATCTGATGATTGAAATAGAATGGCAGGGGCAGGATCACCTCGTCCCCAGGCTGGGTCAACGCTGCCATGACCAGGCAGAAAGCCTGGTTGCAACCCGCCGTGACGGCCACCTGCCCAGGAACCACCGTGCCGCGGTATGCCTCGCTCAAATGAGAGGCGAATGCCTCCCGCAAGGACGATAATCCCAGAACGCTGGTATAGCCGCCCGCCCCATCCTCGAGAATCAGGCGGGCCAGGTGTTCCCGCAAAATCGTCGCGGGTGGAATTCGCGGAACGGCATGCGCGACGTCCAGGAGTTCCTTGTCCGGAGGGAACGACCGGCCTTGAATCCAGGCGTGGATCTCTTCAACGGGAGGCGCTCGTACGGCACGGACGAAAGGGTTGAAAGGGTAGGTCATGAGCAGCCTGGGGAAAAGAGTTGCAACCGTGATCGCCTGAACGGCCGTAGAGCCCACCATAGCGCGAATCTCCCTCGTCCGCCCATAATCCGCGTTCATCCACGTATATCGGCGGTTGAAAGCCGTCCCCTGTGCATAGCGAAAACCTCATATGGCGGGAGATCATCGACAGATTGCCCTCCCCTCGGTTTGCTCACGGGCCATGAAAAACATTATGAACATCCTGGTGATGGTCCTATTCTGTAGCCTTCTCTCAGGCTTTAAAAAGGGGTGAAATCCGGGACTGGAGAACGCTGCCCTCCGACAGCTGTCTTTATGAAGAGGGCCGCTCCAGCGGGCTTCTCTTCGGTTTGGGCATTCGCCCATGGATATTCGGTATGGCGCACCGTATCCGGTATCTGGACGAGGCGCTGAATAGAATCACCGGCCGGGAAGGAGTGTGGCAAGCCACCGCCGGGGAAATCGCCCTGGAATTCCGGAAGCAAATATCCGCAAGATATAAGGGAGCCTTGCCGCGGATATTCAGGAATTCCGCACGGATTCAAGCAGCCCGGCGGCCGAAAATGCCCTGCGGCCTGAAGAGTAGAATCACGACGAACAACCCGAATGTAACGACCTGCTTCATGGAACCGGGCATGAACATGGCGCCCACGGATTCCCCCATGCCCACGATCAGTCCTCCCGCGAGTGCGCCCCCCAGATGTTGAAATATCCCGGCGCAAGCAGCCAACCCGTCCAACCCGCCCATTCTTTCCCGGGCCTGTTCCACCGTTTCGGACATGCGGGCCGAGTCGGTCACGTCCGCATCGAAGACCCCTTCCGTCCCGGTCACCGCAGCCAGCGCTTCGGCTTGTTCCCTGCCCTGCACGACTCCTGAAACGCGGGCTCCCCGGTTTTTGGCCAGGGTTGCCGTGGCCAACCCGATCCCGGAGCCAGCACCCGTAATGAGCAGCCGGAAATTCTCCAGTGAGTTGTTCGTATTGGTTTCCATGACTGTTCATTCCATGGTTGATATGGGCGGATGTGGAAATTCAAACGGCAGGAAATACCTGTAGGGGGAGTATGGGCATGACTCTCAACCACCATGACCCTTAACCACAAAGGTCTTGCCTGTACCCATCCGGCGTCCAGGCCCAGGCCCAGGCCCAGAACCAAGCAATCGCTATCCACTTCAACATGGGTCCGGGATCATCTTCTCCCTGCTGGGAAATCACGCCCTTCGGGATGCCAGTTCTTCGGCCATCGGTTCGGCCTGTTCCATTACAGTTTGGGTGGCCTGCAAGGTTAAAGGCAAGCCACATCAACTTATCGATTGTGGTAACATCTTGTGCCATTAAAGACTTAGAGGAAAACGCAACTTCCTTGTCCCCCATTTTCAGCGAAATCTATCCCGAAAATGATTTTTTCCACCCCGAAATTGACTTATGTCAAAAGTGAATACCTACCAAGCTGTTAGAATAGGATAAAATTTGCCTGAGCCTATTGCTGGGGCGGTGCTTTCGTCCGGTCAAGCAGACTCCAGGTTGCGTTTCCTGAAAAAAGTTGGGGGGGATCCTTCGATTTTCGAGAAAGAGAAGGGTCTATGAAAGTGCAACCATTTCCTGGATTTCCCGGTGTAATAGCCACAACCCAGCAGCAAATCCTGGGGGCGGCCTCCTCTACCGCCGGATTCCGGCGCGTTGAAAAGCCGGAACATTCCCCCTCCGATTCCAGTCCATCGGCATTCTTCTCAAGAATCCGGCATTTCCCGGTCCTGCCGGTAGTGAAATCGGCAGCTGGCCTGTCCCTGATTCGCACCCGCCAAATCCATTACCGGAGGTCGTGTCGATGATCAGGGGGAGAACGCCCGCAGTGAAGGGGGGAATCGTCCGTGTGTGCGAGGTTCCCCCTCCGACGTTATTTCATCCACTCATGAAAACCGCATCCGGGTTCATGAAGGCAACAGGGCCCGCTGTCCGTTATCTGCCTGTGAAGGGGAGGTGAGTATGAATCTACTGGATATTTCGTATACCCCCGCGGTGCTGGTTTCTTCCATGGAAACCGTAAAGCGCGCCGTCGCGGCGACCGTTCCCGTCGAATGCGATGCCATAACCGTTACGGATCATGGGCAGCTCATGGGAATCCTTACGTCGAGAGATGTGATGCTGCGCGTGATCTTAAAGCGGCGCGACCCACAGACGACCCTGGTGCGGGACGTGATGACAAAAAATGTGGTGACACTCCATCCGCAAACCGAAGCGGAGGAAGCGTTGGAATTGATGCTGGAGAGGAACTTCCGTCACCTCCCGTTGTCCGAGGATGGTCAGTTGGTGTGCGGAATGCTCTCCCTGCGAAAAATCCTGAAATTCATCGTTGAGGACCAACGCCACGACCTGGAGTACATGGAGGCGTTCCTCAACGCGGATTCCCCGGGGGGATGAGCGGGGACGGAAAACGAACTGCGTTCAAGGGAATGTTCCCGGCGGCCAATCCGGTCCTGCGTCTCGTCGATTCAGGCTTGGCCATCGCGGGAATCCGGACGCCGAATCGCATGTCTTGAGGCTATAGGCGCTGCCATGGTTTTGCAGAATGTACTGATCGCCATAACGGCCATGGTCGCCCTGGGCGGAGTTCTGGCGGCCATATTGGCCGTGGCGAACCGGAAGCTTTACGTGTTCGTCGACCCCCGCATCGCCCAGGTGGAGGCGATTCTTCCCGGCAACAACTGCGGGGCCTGCGGCCAGCCCGGGTGCCTCCCCTTTGCCGAGGAGGTGGTTTCCGGAAATATTCAGCCGGGAATCTGCACGCCCAGCAGCGAGGAAGCCAGGGAGCAGATCGCCGATCTGCTGGGTGTGGACGTGGGAGGCGAGGAAAAAAGAGTCGCGCGCCTGGCGTGCGCGGGCGGCGCCAATGTGGCCCGGCAGCGGGCCCGTTATGAAGGATTGCAGACCTGCCTCGCCGCCGACCTGGTGGCCGGCGGGGGAAAGGGCTGTGCGTGGGGATGCCTGGGTTTGGATGATTGCATGCGGGTTTGCATCTTCGACGCGATCGTGATGACCGAATTCTCGCTTCCCCAAGTGGACGATGATTTGTGCACAGCCTGCGGAGACTGTGTGGACGTTTGCCCCAAGGATCTTTTCTCTCTGCAACCGGTCAGCCGCCATTTATGGGTGGCCTGTAAGAACGAGGCATTCGGAGACGAGGCGGAGGCGGAATGCGAAGTGGCCTGCAACGCCTGCGGGCTCTGCGTCCAGGATGCTCAGGAGGGGGTGATGTGGATGGCGGAGAATCTGGCTGTGGTGGATTACACACAAAACCTTCGCACCTCAAAGGATATCATCCAACGGTGTCCAACGGGCGCCATCGTCTGGCTGGATGGCAAGCAAGGCCCTCTCAAAGGCATCCAGGCGAAGCGGATCGTCCGTCACTCACCCCTGCCCGTGGGATGAAGCAGCCAGTTCACCGGGATCAATGGAGTTCCTGCAATCGGGAAGATAAGCATGCCGGCATCGAAACAATTCAGGTTTCCAGGAATTCCGGCCATGATGGATGGCAGCGGGGCGGTGGTGGCCTGCGAGCGGGAAGCCAGCGATGGCGCTTCCCAGGCGCCTGCTCCCCTGGCAACCCGCATGGGTTGGCTTTGGGGAAAGGAGGCCGCCGCGGGCCAATTGAACGCCTTTGAACGCCCTTTGATCGCCGTGAGGGTGGAAGGAGAGCCTGATCAGATTGCCGCCGTGGCAGGTTTGGCTTCCACCGGTTTGCGGAGTACTGGTTTCATTTCCGCGACCGCTCTCCCTGCCTGCAAGGAGAGCCTGCGGTCCATGGCGGAACACCACCTCCCCGCCGTGGTGCATGTGGACGGCGGCGCCGTTTCGGGTGCGCAAGCCTCGTTGTCTCCAGAATCCACGGAAATCTTAGTGGCGAACAGCGGATGCTTCCTGCTCTTTTCCAGAAACGTGCAGGCTGCAGCGGATTTGTCCCTGATCGCCCACCGTATTGCCGAACAGGCGCTGGTTCCAGGATTGGTAGTGCAGGACATTCCGGCAGTGTCCCAGGGCTTCGAATCCATCCTGTTGCCGGAGCGGGATTTGATCATGGCCTTTCCTGGACACCCCGGACAGGTCATCGACGCCCCCACCCCCGCCCAGCGGATGGTATTCGGCCCCACACGACGCCGCATTCCCGAACCGTGGAGCGTCGACAATCCGGCCGCCACCGGTCTGCCCCTGGGAAACGATGCGCGCACTCAGGCTGCGGCGGCCAATGCCCTGTTTTATGCGGGGCACCTGCCCGAAATCGCCGACGCCGCTTTCGACGAATTTTATCGCCTGACGGGCCGCCGTTACGAGAGGGTCGGAGCCTACCGCGTGGAGGATGCCTCCTATCTCATCCTGGTGCGGGGAGGCCTCGTTCCCTTGGCCGAGGCCGTGGCCGATTATTTCCGCCAAGCCCACCGCGTCAAAGTGGGCGTGGCCGATCTCACTCTCTGCCGTCCCTTTCCAGGCGAGCGGTTGAGCCACCTGTTGGCGAAGCGCAAGGGCGTGGTGGTGCTGGAGGCGGCACCCCCGTCCCTGTGCGGCGACCCGCCCTTGCTGCTGGAAGTGCGGGCAGCGGTCGGCAAATGCCTCGAAAACGGACTCGCCAAGGGCGAGGAATTACCGTTCCCTGAATATGCGGCTTATGAGCGGTTGGACCATGCGCCTCTGCTCCATAGCGCCCTTTATGGTACCGGTCAGTCCACACCCTCGGCGGAGGACTTGGTCGGGGCGGTGCAAAACATGCTCCCAGCCGGCTCCGGGCGGCGGCAGTTGGCGCTGTCGTGCGATTTCCACCGGGAACCCGCCCGTTCCCCAAAGGAGGAAATTTACCTGCAATCCCTGTCGGATGCCTATCCCCAAATCAAGGGACTAGGGGTCAAAAGACTGGAGGCAAAAGGCGGAGAACATCCAGACCTGCTTCCCAAAAACGCGGTTACGGTGCGGATGTATGCCGTGGCCGGCCGGGAAGTCTGGGGGCCGGATGAACATCTCGGCCACATTTTATTCGAATTGACCGGCCTTCAGGTCAAGGCCCGCACGCTGCCAGACCAAGTGAAGCCGGGACATTCCGTGGCTTTCCATTTGGTGGCCGCACAGGAGCCCATCCGATCCGACGGGGTAGACGCCCCGGTGGACCTGGTGCTGGTCACCGATCCCCGCCTGTTTCGTCAGGCACACCCTTTGGCCGGGCTGAAGGACGAGGGCACGCTCATTTTGCAATGTAAACTATTGGAACAAGGGGAAGCGGCGCGCCAGGAAGCAATTTGGAATGACCTCCCCCCGGAAATTTCCCGGGAAATCCGGCAGCGGCGGATCCAGGCGTACGCCATCGATGCGCTCTCCATTGCGGCCGAGGAAGATTCTTCTCCGGAATTGCCTGACCGCACCATCGGAAAGGTGCTCCAGGGATGCGCCCTGGTCACGCCGGCCCTGGCCGGGCTGACCCGGCTTTCCGGCAAGCATCTGGTGCGGGCGCTGAGAGAGGTATTGCGGAAACGCAACGAGGAGGAGGAACTCCAGACGGCCGAGAACGAATTGCGGGTGTTCCAGCGGGGGATGGAGGAATTGATCCACCTCGCTGTCCCGGTTGCGGAA
>CAZOXD010000100.1:0-17217 GCA_964583525.1 uncultured Pseudomonadota bacterium
GACCTGAGCAGAATCATTGCGCAGGTATGGTGGAGCAGACCGAGGAAATTCTCGATCTTGCGTTCATATCGAATGACGATGCGCCGGTTGTTCCGAAGCCAAGCGGACAGCCTCTTGACTTTCCACCGCCGCCTGTATCGCTTCAGGGGCCGGCCATCCTGTGTGGGTGGTTTCCTCCGATTCGGAACACGCCGGTTTGGCGCAATCATCTCAATGTTCCTTTCTGATTTCAGGCGTTCATCGAGCTTGTCACTGTCTCAGGCCTTGTCTCCGATGAGGCGCTGGGGTTTCCACATATATTCTTATCAGTACTTCATCGCCGCTTGGGCTCGGCTTTTCGACCTCTTCAAGTTTGAGAACATCCGGTGGCCCGTATTTTGTGTATACAATGGCTTTCATGAGTTTCCTCCAAGGTTGCTTTGAAGGCGGCGTTAGGTGTTGTCATTATGTTCCAAAGCTATGATTACTTTTCCTTGGGCGTGTCCTTCTCCAAGATACCGTAGAGCTTCAGCAACCTCACTTAATCTGTAATGTCTATCTATTACAGGTACGACTTTGCCGGCCTCAAAAAGCTCTTTTATAATATCCAAATCCTTGTTTGGTTTCGCCGCCAGGATCCCCATTTTCTTGCTCCCGGTCAGTGATATCCATGGTCCCAGCAACAAGACCTGGAAAATTCGAGCCATGGAACCTCCGACCATGACATAAATTCCCTTGGGACTTAAAGCACGCTTGTAATCGAAAATCGAATGAGTTGCCACAAGATCAAGAATCAGGTCATAACGCTGCCCATTTTGGGTGAAATCTTCCTGGGTATAATCAATGACCTGGTCCGCACCAATCGAGCGCATCATGTCCAATTTCTCCGTGCTGTCCACGCCAGTCACTTCAGCCCCGAAAGATTTGGCCATCTGCACCGCAAACGTTCCCGCACCACCACCCGCACCATTAATCAAAACCTTTTGTCCTGGCTGAATTTGTCCTTTATCGCGAAGACCCTGCAGGGCGACAACTGCCGCTTGAGGTACGGCCGCTGCTTGCTCGAATGTCATACTGGCCGGTTTCAGCATCAATGCATTTTCAGGAGCGCATACATACTCGGCAAAACCGCCCCAACACCCTAATATGTCCCCGAATACCTCATCATCTGGCTTAAACTGCGTTACGTTTCCGCCAACCGCTTCAACCCGCCCCGCTATGTCAGATCCGAGTATCTGATGTTTTGGCTTCAATAGCCCCCATATGCGGGTATATAACGGCGTACCTCTCAGGAACTCCCAGTCGGATGCATTTACGGATGCCGCATGAACCTTTATCAAGACTTCATCGTCCTTGGGAGTAGGCTTTTCTACCTCTTCAAGTTTAAGAACATCCGGTGGTCCGTATTTTGTGTATACAATCGCTTTCATGAGTTTCCTCCAAGATTACTTTGATCCGGCCACTTTCAATATATTTCACTGCAATCTACCTCATTGATCACTTCAAAGACGGCCATGGATGATCGCTTCAAAAGCGGCCATGCTCCCCCTGACTCGAAGCTGGAAGCCATCTCAAAATGACCTGAGCAGAATCATTGCGCAGGTATGGTGGAGAAGACCGAGGAAATTCTCGATCTTGCGTTGATATCGAATGGCGATGCGCCGGTAGTTCTGAAGCCAAGCGAACAGCCTCAACGCCCCCAATACATAACGAACGAACTTCTCGTACAGGGCCCTATCCGTCCGTCTGGCGGGGATGGCGCTGGCGGAAGTCGTCCGCGATTTCGTCGAAGGTGCAGAACTTCACGCCACTGTGGCTGGTGATGTGTTCGAAGATGCGCTCCAGCATCAGCAACACCTGGGGCCGCCCGGACACGTCGGGATGGATGGTCATGGTGAACACGGCGTAGTCGTATTCCCGGTACACCCAGTCGAACTGGTCGCGCCACAGCTCTTCGATGTCGTGGGGGTTGGTGAACCCGTAACTGTTGGGGGCGGACTTGATGAACATCATCGGGGGCAGATCGTCCAGGTACCAACTGCCGGGAATATCGATGAGGTCCGTCTCCCGGCCCCGCACCAGGGGCTTCATCCACTCGTCCGGGTGCCTGGAATAGTCGATGGGCGTCCAGCTATCCCCCACCCTCACGTAAAACGGCAGAAAATCGTGGTTCATCAGGCTGTGATCGTACTTAATGCCCTTTTTCAACAGCAACTCGTTGGTGACCGTGCTGAACTCCCACCAGGGGGCCACGTATCCGGTGGGCCGGCGCTGGGCGATGCGCTCGATGAGGTCGATGCACTTGTCCATCACCACCTCTTCCTGCTCCGGGGTCATGGAGATGGGATTCTCGTGGGAATAGCCGTGCATCCCGATCTCGTGCCCCGCATCCACCACCATCTTGATCTGGTCGGGAAAGGTCTCGATGGAATGACCCGGCACGAACCAGGAGGTCTTGATGCCGAACCGGTCGAAGAGCCGCACCAGCCGAGGCGTGCCCACCTCCCCCGCGAAGAGGCCCCGGGAAATGTCGCAGGGGGAATCCTCGCCTCCATAGGAGCCGAGCCAGCCCGCCACCGCGTCCACATCAATTCCGAAGGCGCACAGGATTTCCTTCTTTCCACCCGTGGCCGGGGGACGGTAGGGACGGAACCCGATGGAGCCGCTCCGGCCCGGCGTGGAAATCTCCAACGGACGGGGGCGGTAAGGAGATCCCGTAGCGCCCTGGGGAACAGCGGCGAGGGGCTCGCCACTTTCCTCAGGGGCCATCCCGGGAGGGAAAGGCGGGGTGGGCAAGGCGCCGGGGGACTCTCCCGGTAACTCTCCCGGCAACTCTCCCGGTGGCTGTGAACGGGGCGGGCGGAACCCGGGTCGGTTGAATCTTCGGTCTCGGTTCATGGGGAAAGTCTCCGGTGTTCGGATGGAGCCAAGTGCCGGATCGACAACGTGGCCGCCGAACGGCCGGACACGCGTTCCCGGATGAAATGAATATCCGTGTAGATACAAACCCGGGGCCGGGAAATCAAGCGGGATGCGTAAAAGAGCATTGCAGAATTGCACCAGGTTTGATCCCTTGTCATTCGACAGAAATGTTCGTAAGGATGGGATTAGCCAGTGAATGTTGGTTTGGAGTGCGATTCTTCCCGAAATTCTGAACTCCTCCCCAGGAGATTGCGCCATGGATTTCGACCGGCAGAAAACCCTTGAGGATTACAAGAGCAAAGGCTTTGCGGAGCGCTCCGGGTACGGGAAGAAGCCCGCCCTGTTGATCGTGGATTTCATCAACGGGTTTACCGACCCGGCCTCGCCCCTGGGCGGGGATTTTTCCAGCCAGTTGGAGGTGACCAATCAGTTGCTGCCGGTGTTCCGCCTGAACCGGCTGCCGGTGGTGTATACGACCATCTCCTATGAGCCGGACTTCCGCGATGCGGGGTTGTTCATCAAGAAGGTGCCCTCCCTGGCCGTGCTGGTGAAGGGGTCGCCCCTGTGCGATGTGGACAGGCGCATCCAGCCTCAGCCCAGCGACAAGATCGTCAACAAGAAATTCGCCAGCTCCTTTTTCGGCACGGACCTGGCCGGCTACCTGAAGAGCCTGGGCGTGGATACCATCGTCATGACGGGATGCACCACCAGCGGCTGCATACGGGCATCGGCCATCGACTCGCTGCAATACGGCTTCCACACCGTGGTGGTGCGCGAGGGCGTGGGCGACCGGGCGGAAGGCCCCCACGAAGCCAACCTGTTCGACATCGATGCCAAGTATGGCGACGTGGTTTCCCTCCCCGAAACCCTGGAGTACCTGCAATCGGTCACCGGCGCGGGAGAATTTGCTGCGGCCGCCCAGCGGGACTTCCAAAGCTGGTGGTCGCAGGAATAGTCCCTGCCCTGACAACCCGCACCATGATTTGGGGGACGCTGGGAACGCTGCAGGTACGCGCTCCCATCCCGCTCATGGTGAAGGAAGGTTCATGTTGGAGGAAGGACCCAGTTGAAGGACAGACATTGTTGGAGGAAAAACCCTGTTGAAGGAAAGACTATGCGGAACCGATAGGAAGTCCATGCCATGACAGCCAGCCATCGTGACAAGCTTGCGGGCTATTCCTCCGTTTTCGACGAGCCGTTGCGCCGCAATCGGGAACGGATGAACGAAAAGATGCAGGGGTTCTCCCGCCGTGCGGAGTTACCTCCGGCTGCTTCGCGCTACGCCCCGGCCTCCACGCCCTTGGAGCCCCTGGAGGGGGGCGCGCTCCCGCGGGATGTTTCACCCCCTGTAACCCGGTCCCCAACAGCACCTTTCACGCCGCTCCCCACACCGCCACCCCCACCGCGCGGCACCCGGCCCGCTGCCGCCAGGCTTTCCGCGGATGCGCCCCTGCAGGGAGAAGGCGCACGGCTGCTCACGGCCCGTTTTGGGGACAAATGGCGCCACGAGATCACCGAACGGCGCCTGGAGTCCGGCGAGGCCGTGGTGGTGTGCAGGGTTTCCGTCCCGGAGGAGGACCTATCGCAGACCCATACCGGCAGGGCGAAGATCCCCACTTCAACCCGCCCCGGTACCGGAAAGGAAGTAACACCCATCCCGGGCACAGCGGACGGAATTCCCTTCACCATCCGGGTGGATTCCGGCTCCAACGGGGGGTATGGAAACAGGGGGGTCGGCGGCGCTACGGAAGAAGGGGAGGACACAGAGGAAGCGGCCTTCCAGGCGGCCCTGGAGGACGCGTTGCTGGAATGCGCCCGCTCGTTCCGCAACCGGTAGCAATATCCGTAGCGAATGTTCCTTTTTGCCCTCGAACAGGCCTCATGAGCGATACGGAGAAGTTCCCCAACCTGCATATCCTGGGTCACCCCCTGATCCAGCATAAGCTGACCCTGATGCGTGCGCGGGAAACCCCCACCAACCAGTTCCGCCAGTTGATGAAGGAAATCGCGCTGCTGATGGGATACGAGGTCACCCGCAATCTGCCTCTTACCACCCGCTCCATCGAAACCCCCCTGACGGCCATGGAAAGCGCCATCCTGGGCGGGAGAAAGCCGGTGATCGTCCCCATCCTGCGCGCCGGAACGGGAATGGCCGAGGGATTGCTGGAGTTGATGCCCTCGGCGCGGATGGGCAGCATCGGGCTCTACCGCGACGAGATTACCAAGAAGCCGGTGGAATACCTGGTGAAGCTCCCCGACGTATCCAACCGGATCTTCATTCTCACCGACCCCATGCTGGCAACGGGATATTCCGCCGTCCACGCGGTGAACCTGCTGCTGGAGCGGGGAATCCCGGGGGAGCGGATCCTTTTCCTGGCCCTGGTGGCGGCTCCGGAGGGCGTGAAGGTGTTTTCCGCCGCCCACCCGGAGATTCCTGTCTATGCCGCATCCCTGGACAGCCATCTTAACGGCGACGCCTTCATCGTCCCCGGCCTGGGAGACGCCGGCGACCGGCTCTATGGAACCAAGTAGGGGGCGGGCAGGAATCACGGTTGCCCGGAGGCGCACGAGAAAAAAGCCGGACCCGGTTTCCCGAGCCCGGCTTTTCATTGAAAATCCATCGTAATCGAGGGGAGAAACGGTTCGGGGATCAGCGGTAATTCCCGCCTCCCATCATGCCACCCCCCATCGCACCCTGTCCGGGGCCGTACTGTCCGCCACCGCCCATCATCCCGCCACCCATCCATCCCTGGCCGTGCATTCCGCCGAACCGGCCTCCGCCCATTCCCTGGCCGGCCATCAGTTCGTGCATGTTGTCCCGCAGCATGGCATAGAACAGGCCGCTTCCCTGGGCCTGAATCCTATCCACCGTGGCACCATCGGTGGAAGTGAAGGCGAGGGCGACGCCATTTTCCAGGACTTCCGTGGCAACCTCCGTGTTGGGAAAGGGCGCTTTCACCTCGTGGCGATCGGAGGCGAACTCTTCCTGGATGGATGCGATCAGTTCGGGCTGAGTCCCGGTGACCTCGATTCGTACGCCGTTGGACAGCGGCTCGCTTTTCACCAGGGCATTATGCATGATGTCGCGCATTTCCGTCATATGCTCCCAGAAGGACGAGGTGGATGAAGAGGCGGAGCCTTCTTCGTGGCCGGCGTCCGCCGCGGCATTGGATGCGGCGATCAGGGCGAACACTCCTCCTGTCACCAGGAGGCTCGCGGCGATGAGTATCAATTTTTTCATGAGGTTCTTGCCTTTCTTCCCGTGCCGGGAAATTATGCTTCCCCTGTTCCCTGTTTCTTATCAGGCAATACACCCCGGAGCGGAAATTCTTTCTTTGTGGGTAAAAAAAAATTCGGCAGGTGAAAATTCCCGGGCCGGGAATGGGAACGGAAGGAATCCTGCAGAAAAGGGCGAAGAGCCGGGATTGATCCAGGGACATTGCGGGGACACCGGGAAAGCGTTGGGAAGGGGCTGCGTCCGGAATCGTGGAAATCAGCGCTCACCGCCCATCCATTGGTTTCCAATCCCATCGCCCATCCGGTGGTGTCCCATCCCACCACCCATCCCACCGCCCATTCTTCCATCCATCCCACCGCCCATTCTTCCATTCATCCTTCCGCCCATCTCCATCCGGCCACGGCCCATGGGACCTCCTCCCCCCATCGGCATGGGATGGAAATAGCGCATGGTGCGCTTCGGGTTGCAAAGCTGTCCTTCGTCCGCCATGAACCGTCCACCGGATTCCTTGCCGCCCAGCCGCAGGTGGTCGCCCACGCTGGGTCGCAACCCGGGAGGAAGGGTAATCCAATACGCCTCTCCCGTGGGCGTGACCAGCCGCGCCGCCGTGGCTTCCACCTCCGTCACCCTCCCCATGCGGAAACCGGGGTGGCGTATCCGGTAATGGGCCCGGTGGCGGTAATAGCCGCTCACACCCGGTAGATCCGCATCGTTCTCCACGATCCAATCCCGCAGCTTTTCGTTGACTCCGCTTTCCGCCAGGGCGACCCCCCCGGCCGCCGTAATTCCGTAGGCCGTTATCACCAGCCAGGTCAGGGCCACCCGGGCCACTCTTCCCCGATGCAGCAGCCACACGGTGATTCCCGCCAGCAGGGCGGCGGAAGCCAACAGATCGAAGGGAAGCAGGGCAATGAATGAACCGAGAAACCGGGACCCGAAATAGAGCAATTCCAGGTTGCCGTTCATGGTGACCTCGAAGACCGCGCCGTTGGCCAGGAGAATGCCCAACCCCAATATGAACACGGACGCCGCCAGATATAAACGCCGGCGAACCCTGCCCGTGCGGGCGGGGAGGATGGCAAGCTCCTGTCCTGGGATCCCGGCCATCACGCGGGCGCTGAAATCCGGCGGCAGAGCCGGCGCGGTGGGTTTGGCGGCCCTGATCCGGTCTTCGATCATGGTGCTGTGCGATTTCATTGGATCGGTTCCTCTTCCGGTTTCACTGCAATTCCTGATTCGGCGGGCGGATTCTCTCATGAGTGAATACACCGGCCGCATCCCTCTTCTTTCGTTGCGGGCCGGTTCTTCCTGTCAGACCTGTGCTACATGGCAAAACCGGGCGTCAGGGATTTTCCAGTAATTTCCTCATTTTCTCCTTTCCGCGCCGGATCAGGGTGCCCACCGTTCCCATGTTGCTGTCCAGCACCTGCGCGATTTCCTCGTAAGACAGGTCCTCGAAATAGAAGAGCATCAGCGCCTCGCGGTATTTGGGCTTGAGCATTTCCAGGGCATGCAGGACGGCGAGACGGTCTTCCTCATCACTGCGCACGGCCTCCGGCGTGCCTTCCGGGGGAGCGGCCAGGGTTTTCCACAGCGATTCCTCCATGCCCACTTCCTTTTTCCGGGAGCGGGCGCGCAGATGATTGGCCGATTCGTTGTGGGCGATCCGGTACAGCCAGGGCCGGAAAGGCCGCTCCAGGTCGAAGGAAGCCAGATTCTGATAGGCCTTCAGGAAGACCGATTGGGTGAGATCCCGGGCGGTTTCCCGATCTCCGGTGAGCATCCGGTAGAGATAGGCGAAGATGGGCTGCTGGTGGCGCTCCATCAAGAGGCCGAATCCATCCCGATGGCCAGAGAGCACCGACCGAATCAGCTCTGGATCGGATCGGGTTTCCAGTGCCTTGAGGGACTTTCGTTCATCCAAAGCTGTTCCCGATCGGTTGGCGCGGGGCGGACATCCTGTCCTGGTCCGCGGGTCCCCCGTTCGTCCTCATCCGGTCCCTTTCCTCGATTCTACACGACGTCATCCGGGATACCAGAATGCGAGAAACGGGCGATTTGGAACGATTGGCAAAGGACGCCCCGCCTTCCGGGTGACAGGCCCGGGGCCAAGCCTGTGTTGTCCCCCGCCGGCGGCGGAGAAACTACCGAGAACCTACCGCACGATCTTGAAATAGGAATCCTTCTTGATCACCTTGCCATTGCGGAAGGTGAACAGGTCGCAGCCCAGCCAATCCTGCCGCTCCCCGCCGGTGGTGGTGCCCGTGCGGCGCCATTCGGAGCAACCCTTGTCACCGCTTACCCAGTTGGCGATGGGCTCCCAGTGGAGATCCGGAACAGCGGCGAACAGCGTGGCGAATTCCGCCCCCACAACCTGTTTGCCCACGAACCGCTCCCCGAAATAGTCCGGCCCCGCCGGCTTGACGAACTCGCCCTCCTCGGCGAAGAAGCTCAGAATACCCTCCACATCGTGGCGGTTGAAAGCAGCGCCGATTTCCTCCAGCAGCTTCACCGTAGGGGGTTGCCCGGATTCGGATTCGAATTCATCCGCATCGAACAACGCATCGCCGGATTTCGAATGTTCCATGGTGCCCTCCGCATCGAAATTGGAATTTTGCATTCGGGAAAACACCATAGCAATCGCGGGCGCTTCCTGCCAACGAATCCTTCAAGCCCGCCCAGGATCAAGGAATCCCCTCCTCTATTTTCCGCGGGATTGGGCTAGATATCGAGTCCGGCAAACTGCCGGTCGGTGGGTTCCGCTCAACAGTACCAGGGCTCGCTGATGCGGGGCGTGAAGACCGGCAGGCGGGAGGGATCCGGTAAGAGACCGGCTGTGTTGGCCGTGATACCGGCCGCGATGCCACCCGGAACAGGCTCGCCATCCCCATCTCCGAAGGCGCTCCGGGCAGCCCGCACCACCCGCGCGAATATTTCCGGCCGGCTTTCCTCCCGGGAGAGCCCGGCATTGACGGTATCCATCACCTCATCGGACAGCCGGTCCACACGGGGATCGGGGTGCTTCCAGGGATATATCAGTTGATCTTCGTTGAACGGTCCGGTCACGCCTTGTATGTCCTCCAGAGGCAACAGGTGCGAAGAGGCGGTGATCAGGAGGCGGATGGCGTATTGGATGGGCGCGATTTGATCCACCAGGTTCAGTTCCACCGCCACGGCGAGGAATTCGAGATAGCTTTCCGGGGTCGTCCAGGGCGTGAAAGGCACGAAGGTGGGGTTCAACGCCAATCCTTCTGTGTGCAGCAGATGAACGGCCTCGAAGATATCCTCCCGGGTGTGGTGCTTTTGCAGCTTTTCCAGGGTGAGTTCGTCCACCGCCTCGAAGGCGGAAGTGACGAACAGGCACCCCGTCTCGCGGAGCACCGGGAGCAGCCGCGCGTGGCGCAGCAGGTGCTCCACCTTGATCGTCACGTCGTAGGTCAGTTGCGGGAACTCCCGGTGAAGCGCTGACACGATGGCGATTCCATGGGATGGGCCATTGAAGAAATCGGGGTCCCCGAAGGTGATGTGAGCCGCCCCGGCCGCGATTTGTTGCCGCACGTCTTCCAGTACGACCTCTTTTTGCACCACCCGGAAGCGTCCCCCATAGATGGGTACGATGGGGCAGTGACGGCAGAGGTGCTTGCAGCCCCGCGTCGTTTCGCTGCTACCGGCCGGCATTTCCGCTCCGGACGCCGTGATCAGCTTGGCGTACCGATCCAGCTTCGGAAGGCCCGTTCGCCGGGGCACCTTGAATTTCTGCCGGCCCAACGAGATCAGAGGCGCATGCTGTCCCCCGCCGTTCGGGGGACTCCCGGCGGACGGTAGGGGCAGGGACAGCGCCAGGGCCACCAGCGCTTCCTCGAATTCGCCGCCCAGGATCGTGTCCACCCCCAGCCTGCGCAGGTAGGCCTCGTTGATGGGGCCATAGAGACCGAAGGCGCAAATATGCGCCGAGGGATTGATTTGGCGGACGGTGGGCAGCAGGCTGGCCGCCAGCCGGGTGGCCGTGTGCATGGGAATGGAGAAGGCCACCAGATCGGCCCCGCGCACCAAATCTTCCTCCAGCCGTTCCAGCGCCGTGTCCACGCAGCGCACGGAGATGCCGGCACCTTCCAGCCAGGCGGCCGCCGAGGCCAAGGCAAAGGGCTGCCGTCCGAGATCGTAGGTGGAGATGAGGGTGGCTTTGCGCATTCCGGTATGGCTTAGTGGCAATACGGTTCACTTAAGAATAGGAGCATGAAATTCATCTGATTTTTCCGTGCCCTTCGAGACAGGCGCCTGAGGCGCCTTCCTCAGGAACACGGAAAAAAGCCGCGCTCCTGAGGAACGAGCGAAGCGAGTGTCTCGAAGGACGCGGTTTTTTTCAATGATCTCGCCTTACCTGAACAGTATTGGGCTTAGTTGAGCGGGGTTCCTCCACAACGCGATTTCGGGGGAGGGACGACTGGTATTCTCCAGGATTGACCACCCAGCCGCCTTCGTCCAGGAAAATCTCCATGCTCTCCATTCCTCCCACGGCCGAAGTGGTGATCTGCGGCGCGGGCATCGCCGGCATCGCGGCGGCGTATCATCTCGCGGTGCGGCAGGGCGTGAAAGGCGTGGTGCTGGTGGACGAGCGGCCTCCGCTCACCCTCACCAGCGACAAGTCCACGGAGGCCTACCGCAACTGGTGGCCCGGCCAGGACGGCGCCATGGTGCGCCTGATGAACCGCAGCATCGGCCTGCTGGAGGAACTGGCGGACGAAAACGAAAACGTGTTCCGCCTCAATCGGCGCGGCTACCTCTTCGCCACGGCGGAAGCGGAGCGCGCCACCGGTTTCGAGAAAATCGCCGGGGAAGCCGAGGCCCAGGGGGCGGGGCCAATCCGCATCCATGACGGGAAGGATGGAGCGCCTGCCTATGCGCCCGCGCCCGCCGAGGGCTACCGTGGTCAACCCGATGGGGCGGACCTGATCGTGGATACCGGCCTGATCCGCCGCCATTTTCCCTACCTGAGCCCCAAAACCCTGGCCGTGCTCCATGCCCGGCGCTGCGGCTGGTTCAGCGGCCAGCAATTGGGAATGTACCTGCTGGAGCGGGCCAGGGACGCGGGAGTGCGCCTGCTCCAGACACGGGTGGTGGGATTGGAGTTTAAAAGAAACCGGGTTGAAAGAGGCCGGGTGGACAGGGGCCGGGTATATTCCGTCCAGGTGCTGCGGGACGGCGTCACCGCCACCGCCATCGCCACCATCCCCACCCGGCATTTCGTCAACGCAGCCGGACCCATGCTGAAATCCGTGGGGAGCCTGCTGGGCGCGGAACTGCCGGTGTACTCCGAGCGACACTGCAAGGCCTCGTTTCCGGACACTCGGGGGGTGGTCCCCCGCGAGGCGCCCCTGCTGGTGTGGGAGGATGGACAGTCCCTGCCCTGGAGCGCGGAAGAGCGGGCGGCGCTGCGGGAATCGCCCGACACCCGCTGGCTTGCCGAAGCACTGCCTCCCGGCGTCCATGCCCGACCCGAGGGAGGCGCCGCAAGCGCCAATGTCCTGATGCTCTGGGCCTATCGTCCAATCGCCGCCAAGGAAATCTTCCCGCTGCCCGAGGACCCCTATTTCACGGAGGTGGTGCTGCGGGGCATGACGGCCATGGTGCCCGGGCTGAAGGCGTATCTGGAGCGGATTCCCAGGGCGTTCGTGGATGGGGGGTATTACACCCGCACCAGGGAAAACCGTTTCCTCTGCGGACCGCACCCGGGACCACACATTGGACAATTGCCCGATGCGGCTCCCGCTGAGAATCCCATCGAGGGCGCATGGGTGCTGGGGGCGTTGTCGGGCTTCGGCCTGATGGCCTCCTGCGCGGCGGGGGAACTGCTGGCCGCCCATCTCACCGGCAGCCCCCTCCCGCCCTATGCCGCCGCCTTCGATCCCCGCCGCTACGCCGATCCCGCCTACCTGGAGCGCCTGGAAAGCTGGGACGATTCCGGGCAGTTGTGAGGTAGAGTGGATGCGACGCGCTTCCGCATTCTCTATCAGTCCAGGAATCAGAAGATCCAGGACAATCCCAGGAACGTGAAGGCGAATTCATTAATATCGCCGTTGGTAGCGGTTTCCTCCTGGTTCCAAACACTCAGCACGATAGATAGTCCCTCCGAACCGGCCCAACCCACCGAGACCAGGGTTTGATCCTCCACATCCCCGGCAACCCCGGCAGGGCTGGTATCATCGGTCGTGGCGGATTCAATCCCGAGCAACAGGCCGCCCATCAGCACTACCTCCACTCCCCAGCCAGAAGTTTCCTCCTGGTCGGCGCTGGTTCCCGTGGTGGCGTTGGTAGCGGAATCGCTGGTTTCCTGATAAACCTCCACGTGATAACCGAAATCACCTTCCCGGGAGTGTACCCCAATCCCCAACCGCTGCACGGAACGATCCACATCCCCTGCGGCGTCGCTAACGGTCTCCGTTCCCAATACCGCTCCCAGATAGAACACCTCGCCCAGGCGCAGCGTCCCGCCCAAGAGAGGAAGAGATGACTCCTCTAAAAAACCCTGGGCGGAAATCGATCCGGATTCCAGCCCGGCGCCGATGGAAAACAAGCCGCCCGCCTGAAAGGCGGCGCCGATGGCGTCCTTATCCACTTCAAATGTGCCACCGCCGATGGCCGGGATAAGGTCCAAGGTAATGGCGATCGTTTCGGCGTGAAATGCGAAGCTCTCGCCCACCCAATCAAACTGCAATTGCGTTCCGTTCCCGGAGGCTATTTCGGTGTCCGGCCCCCCAACGGGCCTGTCAGTCAAATTCATGTCGAAATATCCAAGCCCGGCCCGTGTCGGCCCACCCCAGACGAACACCGCCGGGTTGGAGGCTGAAATTATGCTGGGGGTGATGGGGTTGAGCCTGGGGGCCGCGATCTGGGCCTGCAGGGCAGTGGAAGCCGCAAGTAAAATGGCGATTGTGGTTAGTAGAACGCGCATGATATTGCTCCCTTCATTTCTATCTAATTCCGATTAAACCACACAGTCTTATCCGAAAATTTATATGCAATTTTTCAGCCCAAGACCTATGAATCCGGCTTTGGGGAAAATTTCCGAAGGGTTGCCCCGTGCAAGCCAAGGCGCTTTCCCCCAAGGACGCCGCGCCGCTGGGCCGGGACGTGATTCACTCGGTCACCAATCCCATCCCCCGCCTCACCGGGGCCCTTCATGTGTATGGGGGGGATTTCTTCACCGAGCCCCGCAGCGAATGGAATGCGGAATCGCTGTTGGAAACTACCTACGACGTGGAAAAGAACCTGCGCCTCTTCGATGAGTCCAACAGCCGTCTGGCCGCCGTCTCCTGAGGTGGGACTGCGCTGAGATGGGGGACGAAGGGAGGGTGGATGCGGCATGCCTCCGCGCTCCCTGTCAGGCCGGCAATCAGAAGATCCAGGCCACTCCCAGAAAGGTGAAAGCGAATTCGGTGATATTGCCGGCGGTATCGGTCGTCTCCTCCTCGAAAACACTCAGTATGAGGGACAATCCCTCCGATCCGGCCCAGCCTACGGAAACCATGGTGTGATCCACCACATCCCCGGCAACCCCGACGGGGCTGGTCTCGTCGGTGGAGGCGGATTCAATTCCGAGCAACAGGCCGCCCATCAGCACCACTTCCACCACCCAGCCCATGGTTTCCTCCTCGTCGACGCTGGTTCCCGTGGTGTTGGTAGCGGAATCGCTGGTCTGCTGGTAAACGTCCAGGTGATAACCGAAATCACCGTCCCGGGAATGCAGCCCGATTCCCAAGCGCTGCACGGAGAAGTCCACCTCCCCGGTGAGATCCTTGAAGGTCTCCGTTCCCAGGGCCGCGCCCAGGTAAAACACTTCGCCCAAGCGTAGCGTTGCCCCAAAGTGAGGAAGGGTCTCCTCCTCTTCAAACCCGGTGCCGGAAACCAAGTTGGATTCCAGCCCGGCGCCAATGGAAACTATTTCCCCCACCTGAAAGGCGGCGCTGAGGACAGTATTTTCAATCTCAAATGAGCCTCCCCCGAGTGCGGGGATGAGGTCCAAGGATATGGCCAAGGTTTCGGCGTGAAAAGCCAAACTCTCGCCCACCCAATCAAACTGTAACACCCCTCCGCTGCCGGTGGCCTGTTCGACGTCCGGTCCCCCAACGGGCCTGTCGGTCATATTCATGTCCAAATAGCCAATTCCCGCCCGGGTCGGCCCGCCCCAGACGAGCACTGCCGGGTTGGAGGCTGTAATGGTGGTGGTGGAGAAGGGGTTGAGCTTGGGGGCCGCGACCTGGGCCTGCAGGGCGGTGCTAGCCGCAAGTATAACGGCGATGGTGGTCAGCAGGATGCGCATGGGTTTGCTCCGTTAAATTCCGTACTGGTTTGGGATCGGCCACTTTGTCATTCATCGGATATTTACGTGCAATTTATTTGCCTAACTCCCCCTGGATTCAGTTTTTTTGGGAAGTTCCCGAAGTCCTCCCTCCTTGGGGAAATGGCTCTTCCTGCCGGGACATCCTCTCCACCCAGGCGCATGTCTTTTTCCGCGGGTGGGGTGAGGTCGCCGGTGCTGGAGTTTTAGCAGGCCTGTGAACAATTCTAAAAACGCAATACATAAAGGTGTGCCTCCGGAAGCGATGTTTGCCCATGGCGACTACCGGGGCTGTCGTTAAATTTACGTCGGCCCCTTTTCACCCCGGCAGGGGGCAAGCCACCTACACTCCTAAAGGGAAAAGCGAAGGGACTTGCGGGAAACCGTGAGTCCTTTTTTTGGTGGGGGAAATCGGGGGGGGATGGGGCAGAACAGGTGGGGGAGCGCGGCCGGCGGCACCCTGGTAAAAATTTTTTGCACTACTTGGGAACATTTGTGATAATAAAGGTCTTCCGCAGACGTCACAGGATTTCCGGGGAATCGATCGGAAAAATTGTTCCATTCCCCGATAAACCGATTTAGAGTTTTCGGTCCGCGAATCCTGCCGTGTTCCCATATGATTGGAAAATGGCATTCCATGCCATTTCCTTTCACGGACTCATATTAAAGCGAATTGCTCCTGCAGAGTCCAGGACTTGGCAGGGGAATTTTTCTTTTTGTTGAGGAGGAGACCAACTCATGAAACCGGAGATAAGGATCCGATTTTCAGCCACACAATTCCCCGGCATCCTCCCCTGGGAGCATGAAGCCCCAACGGGGTTTCTCTAACCGCCTTCCACCGTTTTATTTCAATACGGTAAGTAGACTCTAGCCAGGTTTACTTGGGCAGCGCGGTTTCTCACCAAGTTTTGCTCGATTTTTTGTCAATCTTTTAAATAAAATTGAGGACTATGGAAACAACGGAAAAAAGCACAATCAAAGTTGGGATCGTGGGAGTAGGCAACTGCGCCAGTTCCCTAATTCAAGGAATTCACTATTACAGGGAAATGGCAATCGACGACGGCGTGGGACTGATGCACCGGTATATCGGACCTTATAGCCCTGGATCCATCGAGGTCGTGGCCGCTTTCGATATCGACCGGAGAAAGGTGGGGATAGACGTGCACGAAGCCATTTTCCGCCCCCCCAACTGCACCACCGTATTTTTTCCGGACCTTCCATCGTTAGGCACCCGGGTTCGCATGGGCAAATTATTGGATGGTTATTCCGAGCACATGGCCAATTACCCCGATGATCAAACCTTCCAACCGGGTGATGAACCCGAACCCTCCATGGAAGAGGTGGTGGAAACATTCCGCCAGGCCAAAACCAATGTGGTCGTGAACTATTTGCCGGTGGGTTCCGAAGAAGCGACGCAGTTTTATGCGGAATGCGCTCTCCAGGCTGGAGCCGCGTTCGTGAACAACATTCCCGTATTCATCGCCAGCAACCCGCGATGGGCGCGGCGCTTCGAAGAAGCCGGGTTGCCTCTGATCGGTGACGACATCAAGTCCCAACTGGGGGCCACCATCACGCACCGGGTGCTGACCGAACTGTTTAAAAAGCGCGGGGTAAAGCTGGAACGCACCTACCAGCTCAATACCGGTGGAAACACCGACTTTTTGAACATGCTCAACATGACCCGGCTCGTCTCGAAAAAGGAGTCGAAAACCGAGGCCGTGCAAGCGGCGGCGGCCACTCGCCTGGATGACTTCAATATTCATGTGGGGCCCAGCGATTACGTTCCCTGGCAAAAGGACAACAAGGTCTGCTTCATCCGGATGGAAGGCAAACTTTTCGGAAACGTGCCCATGAACCTGGAACTCCGGCTCTCCGTGGAGGATTCCCCCAACTCGGCGGGGGTCGCAATCGATGCAATCCGGTGCGCCAAGCTGGCCCTGGACCGGGGTGAAGGGGGCGTACTCAAGGGGCCTTCGGCCTATTTCTGCAAGCATCCCATGGAGCAGTTTTCCGACGATAAGGCCTTTCAGATGGTGGAGGATTTCATCATTGGGCAGAGCGGGCAACCCAATTGAAGTGGCTGATTATCGCCGCGGGCGAGGGCACCCGGCTGCGGCGCCGGGGGCCCCACAAACCTTTGATTCCCCTGTTGGGAATTCCCTTGATCGAGCGGGTTGTCCGCACGGGCATGGAAGCGGGCGCCGATTCTTTTCTGGTGGTCACCGGCTACCAGGCAGAGGCCATATCCGCCTTCCTGCAACAATTGTCCGAAAAGCTTCGGGTGCAAATTGACACCCTCTACAACCCTGACTGGAAAGGGGATAATGGCCTGTCTGTGCTTCGTGCACGGGAGCGCCTGACCGAACCCTTTATCCTGTCCATGTCCGACCACTTGTTCGACCCAAGAACCGCCAGGGATTTGGTGGCGTACCCCCTGCGCGATGGGGAGGTGGTGCTGGCGGTGGACCGCGATTTGGAAAATCGTCTGGTGGATCCCGAGGACGTCACCCGTGTGAAATTGGACGGTGAGCATATCACCGCCATAGGCAAGGGGCTGGACGGCTGTCACGGATATGATACGGGCCTGTTCCACTGCACCCCGGCAATTTTCGATGCCTTGGAGGCCAGCGTAAGGGAGCAAAACGACGGTACCCTTTCCGGGGGGATGCGGCTGCTGGGAACCCAGGGACGGGCGAAAGCACTGGACACCAAGGGGCGTTTTTGGATCGATGTGGACGAT
>CAZOXD010000101.1:0-17147 GCA_964583525.1 uncultured Pseudomonadota bacterium
TGTTATTTCAATGCTGTGAATACATGTTCGAACAAGTTAACCGGACAGCCGTGTTGAGGACTATCAAATAGTGAATGGTTGCCAAACAAGTCATGTGTTGTACAACAACATAGCAAGTTTGGAGGAACCAGTTCATATTCCGATTAAATTGATCGTATCACAAGATAGCGAAGTTAAGAACAAAATAATTAAGGCCACAAACCGACAAACACCCGTCAAGACAGAAGAGCTAACAGCACTAACCGACTATCAGAAGGCACTCGAAGATTACTATTATGCGGTTACTGGTGATTGCCAACTCTACTACGAAAGACGCTCACAGCAATACCGATCAAGCAGTGGTATAGAGAAGATAAGAATCGTAAGTATATCCAGCCAAATTAGATCATTTTCTTCAATGTTTCTTCAGCTCCCGCATCAGGCTAGTCGGTATTATGGGACTCTTTTAAAGAGTATTGAATCAAAAATATTTATCGCAGAACATCCACCAATTGCCTACTACGCAAGTGCACTCGCTCTTTATCGTTTCGAGTCATTCGCACGAAAAAACTTTCTAGATTCAAAATATCGCCCTTTTAAATATCACCTATTGGCAATTGTTCGTATTATTATTGCAGGTGAATCCGATACTGCAATGACTTCTAATCAGTTTGAGAGATACTGCCAATCAATAGTCGATAAATTAAAAGATGAGGATGAATGTCTCAAATCTTTTCGAGATGCAATAGCTATTCTTGATACCATATTAGATGGTAACTATGAGCGAGATAAGGCTAAAGATGCATCACTTTTGAAAACAGCCGTGGAGAAGCACCAACCGTAGACTCCAACGAGGCATTGTACCTGAAGTCCCTGGAGAAACATTGTTTCGTTCAACGTTGTCGGCCTGTTATGGCAATTCAAGCAAGACACATGGACTAACGAAAATTCACACTATCCCGATACCTTGCGCAAATTAAAATGGGAGATAGATATTCCCCTAAATACCTCAGCGGAATCTAGATGGTCTAGATTTTATTTATCCAGATGGTCAATTGTCGGCGGAAATCATCTTGTTTTTCCAAATTTAATGAAGATGTAAATTCGGAAGTTAGGCCATCGGAAAGTGAATCTTGGTGGCAGCCTCCATCTTGGTCTTTTCATCCCGGCGGTCGTAGCGGGAAGTGGTCACTGGTGAGGCATGGCCCATGAGCTTTTGCACCGTCACCAAGTCCACACCCGCATCCAACATCTCTCCGGCAAACGTTCGCCGGAGGTCGTGGGGGGTGAACGCCTTAATCTTCGCGGCCTTGAACCGCTTTTCCAATATCACCCAAATGGCCTGATCGGTCAGACGACCGGCCACCATTTTGCCCCCTTTCCTAATGCGGTACAGTAGTGGCCCCATATCGTCACCCCGGACATTGATCCACCCAGTCATGGCAGCCTTGGCCCCGTTCCCCAGATACACCATTCTGGCCTTATTGCCTTTGGAGGCCACGATTTTGAGGCTGCCAGTCTCGTTGTCGTAGTCGGCCAAATCCAAACCCACAACCTCGCTCCTCCTCAGTCCAGCCGCATACAGCAGTGCCAGGATTGCCGCATCCCGGATGCCCGCAGGTGATGGATCACTCAGGCAATCGGCCACAAGGGCACCCATTTCACCCGATCCCAACGACCGGCCCTTCGGGATCGTGTTGCCTTTCACAGTTTTAATGTCGATGGCCCGGTGATAGGTTTCGGCGTCCATGAAGCCGAGCCGCCAGGAATCCCGCAACACCCCCCGTAGGGCTGCGAGCATTTTGTTGGTGGAGGCCGGAGAATACCGCTCCATCAGCAAACTGCGGATGGCCTGTGTGTGTTGATACTGGATGTTCCACCAAGGAAGAGAAGCCGGATCGGTTTCTGTGCCGGTTAGCAGTTCCGCAATGACCCGTAGAGCCTGTTTCATTGCCCGGCGTGATCCTGACCCTAGGGAAGCAAGATAAACGGCAACAGGGTTCGCTGAGGGTTGCAAGGCCGGGTGATTCTGCTCGATGATTGTGAGTGAATTGGAGGTTTCCATGCCGGAAATACCTTCCATAATAGAATATGTGAAGATTTATTCTCATAAGTTATTATGACACAAAAACAGAAGAATTTGAAGGATTTCCGGGCAATCAGTGCACATGAAATATGAGACAAACTGAGCCGGATTTTCTCCTTGAGATTAACCTGTACCTTCATCAGCAGGAGGGGACAAAGGCATCCGCAAGATCGCCAGGGAGATGGGGGTGGAGGTGAGGGTGGTGCAGAGGATCAAGATGGTGCATATGCAGTGAAATCGAGAGAGATAAATCTCCCGTTGAAAGGGGGTTTAAGCCTCCCTCAATCCGAGACGGCACGGCGCAGCCGACTGCTGTCTCCCAGCAGGCGCTGGACACCGGCCCAGGCCCGCTCAAGCACGGAGGCGTCCCGATGGGCGACGTATCGCAGGTCGGCGATGATGATCAGCGCGTGCAGTTCAAAACCGAGTTGATCCGCCTCCAGTGGGGTTTTCAACTCTCCAGTCTGGATGGCCTCCTCGGCGCAGCGCGTCAGCAGGTGCAAATACCCCAGCTGGTGCTTTTCGATCTGTTCCCGCACCGGCACCGGAAGGGCGTTCATCTCCCCCGTCACCGCAGTAAAAAAGCAGCCGCCCGGAAAAACCTGCCGCTCGACGAAGTTGAGGAAGTAATCGCACAGGCCCCAAAGCCGTTCCAGGGGAGATTCAGCTTTCATGGCCGGTCGGGCGAACTCCAGGTAGGAGAATTTCATTGCCGTCGCGACGATAGCCAGCTGCAAATTTTCCTTCGACCCGAAATGGGCGAACAGGCCGCTCTTGCTCATCCCGGTAAGCTCGGCCAGCCTGCCGATTGAAAGCCCTTCCAGCCCGTACACGGTCGCCAGCGACGTTGCCTCGGCAAGTACAGCCCTGCGCGTGCGTATCCCATCCTGCCTCGGCTTGCGCTGCTTCCTGACCCCGGAATTTCCCTTTTGGGACGCCGCTGGATCTTTTCCAATTAACTTGCTTGACATTTAGCACGTCCGTTCGTATTAAATCATTCCAGTATTACCAAAGATTGAAAGGTATGGGGAGACGATGTCAAGAGTAATTCAGTAAAGTCGTTGTGGTGAAGCCCTGATGCGTGCCGCTGAAGGGGAGACAAATGCCCCTATGCCGAACAGGCCACATCCATTAAATCAGAAAATCTTGCAGGGAGGAAACTTCCAATGAGCAGCCCACAACACATCAAGGCAGCGGTCTATAGAACGATCAACGCGGTCAAGAAGAAGCCATCCATCGGACTAACAACCAAGCAGGTCAGCGCCCGCATGGTGGGTGGGCTGAAATGTGAGATGGAAGCCGAGGGCCGCACCGTGGTCTCTGACATGAGCACGGGGGTTGGGGGCGAGGGCGCGGCCCCTTCGCCTGGGGATTTGTTGCGCATGGGGCTGGCCAGTTGTCTGGCTACCGGGTATGCCTTTTGGTTTGCGCAGCGTGATGTGCCGTACGAGGATATCCGGGTGGAACTGGAGGGCAACGCCAACCATTCCGGCATGTTGGGAATTGACGAATCCGTATCGCCGGGTGTCGAGGCGTTCCGCGTGCGGGTTCAAATTGTCAGTGCGGCTCCGCGGGAAGAGATCGAGCGGGCGGTGGCCTTCGCCGATACCCACAGCCCCGAACTGCACGTCGTCGCCCAGCCGATCAGTGTAGACATTGCACTGAATGTGACAGCGCCAGACAGCGCCACGCCAAAGGCGGTGGCCCAGTAGGTGGAGGACGGAAACATGGAAGCTCGCCTGCAGCGCCGCGTGCAGCGCTATGGCTGGGACAAGGCAGCCGGGTTTTACGAGCAATACTGGCATCGCCAACTGGCTTTGGCGCAGGAGCGGCTGCTGGAGGTGGCCAAACCACGAGCCGGTGAATACGTTCTCGACGTTGCCTGCGGTACGGGGCTTGTTACCTTTCGGGTTGCGGATTTCGTTAGCGCCAATGGCGCTGTGGTGGGTACCGACCTGTCCGATGAAATGGTTGATGCCTGCAGCCGGGCTGCCGCGGCGCGAGGCTGCGGCAATGCCACTTTTCAGCGCATGGGGGCCGAGGAATTGCAGTTGGAGGATCACAGTTTCGATTTGGCGTTGTGCTCTCTGGGTTTGATGTATGTCCCCGAACCAGTGCAAGCCCTGCGTGAAATGCACCGCGTGCTCAAGCCGGGCGCCAGAATGGCCGTGCTGGTGTGGGGCCTGCGCGGCAATTGCGGGTGGGCCGAAATATTTCCCATTGTAGATGCGCGGGTAAAGTCCGAGGTCTGCCCTCTATTCTTCCAGCTTGGTGGGGAAGGGGTGCTTGAACAGGCGCTCACCACCGCAGGTTTTACCGACATTCGGTGCGAACGGTTGTCCTCAACCTTAGCTTATGCCAACGGCGAGGAAGCCTGCCTTGCCGCCTTTGCGGGGGGGCCAGTGGCTTTGGCCTACAAGCGATTCGACGAAAGCACCCGGGAGAAAGTTCACACCGAGTACCTCGAATCCATTGCAGCCTACCGCCGAGGAACCGCTTACGAAATTCCTGGGGAGTTTGTCATAGCAACCGGCATCAAGGCAGTCAGCTGACGGGAATTCAAATGGACTCGATAACGCGACTTGCGGTTCGATCCAACCCGTCCCCGAGGAAGTTGGTCACAGCCCTCCTTGGTAGGACGCCGTGGGGGCATTTTTTTGGGTGGGGTGAGAAGGGCTCACAAGGTGGCGGCTTATTAAAAATGGGTGAACGACCGGCATGATGTGGATTCCACTTCCAATATCGTAGTACCGAAGATTCGCTGGGTCGTATTTGATGTGTGGGTGGCTCCAACTGGGGAATGTCGGGTAGAGAAGAAACCAACGGGGAGGCGCAATGAGCGAACAGATGATCGACACCTCACAAGCCGAGGCCTACGAGCGTTGGATGGTTCCCGCCATATTCGGCCCGTGGGCGGAAAAACTTGTGTATTTTGCGGATTTGCAGTCTGGCGAACATGTATTGGACGTGGCTTGCGGCACCGGGGCCGTTGCCCGTGCGGCGGCCAAATACGTCTCGCCGTCGGGTACAGTAACGGGAATCGACCTGGATGCGGGCATGGTTTCGGTGGGAGGGGCGCTGGCAAAATCCGCGGACGTCAGGATAGATTTCCACGAAGGGGACGCCACGGCCATGCCTTTCGAGGATGCACGATTCGATGTGGTGCTGTGCCAGCAGGGTCTGCAGTTCCTCCCCGAACCCGGCAAGGGCGTCCAAGAAATTTATCGGGTACTGGCACCCGGAGGGAGGATCGGTGTCAGCCTGTGGCTGCCCCTTGAGCATAACCCCGGCTACGCCGCTGTCCTTGGAGCTATGGAGCGGAAGGGGATCGACGCCAGTTCTGGCCAGCGATCCTTTTCTCTTGGGAATGAGGGCCGGATTCGTGAAATGGCTGTAGCGGCGGGGTTCAGTGAGATCGTGTGCGAGCAAACCTCCCGCATTTCCCGTTTCGCCTCTTCACAGGAATGGGTGGAAATCTTAGCCAGCGGCTCGCGCAGTACCGGCAAGATACTGGCAACATTGGGGGAGGTTGGGCTGGCGGAAATTATCCAGGACGTTGCCGCTCTTTTGGCGGATCGCATCGACGGGGAAGGGTTGGCCCTGCCCATGGAATCCATCTTCGTGCTGGCGCGCCGGTAAAACCGGGCCAGAGGGGAGCGGGATGGGGAGACCGCCGCCTCCGCCCTTCATCGACCTAAATCGTTCCGATCCCGCGACAAAATCCGTCACACCCCACGTCACACAAACCCGTGCAATGTTGGGACATTGCCTGACCGGCAAAAGTCCCTTCCCCTTCCACACTCGCCAGTGTTACCGTGCCTGTGTATATCTGCTGTGCATAAACCGAGGCGCAGCCTCCATCATCTGCACAGGTGCTAACCGAATAAGTCTTTTGATATTAGTCATGTAGGTAGGCCGTCATTCCCGCAATGACGATAGGTTCGATTCCCGCCGCCTCCACTGCATTCTTCTTTATCAATCGCCTTTAACGTCAGATAAGCGCCCGTACAAAGCTGGGGGGTAGGGTGTAAATGGGATTCCACAGAAAATCTTGAAGGGAATGGCCGCCACCTGGACCCAAAAACAAGGGCAATACCTCGCATTCATCTATTCCTATTCCAAGGTGAACGGTCGTGCGCCCGCCGAGCGTGATATGCAGGATTTTTTCCGTGTCACTCCGCCGACTGTGCATCAGATGGTGTTGACGCTGGAAAAACGGGGGTTCATTTCCCGAGTGCCAGGTCAGGCTCGATCAATAAGCATCCTCCTCCGGCCAGAAGAACTTCCAACCTTGCTGTGAAACCGTTACCGTTGGAAAGCAAATTGAACAGGCCCATCACCTAACAAAATATTGACTGCCTTGGCTTTCGGGAGGATTTCTGAAGAAGACTTCTGTAAAACCTACCTGGTCGGCTCTCAAACGGAAGATCAAAACCTGGGAAACATCGAAACTCCTCGGATTGGTGAAGGACTTGTTCGAGTTGTCGGCGGATAATCGAGACTTCCTTGCCGCCCGGCTGCTTGTTGGGGACAGAGGGGAAGGTGGCCAGAGCGTAACGGTTTCAGCCCCTTATCGGCAGCGAATCCACGATGCCTTCTACGACAAAGGGGGCTGGCCACGGGAAAACCTCAGACTTGCCGACGCCCGCAAATCGATCCGGGAATACCGCAAGGCCACATCGGATGCGGTTGGTACGATGAATCTGATGCTTGCCTACGTCGAGACGGGCACCAAATTCAGCCTGGACTTCGGAGCAGAAGACGAGTCACTTTTCGACAGCCTTTGGTCAGTAGTGAACGAGATTGAGGCCGTTTTCAGAAAGGAATCGGGGTTGGATTTGTATAAGCGGTTTCAACAGCGGTTACTCGACCTCGACAGTAAGGCTCGGGGGATCGGTTGGGGATACGGCGACCATGTTGGAGATATCGTCTGGGGCTTGGAAGATCGGTGGTCGAATGAGTCCTAACAACGATTCCCTTTGCCGTGTTTTCAAAGAGTGATGGCATTTGTCCATTGTTTTATGGCATCAAATGAGTAGCGCACCCTTTTCGGGTAACTCTACACCAAAGTAGATTTTACCAAGCGAGGATCACATGGAAGTGTCCGAAGTGTCGGGAAACCGTCAGGAAACGCTTGAAAGATACCGTCATCTGAGGGCGATCAACATAAGCCACCACACGGAGTTAACAAAACATCTTCCGAAGAAGTCCTTCCTAACCTGGGGGAAACGCCTTGGTCTAATCAAAGGAAAGAAGACCCTTGTCGCCAACAATGTTTCCGAGGTGAATCTTGTCAATGATCTTGCATTCTACTCGTCACGAATGAGCAACACGACGACAGTGGAAAGGCACCGACGCCGAGCGGAGTATCCAGAGGATTCCGATGAAGCAATCGTATTGAACGCAATGTGCTATTCCCGATTTTCGTTCATCCAAATTGGGCGAAGACACGCTGTCGCAGGTTTGATCGTGAACGATCTGTTCCGCAGAGAAGAAATCTGGTTAATGGACGAGGGGATCGAAGAAACTGCGCCTGAGGGCTTCATATTTGCCAGTAGGTTGTTCAAGCCTAACGAGTACTATATGACGACTGGAGTTGCGATTCCGGTAGATGAAGATGTTATTGAAGAAATTGCTGCTGTTTTTCCAAATATTAACCCAGATACCATTATCGACGAGCGTAAAAATGTACGGTTCATTGAGGCGGTTTACAAAACGGCAATCAAGGTCGGTTCGATGGACAACATAAGATTCGAGTAAATCTGCTCGGTGAACCATTAACAATGATTACCTATTTGGACTCAGCAGGTTTAACCGGATGGACGTACCAGCAAATTTAACTGGACGGAGTAATCCGAGGAAAAAATATGGACGAGGAATTTGGGAAATTGCCCCAAATAGCCGACCCCACCATAGAGCAGGTGCTGGAGGCATTCCTGGTTGAGCAGCGAAAGCGCCTGAAGCCGAAAACCGTTGCCAAATACGAGGACGTGATCTTCCTGCTGAAAAGCTATCTGGATAGATATGCCTGTGAGGGGCTGTCCAAGGGGGAGAATTCCTTATTTGACATGCATTACGAGGCGGAGGGGGATGAACACCGTGAATTCTGCCAGCTCTTTGCCCCCGAGAAGATCATGGAAAACGTGGGAAGTTTCTTCGGCTACTTCCTGCCCAACAAGGTCATGGGCGGCGCCGATCTGAGCCGGTCGGCTGGCACCGTCGTTAAGAAGCTGTCGAAATGGCTGGCCGAGCAAGGATACGTCGATGCGGAATCTGCGAAGGAAGGAACGGAACAGGCAGCCGAATCCGGTCGTGACCTGCCCAAGGCTGAAAAGGCGGGTGAAACCCTGTACCGCTCAATCAAACCACTGTCATTGCACCCTGACAAGATACCCGACGAGGATTGGGTAGAGTTCGATCACCACCCGATAACCAGAATCGAACCGGGCAAGCTCTGGCTGAAAGTCTATGGCTACGGTGAAGAGCCGATTACGCTCGGCCCGGTATCAGTTCCCCGCAAGGCCACGGAATTACTGCAAGACAGTTGGGAAATCGGCTGTTCCCTTGCTCGCATCAAGGGGAAATGGCAGATCGTCGAAATGGGAAATGTGCATCCGTGACAGAGGAAGGTGTGTTTCTTGATGGGTGCCGCATCGTGTCCAGATACTTCCCCTCCCACACCCGTTCGTGCTATCCCTGAATTGTGCATAACTGCTGTGCATAAACGGAGTTTCATCTCCATCATTCGCACAGATGCCGATTCGATAAGTCGATTGATTACAGGGAGATGACCTCGACTCTGGCAGTGTCGGGGTCAGGGGTTCGATCCTCCTCGTCTCCATCATCCCCCATCACCTCCACGGAAGTAGGTCACAGCCCGCTTTGGGAGGATGCCGGGGTGGGTGTTTGTTGGATGTGCTTCTCTTTCCTATTTCAGATGCTGCGTTCTTCGTTCCTTGTTGGAAATCCCCACCGAATCCAATAAACTACCCCCAAACTGAAATACCGCTTCATGGCCTCTCAAGGGGAAAGAGCCATGGCCTCGTCCGACGTTCAGCGCAAACTGACCGCCATCCTCTGCGCGGATGTGGTGGGGTATTCCCGCCTGATGGGGGAGAACGAGCCTGCCACTGTGCGCACCCTCACCGAGTATCGGCAGGTCTTCGCTGATTACATCGAAAAATTCCAGGGCCGGGTTGTTAATGCTCCCGGCGACTCAATTCTTGCTGAGTTTGGCAGACTGCTAGGTGTTTCGGACTCGTCTGGCTTTTCGTGGCGCGGCGACCCACACGGCGACCGCCGAGCCGATAACTGCGAACGCGCTGACCGCGAATGGGAATCGATAGCTGCCGGTGCTGTCGAATAGAAACCCGGCAAATGGAGGTCCGATAAAACCGCCGATCCCCCCACCTCCAGTAAGGAAGCCGAAGATTGCACCAAAATTTCTGCCGTGGAAGAGATCCGCCGGGATAACCGCCAGTTGCGAAATCCGCATTCCGTATCCAATTCCAAATACAACGGAAAAAACAATCAGCTTCGAAATGTCACCGGGCCCATTCAAACTACCGAATAAGCCAATTCCGGCAACGGCCAGAAGACTGCCGAGACCAAAGACCCACTCACGGCCCCACTGATCGGATAAAACCCCGCCGAGAATATTTCCCCCTGTTGTAAACACGCCTGCCATACCGAATATCCAGACGGCGGTACCAGGGTCGAATCCCTTGTCGAGCACATGTGCCATCTGATGCGTTGTGACGATCTGATAGGCGGTGACGCCAAGCAACCACATGAAAAAGGTGGCCCAAAGGGGCACGGTTCGTAGCGCCGCCCACAGGGTCATATCCGGAAAAACACTGCCCTCCGCCCTGGGCGGCGGGGCCTGCGAAGGCGTCTCCATTTCTTCCTTCGCTCCGCTGCAGGTATTCGCGCCCACATCCTCAGGCCTCTGACGGTATAATAGCGCCGCCAGAGGCCCGATCCCCAGCGCAACGATTGCTCCGAAAGTGGCAATAGCGCGACGCCAACCCAATCTGGAAATCAACCAGGCATTGAGGGGATAAAAAATGACGGCGCTGCTGGACGACCCTGCGGCGATGATGCCCATCGCCGCGCCGCGTGAGTGAGTGAACCAATTGCCAATCACCGCTGTGGCCGGCGTCATCATAAAGGCCACACCGGCCGCGCCCAATACGCCAAAATAGAAATAGTACTCCCAAAGTGTCTGCGAATGGCCGGTGAGCGCCAAACCGGCGCCGAGAAGGATTCCGCCAATTGGTACCACCACGCGAGGTCCGAAAGTGTCGGACAGGCGTCCAGCAAGGGGGGCAAACACCAGGATCAGGAGCCAACTCATAGAATAGCCAACGGCGGCTTCACCACGGTTCCACCCAAACTCCTCTATTAGAGAGACGTAGTAGAGCGCGAAGGTTGATCGCACCGACCATGCCAAGGCATTCGCAAGCGCCGAAAGGCCAACAATGATCCAACCATAGTAAAATCCAGGCATAGTCTCTCCAGGGAAACCGCCTCTACCATGGTCTTCAAGCTGACCCTCTGCGCTCAGCGAATATGGCGCAAACTCAACGGTTCTAACTGGCTAGCCGAGGTGATCGAAGATGTGAAATTCGAGGACGGAATCAAAGTTGACAAAATCGCCGCCTGAAAACCTCAAAACACAACATTTGACCGTAACTCACTGTGCAAGAATAGGCACTCCTCTTCCACCCACCTGTCACACGAACCCGTGCAAAAGTGGGGCAGTGCGTGGGGTGGGGGTCGTGAAATTATCCTTCCGGGAGTTGTCCGCCCGATTAATTGCTGAAAATCCCCGCCGTATTTATTTCCCTCACTCCCATCCTGAACATACCAGCACCGCTACGGGTTCACGAATATCGCCGCGTAGTGGTAAGGGCCGACATCGATCACCTTGACTTCACGAAGACCGGCAGGTTCCACAACCCTGTCCCTATCGTAAACCTCGTCTGGATTGATTTTGTTGACTTTTTTCAATTGCGACGAATAGCGGCCCCGGCACGTGGAAGGTCAATGAAATCACAATGGATGAGGTTTTTGGTAGGGACACCGTGGCTATGGCGTACAAACGTGTCATTGCCGTTCCAGGCCCTCAGCCTGGAGGCGGAATACGCGGCGCTCGGTGAAGAGCGGAACGAAGCCGCCTCGGGGGCCAGGCGAGGTCCACTGAACGTGATTTGCTGTACCACCATTGGGGATATCAACTCAGATCTTCACGCAGACATTTCGCAACTCGGTATAAAACTCGAGCGAGTGTACACCACCTTCGCGCCCGATACCCGATTGTTTGGAGCCCCCGAAGGGCGTCCTTAGGTCCCGCAAGAACCAACTGTTAACCCAAATGATCCCGGCTTCCACGCGGCGGACCATCCGGTGGACCCGCGATGAATCCCGGGTCCATATGGCGCAGGCCAGACCGTAAGCGGTATCATTGGCGAGATGCAACACTTCATCCTCCGTGTCAAACGGGCGTATGTGGCAACAAGGCCCGAAAATTTCTTCGCGAACCACGGGGGAATCTTCCGGCAATCCCGTCCATATGGTCGGCTGGATCCAAAAGCCGTTGCCCAGGTCGCCCTCCATATCAGGCACGCCGCCACCGGTGACAATCGTTGCGCCATCTTCCACAGCCAGGGTGTAGTAGGACAGCACCTTTTGCTGATGCTCTTTGCTGATCAGCGGTCCCAAATCCGTATCGGGATCGTGTGGAGGTCCGATTTTCAATGCCTCGGCTCCGGCCTTCAGACGATGTACGAATTCATCGAAGATCGGCCGCTCCACATAGACGCGCTCGGTCGCCAAGCACTGCTGGCCGCAATTGGAGAAGACCGAGCGGATCGTCCCTTCGATAGCCTGGCCCAAATCGCAGTCGGCAAAGACGATGGCCGGATTCTTGCCGCCGAGTTCAAACGATACGTCGCGAACGCCCACGGCGGCGGCCTGCATGATGGCTTCGCCGGTTCTCGTCTCACCGGTGAATGTAATGGCATCGATGCCAGGATGGCGGGTCAGCAATTCACCGGCCGAGTCCGGGCCGAAGCCATGGATGACGTTGTAGACCCCCTTGGGAATACCGACTGAATTCATGACATCGCCCAGCAGCGTCGCGGTGCTTGGTGTCTCCTCCGAGGGTTTGACGACAACGGTGTTGCCGCAAGTCAAGGCGGGTCCTACCTTCCAGGACATCAGTAGAAGCGGCAGGTTCCACGGCGCGATCACCCCGATCACACCCTTTGGCACACGAACCGCGTAGTTGAGGGCGCCGTCGCCGTCCGGGGTATCCAGGTGGAAAGATTCGCTCGGCATGGTCTTAACCGTGTCGGCGAAGACTTTGAAGTTGGCCGCGCCGCGGGGGATATCAATGGCCCGGGCCAGGGAAACCGGTTTGCCGGTATCGGCGATTTCGGCCTCTAGAAAATCGTCGAATCGGCGATTAATCTCATCGGCAACCCCGTACAGCAGGTCGCATCGGGCCGCAACGGACAAGCCGCCCCAATCGCCCGAAACCGCGGCTCGTGCCGCCCGCACCGCAGCGTCGACTTCGACGGGGCCTGCCTCGTGGACACTGCAGATCTTCGATCCGTCCACCGGCGATCGATTCTCGAAGGTTCGGCCGCTGTTGCCGGGTGTGTAAACGCCGTCAATGAAATGAAGGCGATCGATCGAAGAATTTACGGCCGAACCAGCAGAGCTATGTGTCATCATGTCGATTCTTATCCGTGGATTGGCATGGTGAAATTCAGGTTCGATTGGCCATGTCGCTCACTTGGTCTGCGTGGGGAACTCAGGTGCCGGGAGCGCTCGCGGATTCATTCGATTGGCGGAAGCGGAATCGGCGAGATAAATTTATTCTCCTGGTGCATTAAGGCGTTCAACGCTTCGACTTCGACCAGAAAAGCCTGCCAATCCGGGTTCTTGGCCAATTCGGTACGGCGTTTTTGGAATTCGCCCATGTCGTCCAATTGCCACAGCGTGACGACCTGGTTGAGCGTGCCCACCTCGGTACGATACATGGCCAGGGGCTGGCCCAAGTACTTGTATTGGACCGGCAGCCCTTTCTCTTGATAAAGCTTCAGCCACTTTGCCATTTTCAGTGGGTGAAACGTGTAAGTGCGATGGTCGATGATCATGGTGCTTTCCCGTGATGGTTGATGTTTGGTTACTTGAAATTGCATGGAATCAAGTTGCGGCGATCCCATCCGTTGGCTGGAAAATATGCCCCCGTGTCATATCAACCCAAAGACGATCAATTGCTCCTCCTGGGTTCGGATAATTCGTTCGTGGAGACGCCGCTTAGCGGCCAAGAATTGGCGCCGTCCACCTAACTCGGTGTTTCTCCTGGGACGACTTTGCCGCTTCCGACGTCGATCAGGTGCATGTTGTCCATTAGGGCCTGGAGCCTCAGCATTTCACCGGGCCGCTTGGGGACGTCGGCCTGGCCTTCGGCAACGTATTCCCGACCGGCGATCGAAAAGGTGATCAGGCTGTAGGCCCCCATCGGCTCGATGACGGCAATCATTACGTCGAAGAACTGCGCGTCCAGGCCAGTGGCCTCCGGCTCATCCGTGAGATGCTCGGGGCGTAGCCCAATTTCGATCTCGCGCCCCAGGAAGGGTCGGTATGCCGCCTGCCGCTCCGCAGGTATTGCGAGACGAATGCCCCCTTCCAACTCTACAACGAGACCCGATCCCTCCTCCACCAGCCTGCCGGGAAAAAGGTTCATTCTTGGCGAACCGATAAAGCTCGCCACGAATCGGTTGGCGGGCCGTCGATAGAGCTTGAGTGGCGATCCAACCTGTTCGATATCACCTTCGTTCATCACGACGATACGGTCGGCCAGAGTCATCGCCTCGACCTGATCGTGCGTTACGTAGACCACGGTCGTCTTGAGCCGTTGGTGGATCTTTTTGATCTCGACCCGCATCTGCATCCGCAGCGCGGCGTCCAGGTTGCTCAGCGGCTCGTCGAAGAGAAAAACGCTCGGCCTTCGGACCATGGCCCGCCCCATGGCGACCCGCTGTCGTTGGCCACCAGAAAGCTCCCGTGGTTTGCGATCGAGCAACTCGGTGATACCCAGCAGCCCGGCCACGTCCTGCACAACCTGTTTCCGCTGCGCTTTCGCTACACCTTTCATTTTCAAGCCGAACGCCATATTTCCTGCAACCGTCATATTGGGGTAGAGAGCATAACTCTGGAACACCATTGCCACATCTCGTGCCTTCGGGGGGAGATCATTGATCACCGTTCCATCGAAACTCACGCTCCCCTGACTGATCTCTTCGAGGCCAGCAATCATTCTCAAAGTTGTCGTCTTGCCACAGCCCGACGGGCCGACGAGGACCACGAATTCACCATTTTCTACAACCAAGTCGATGCCGCATACGGCTTCGATGTGACCGAATTTCTTGGATAGTTTGTTTAGGACGATACGTGCCATTCACCGGCTCCTTCAACTCAACTTGTGGCGCCGACTTCAGCCTTTGACACCGCCGGTTCCCCATCCGGATACGAGAAATTTCTGGATGTAGGCGAAGACGATGACGACCGGCACGATGATCAACATTCCACCAGACATGATCATGCCCCAATCAATGACGCTCGAGTTGTATAGATCCGCGATACCAACCGACAAGGTCTTGAGCTCGTCGGACGAAATCAAGATTCTGACGAAGATATAGTCGTTCCAGGCAAGAATGAACGTGAAGATGCTTGTGGCGATGATACCTGGCAGCGCCAAGGGAAGAACCACATAGATGAGTGCGCGCGGTCGGTCGGCCCCGTCAGTGAGGGCCGCTTCTTCAAGATCCAGCGGTATGCTTTGAAAGAAGGTCCGCAGCATCCACAGGCTGAAGGGTAAGCAAAAGGCGGTGTAGGCCAGAATCAGCGCAAAGTGAGTGTTGACGATACCAAAATAGCGAATCAGAACGTAGAACGGGATGATGATCATGATCGGGGAAAACATGTAAGTGAAAAGGACGACCGTCGCGATCTTCTCACGACCGAAGAAGCGAAATCTGGTCAGGGCATATGCGCCGGGCGTCGCTATCAGGAGTGTTAAGAAAACGGCCATCGAGGAGACGAATACGCTATTCCTGAAATAGGTTAGGAAACGAGTCTGCTCGAAGAGATTCTCCAAGTTCGTCAAGGTGAAATTCTTCGGGAAAAAGTAGGGCGGATAGACAAAGATCTCGTTCGACGATTTGAACGCAGTGGCTACCATCCACGCGAACGGAAACGCAGTGAAGGTCAGCAACAAGACGACGCTCACGGCAACAATCACACCGCGCCCTGTTACGATGCGCCTGCCGGTCCTCACAGTGTTTCATCCCGTTGAAAGAGATTGAAGTATACGGTCGTCGCCGCGACCAGGATAGCGAACATAACCACCGCGATCGCGGCCCCCATACCCGCTTCGTAGAAATGGAAGGTTTTAAGGTAGGCGTAAATCGGTAGGGTTCGTATGTATTTCTCTGCCCCTCCTCCTTGAGTGAGCAGCCACACCGTGTCGAATTTGGTAAACATCCAGATGCTGCGCAGCAATATGACGACGAAGAGAATGCTCGTGAGCTGGGGCAGCGTGACATACAAGAAGCGCTTTAATGCACTCGCTCCATCCACTTTCGCGGCTTCGTAGAGGCCCTCGGGGATGGTCTGAAGGCGGGCCAAGACGGCGAGTACAACGAAAGGGAAGAACTGCCAGACGCTGACCAAGATCAGCGATATCATGATGTAGCTTCGGCCCATCCAATTTATGTTTTCATCGGTCAGTCCAAGCGTCATCAGACCGTAATTGATAAGACCGAACTGATTGTTGAGCAACCACTTCCAGAGGATGACTGCCACCACTGTGGGGATCATATACGGAAACAGCACAATTCCACGAACCAGGCTGCGGCCGGGGAACAACTCATGGAGAACCAAGGCCGCAGCAACGCCCAAGACGATCTGCAGCGCGATGGTCGAAAAGGAGTAGATCACCCCGTTCCAGAGACTATCCCAGAAGTCCAAGTCATCGAGGAGGTATAGATAATTGGAAAACCAGACGAACTCCTGCTGAGGAAAAAAGGAGTGCTTTTCGTGAAAGCTCAGCCAGATCCCGTAGAAAACGGGATAAAGGGTAAGGCAGGCGAGGAGCAGGACGGCGGGCAGGACGAGGAGAAGACCCGTTGCGTTATTGGATAATCGCATGTCGATGGCTTGCTCGCTCTAATGCTTGTAAACGCGGTCGCGGGGCCCGGTCCTTCGACAACATGACCGAGCCCTGCTCTTGTATCAAGTAAGGTGTTTTACCATTTGGCGAAGCCGGCTTTCTTGACCAATGCCTCCGCCTTGGCTTGGGCCTTCGACGTTGCCTTCTCGATGGAAACGTTCTCGACCGTCACCTCCAGCACCATATCGCTTAGGATGCCCGAACCCATTATCTGCATGAGATAGGGCTTGGTATTGAGATCCTCCCACTCGACGACCATGGTGGGTTTGACCAGATCGTTTTTGAGATAGTACTCCTGCGCAGCGAGCCAACCGCCCCACCGTTGGATCATCGGGGTCGCCTTATAGGCCGCCGAGCGTCGCAGCGACTTGGTGATCGGGAAAAAGTGGATGGGCACCGACTGGATGTACTCGAGATAGTTCTCGTCCTTATAGAAAAATTTCAGAAACTCCTTTGCTGCCTCTGGATTCTTCGATCCTTTGAACAACATCCAGGGTTCCTGATCGACCTGAGCGGCGGGTTTTGTCGCGCTCGGACCATGCGGCTTGACCCAGACGTCGAAAAACTTGGTGCTTTGCATGGCCTTCGGGGCGTATTTTTCGATCAACGACGCCCCGCGACCGTATCCTTGGAACATCATCGCCGACTTTTGGCCATACATGTTGGCGAAAGTCTCGAGGTAGCCGTCGCCCTCCCAACCTGGTGGCATATACTTGGTGAGCTCCCTCCAGAATTCGAGCACCTCAGCCATGTTTTTGGACTTGAACTGGGGCCGGTTGTCAGCACCGAAAAGGACGCCCCCATTGGCCTTGATCAATTCGCCCATCATGATGTTGA
>CAZOXD010000102.1:0-17132 GCA_964583525.1 uncultured Pseudomonadota bacterium
TTGATCATATCATTTCATGCCGCCACCCACTTCCAACTGAGTTTGGGGCAGTACCGAAGATTGGGAAGTATGGTAGACTGCGGCTTGATGTTTACCTTCAATCTGACACGAGCGTATGCGAATTACTATAAAATTGAAGGGGAAAGTGTGTTCGCGGAGCAGCATAAAGCCTGGCGGACCCCCCGGAGAAACCGAAATACAGCGAAAAAATCCCCAGCGGATTAAATTGATTTTAGAGAAGACGGGGTGGCCCCGTGTAGAAGCGGGGACTCTAAATGTTGACTGCTATGACGAGGAACCCGGTCAAATTCTAAGCACGGTTCAGCCTAAATTCTTTGAACCACCAGGATTCGTGGATTACCCGACACCATATGAGTCGATTCCACTGAATAGAAAAGGGTACAATTACTACGAAGGTATTCTCAATTGCGGAAATCTTTCAGAATCGGTTTTGGTCCGGCGTGCAGTTAACCCTTCTCCAGCCCTTCCAAAGAGAGTTGAGGTGTTTGCAGAAAATAAATTGAAGGATGCAGGCGTCGCCGAGGGAGCAGATGTGGAATTAACGGTTTTCGATGGGTGATTCTGAAGCCAGGCCCACGGCCACGATGGAGCGGCAAATCTTAGGCTCAGTGGCTCAATTCCAAAAAGATGAACTGGTGAGCAAGCTTCGAAGGGCGAGAGAGAGAAAGCGACAGCAGACCGCTGTTCTCATCCAGGCCCAGGCGTTTTTTGGGTGCCACCAGGGCCAGTAAGCTGTCGTTGTAGGCCTTGTTCAAGTTTTGCAACTTGGGGATAATCTCTTTTTCCTTCTTGTCGTTCATCATCGGCACGAGGGCCTCCGGTTTTTCCTTTATGTCCTTCACCTCCTCGCCATGGGCCTGGATGTATTTCTCCTTCCCGCGAAGGAGGAAATCCTTTTCCCTCCGCCGGGCCATAAGGAGGTGGTTGTAGGCTTCCTCGCTGCCGTCTGGATCATCATCTCCAATTTTTGCGTTTTCCGTTCCTGGATGCGGGGATACTCTCCCCAGGCGAATATCCCGTCCAGGAAGAGGATGATCACGGCGGTCAATCCGACCACCAGGAACCATCGCAGCTTGATGGTCCTTTTACTGAACTTGGTCTATCTTCAAAATGATTTTAACCAAATACAGTCATTCATGTGCCATGGTTTCCTCAGATGAGATCTGAATTTTTTTCTTGTGAGTCAAATAATTGTTCAATCCTGCATCGAGTAATTTTCGAATGGCTGTTCCCAGTTCCAGAGGGCTGTACGGTTTATTGACCATGCCAATGAATCCCAAGGCTTCCAGTTCATCCCTGGAAAGCTCTTCGGTGGTTCCGGTGCAAAGGATCACGGGAAGATCGGGGACAATATTCGACACTTCCCTGGCCACCATCTCACCGGTCATGTGCGGCATGTTGCGATCGGTGATGATCATGTCAAACTTCCCGGGATTCAGACGGAGGTGCATCAGGGCTTCCACGGGATTGGAGAATCCGGAGACCTGATAGCCGAATTGAGCCAATCCATGCCGAATCAAGGAGACGATCTCTTCCTCGTCGTCGATAAAGAGAAGGGTTTCCCTCCCTTTGGATGTCGGCTCCGGAAAAGACGCAAAATCGCTGCCCGAGATTTCATTGGATACGGGCAGGTAAATTTCGAACACCGTCCCTTCGCCCGGCGTGCTTTCGACGGCGATGTGACCGTCATGGTGTTGCACGATGCCGTAGACAGTGGACAGGCCGAGCCCGCTGCCCTTGCCGATCTCCTTGGTTGTGAAAAAGGGATCGAAGATGCGGGCCAGGGTGTCCTGATCCATGCCATGGCCGTTGTCGGCGACGATGAGACGGACGAATTCACCGGAAATTTTTTGCCCGTCGTGCATTGGGCTGTCGGTCAGCATCGTTCTGTACAGGTCTACGGTGAGCAGACCACCATCGGGCATGGCATGGCCAGCATTGACGCAGAGATTCATCAGCAACGAGTGGACCTGTGTCGCATCGGCCGCGACCAGCGGCAGATCGGGATCGTAACGATCATGGATATCGATCGTTTTGGGAAGCACGGAACGGAGCAGTTTAAGCACCTCCTTGACCAGCAACCCCAGATCCACCGGGATTTTTTCCCCTTTGGACTGCCGGCTGAAGAGGAGGATCTGCGCGACCAGATCCTTGGCCCGCAGTGCGCCCCGCTCGATCGCTTCCAGGTCTTTGCGGATCTTGCTGGTAGGCTTGATCCGCATTTTGGCCAATTCCGTATAGCCAATAATTGGAGTGAGAATGTTGTTGAAATCGTGGGCAATGCCCCCCGCCAGGACACCGATCGCTTCCATTTTCTGGGCTTGGCGCAATTGCTCTTCCATCTCCCTTTGGTGGGTGACATCACGCTTGACGGCGACAAAATTGACGATTTCCCCCGCCTCGTTCCGAATCGGCGAGATGGCCATCACTTCTTCGAACAGGGAACCGTCCTTCTTGCGATTGGTGATCAGCCCCTGCCATACCTTGCCGGAAAGGATGGTTTGCCACATCGACTTGTAGAATTTCTCATCCTCCTTTCCGCTGCTGAGAATGTTCGGATTTTTTCCCACGACCTCATCGCTTGGATAACCGGTGATATGTTCAAAGGCCGGATTCACGTACTGGATGATTCCTTCGACATCGGTGATCATGACTCCTTCGACAACCTGTTCGACGGCCGTCGCCAGCATTTGGATTTCCTTTTCTTTCAGTTTCCGGTCGGTGATGTCGCGGATGAACGAGGTGAAATAGGAACGGCTACCGATTTGATTGGCGTTCACGACCATTTCTATCGTGATCGATGATCCGCTCTTGGTCAGCGCCGGCGTCTCGAATCGATTGTTCAGGAGAGCCGTTCTGCCCGTTGCGATAAACCGCTTCAATCCCTCGGTGTGGCGTTCCCGCATTTCAGGGGGGATGATGAGCTCCGCCACGGTCCGGCCGATGGCTTCCCGGCTGGAATAGCCAAAGATCTGCTCAATGGCCGGATTCATCTCGAAGACCCGGCCCTCGTCGTCCATGGTGAGGATGCCTTCGGAGGAGGTTTGGAGAATGGTGGATCTCCAGACCTCGCTTTTCCGCAACTCCTCTTCGGCCTGTTTGCGTTCGCTGATGTCGCGAACGAAGCTTTGTAAAACGCTGCGGCCTCCTAAATCGATGACGCGGCTGGAGATTTCCACCGGAATTTCCCTTCCGTCCTTGGTCAAATGGGCATGCTCGAAAATCACACTGCCGGTTTCCCGCAGGCGGCGGAAGAATTTCTTGTTTTGTGCGTGATCCAAGGGTTTGGTGATGTCATTGACGGTAAGCCGAAGCAGTTCTTCGCGGCTATATCCCAGCCACCCATTCACTGCCTTCTCGTTGACATCCAGAAAACGAAAAGTATCGGGATCGACGATGAAAATGGCGTCGTTGGCGTATTCGAACAGACTGCTGTACTTCTCCTCGGAAGCCCGTACCATTGCCTCGGCCTTTTTGCGTTCGGTGATGTCAACACCACATCCAACCACGCCTATGATGTTTCCGTTCTCATCGCGAAGAGGAACTTTCGTATTGTTTAAGTAGGCCGTTGATCCGTCCGGAAGAGCGACCTCCACCTCCGGAAAATTCAATGTTTCGCCCGTTCTGACTATCTGTTTGTCCTCCTTTATAATCTTCAACTTTTGCTCTTCAGGAATATTCGGGAGGCTCATGGTATGCATTCCCGTACCCTCAATTCCAAAATCATCGAAGAATTTATAATTTGTCATAAGGTATTTGGAATTGGTGTCTTTAACGTAAATCACCGCCGGAATGGCATCGAACACCGTTTGCAATAGATTGTTGCTCGCGATCAACTCCCTTTCTCCGCTCCTGCGGATCCACATGAGAGCCAGGGACAGTCCTATGGAGAGCACCACGGTGATGGTCAGCACACCCACCACCACCGCCCGCGTGCGGAAATAAGCACGCAGGGCTTGCTCTTCATCGATTTCTGTGGCTATGCCGATGTTCCCCAGGTGATTGTCCTCCCATAGCCAAGCCCCGATCACAGGGACGCCGCGATAATCGCGGTAGCTTTGCTCCGTTTTCCCGGATTGGCCGCGCACCGCCTGGTGGGCCATTACGGTCAGCGGTTGTTGTGATCCGGGCAGGTCGGGCAGATGGCCCTCCAACAGGTTTCCGCCGGGGTCGCGGAGTTCGATGTTCAGGATGCTGCTCTGCTCCGGACCGAGCAGGCCGATCCGACGCATCTGATCCTCAAAGCGGCTTGCGGTGAGCAGCCTGCCGCGCTTGTCGAAAAAGTATGTCTCGCCCGTCTCTCCAACCCGACCGAGCTGCGCTATTTGGCTGAATCCCCTCAGCGGATTGATCCTAATGGTGAAGACGGCGATCACGGCGCCGGAATCGTCCTTGACGGGTGCGGCCACGAACATGGTGGGGTAGCCCTCGACCATTCTGCCCGAGGAATCCGGCAGCGGCACATCCGAATAAACCGGCGGGACCAGCACGACCTCGCCATCAAACGCCCTTCTCAACAATTCGCTGCGCTTTTCGGCGATAAGGTTAAGGACGCCGACGTTCTCATCGCGCATGGAGGCGACGCTGGTAAGGTCGGGAGCGATGAGGAAAATCCCCCGGAATTTGCTTATCCTGAGTTTTTCACGGAAAAACGATCGAATCTCGGCCTGAGCCGGGCTTGCCAGAAGGGCCGTGCGGGTGCGGGGGACCGCGAGCAGCTCTGCTGCAAGTGTGCGCACGGTGGGCGAGGTGGCCCAGAGTTCGGCGTAAGCCTTTTTCTCTTTTGCCCAATGATGGACCGATTCCTCCGTGGCCTTCAGCAACGTTTGCAGGGAATCGGAAGAATCCTCCAGGATCTGATGTTTTATTCTGCCCAGGACTACCGTGGAGAGGCCGATTACGGAGGCGATGAACAGAGAGCCCAATATCAAGGACCAGCTCTGAATCGTCGCTTTTCTTCTTTTTGTGCGGTGGCGGGGATATGAGGCCTCACCTTTTACAGCGTTCATTTGGTCCCTTTCTCAAGTCACGTCTTTCACTTCAATGACATCGACCTGAACACCGATATTCGCACTGTTTCTCCCTCGACAATGACCAACAGGTGCGATTTACCGTCGAAATGGAAAATCCCGGTTAGTTTTTTTCGCTTCGGCCGATGAAGCCATCTCAATCCGGTGATCCCCCCCCAATTCTCATCCCAATCACAGGTACGGTCTCAACCGCTCGGTTGGCGGAACGTTCATCATGGGTCCAATGAGCCGGTGGCCAATGAAGACACGCTCCCCGTCCGGAAACCGGCCACGGCTCCCAGCCATGTAGCCCGCGAAAACGCTCAGATTTTCTTGAAATCGCGTTCACCCAGATCGCGATACTCCTCCGGCGAGCTGTCGACGTAAAGATTGCCCTTCTGCTCGATATTCTTCATGAGTCCTCCAGGTCCCTTTTGCTCGGCCATGGGTTCGATTTTCTGATCCGTTCGGATGTGATCAACCAATCTTTTATTCATTCCTATGAACCTTTCTTGCGGTTCATCAGGGCGATATGGGACAGCGGTGAAATGAGTTGTTGTCTCATGGCGGTCAATTGGACCCTCCCCTTGCCCTTTCCGGTCGCTTGTTCCCACCATGGCCAACAACTCGGAAATCATGGCGTTCAGTTCCTGGGCCTGCGCGGAGAGTTCCTCGCTGGTGGAGGAGGTCTGCTCCGCGTTGGCGGCGTTGCTCTGAGTGGCATTGTCCATCTGGGACACGGCCATGTTGACCTGGTCGATTCCTCCGGATTGTTCCTTGCTGGCTGCGGCCACATTGCGCACAAGGTCGTTTATTTTCATAATGGAGGACTGAATTTCACTTAGGGAGTTTTCAACTTCCCCGGCCACCTTCACGCCGACCTCCGCTTTACCCTGGGAGGATTCGATCAACTCGTTGGTGTCCTTGGCCGCTACGGCACTGCGCTGGGCCAAGTTGCGCACTTCCTCGGCCACTACCGCGAAGCCCCTCCCGGCATCACCGGCGCGGGCGGCTTCAACGGCCGCATTCAAAGCCAACAGGTTGGTCTGAAAGGCGATCTCGTCGATGGTCTTGATGATTTTCGCCGTCTGATCCGAGGAGTTTTTGATATCCCCGATTGCGCTGCCCATTCGCCCCATTGCGGTCCCTCCTTGCTCGGCAAGGGTGATGGTTTCCTTGACCAGATGTTCGGCCTTTTCGGCGTTTTCGGCATTCTGGCGGTTCATGTTGGCCATTTCCTCCAGGGAGGAGGCGGTCTCTTCCAGACCGGCGGCCTGCTCCGAGGTGGCTCCCGCCAGGGCCTGGCTGGAGGCGGCGATTTGTTCAGCCGCTGAGTTGACCTGGTTGGAGGCGTTGGTCACGCCCTCCACGATCTTGCGGATAGGCTGGGAAATCGTCCGTGTCAGCACAGTGGCGAGGATGAGACCGACAACGACCGACAGTACCAGAACGATACCCAACAACCATTGTGAGAAGCTGCGGGTGGATTCACCCGAATCCTTGGCCGCCGTCATCTCTCCTATGGCCAGGTTTTTCACCTGATTGATGAGGACTTCCGCCCGATCTCCGGCCTCATCCAGTTGGGCCATGGCTTCGCCGGCCAGTTGCCCCTGCCGCACGCCGGCCCGCTGCGCAGCGATCAGCTTGGCGGATGCCTGTTGAAAGATCTCGTGTTTGGCGTCCATCTCCCGGGCCGCCTTCAGAATTTTTGCATTGTCCGTCGCAACGACCTGCACACCATTCACCGTGGCGCCGTCCACAATTGCAGTGAAATACATATCAAAGGCTTTAATCCATTTGGCGTATCTTTTCTCGGCCTCGTCGATCTCTTTCAGGTCGTTGAATTGTACGATCTCCTCCAGCACGATCCGGGTTTCCGCCAGTGAGGTTCTGAGTTCATTGGCCATGTCGGAAAGAGGAACTTCCTCGCGGATAATCTTCAGGGCTTGATCCCCGCTTTGGATGTTCGATGTGAGTGTCTTGATCTCATCTGAAATCTGTATTTCCAACTCTTCCGATATTTCCATCGCTTCATCGAACGTCGTCTCCATCATCTCCATGGCCTCTTTGGCTTCGGCGTCCTTTTCCAGCATTTTTTTCCCTTCTTCGATCAATTTTCCGGCAGCCACCTGAAATTGCTCGTTGTGCACCGTATCCGATTGAACGACGAGTTCGGCCAATTCCGGGTTGTCCGTCTTGATCACGACCGTTCCGTCTTCCAAGGTGCCCCCTTTGACGATGCCGTCTGCATATTGATCGAAGGCCGCTATGAGTTTGCGATAGGTTTCCTCCAAATCCTTAACGGCACTATCATCGGAGGTTGCCATGGTGGAGGTGACGCCCTTGAATTCCTCGAGCGTGTTGCGGGCGGTCATCAGGTTCAGTTCCATACCGCTGGCGGCGAGCACCAGAGGTGTCTCCTCGTTGGCGACGATATGCAACGCATCCGCAACCGATCGAAGGCTAAACACCCCTATACCTCCAGTTAATACAAGGAGGACCAGTAACATTAAGAATCCCGCGAATATTTTCGTGCCGAGTTTCATTTTTTTAAACATTTTATCGCCTCCTGATGGAATAATTATACTCATATAGTTTGATTATCACTTGAATATATTTTTAAGCCGAGAATATTTTATCTCCTTTCACAATATATGAGTAAACAAAATAGATACGGACCTATTTGTAAATCTTCTGATTATATGATTCTTGCCACAAATAGAATTCTCCAGTTAGCAATAAGGTGTTTCGGATTTATAAATAGTAAGATAAATTAATTATCAGTTGCCGGCGAGCATTATACAACTGTGATTTCACGGTATTGCGAGAGCAGTTGAGAATTCCTCCGATTTCCATGTAGGTGTATCCCTCGATTTCCCGCAGGATGATTGCTGACTTCATTATGTCAGGAAGCCGACGAATGGCAGTATCCAGTTCTTCGATGAATTCCGCAGAAAATATTTGATCTTCCGGAATAATATTTTCCTCCGGAAGATTCAGTTCTTCACAATTATTTGATTTCCGTATGCAATTCTTTTCACGGGGATTTTGAACTTGCATGGCCGCATTTTTGTAAAGTGAAAAACACAATGACTTGAGAGCACACTGAAATATTAAAACTCAATGAAAGGACCATCTGTTCTAATTTCCACATCCGTCATTCACCGCAAACGTCTGTTGACAACAAACGGCCGTTCCCCTCCCCGACCGGAAACCGCTGCCAAATATCGGTCATTTGACCCTCGAAATTGGTCAAATTTTCTTGAAATCCCGTTCATCCAGATCCCGAAACAGATCCGGCGGGCCGGCGATACTACGATTCGTTCACCTGTTCGATTTTCTTCCTGAGCCCTCCCCGTTCAGGTAGGGCGGCGGCCGGTTTTTGGTGCCCCGCAGGTTGACCATTCCCCGCACTTTATCGGGAGCGCCCGGTATTATTACGGTGGGAAGGACTCCGATGATTTCTTGCACTTTCGTGATTTTCAAACCGTATTCTTCCCGGTTCAGCTTGCAGGTCAGAAACTTCCCTGCTTCGACCGCCGCTTGCGGTGGCGGGTGGCTTCCCTCATGATTTTGTATTTCGGTCATGATGAATTCCTTTCCGTCGAAAACGGTGGTCGTTGAATCTCGACCGGCAGTCTCGCAACTCCTCGGACGGGGGGAAGGGAGGGAGACGGATCTCCCCCCCTTACGCCGATCCTGTGGAATCTACTTCATCTCCTTGAAATCGCGGTCTTCAAGACCGGCGAATTGTTCCGGTACTTCCGGCTGGGGAAACGATCCCACGTCTTTATCCAGCTTTTCCCTCAGGCTGGGAGCCTTGCCCTTTACCAATGCCGGTTTGACTACCACCGGCTCGAAGACAGGGTGGTGATGCACCAACCTTGGTGCCTGGGCGGTTGCCAAGGCTTCATGACCATTGCCGGACGCTTCGGAACGTTTCCCGTCCCCGTCCACGGACGATCTGCCCACGATCCGCACCAAACCTTCGACGATTTCGTTGAGAGTAAGGGAACTGGATGACAGTTGCTCACTGGCCGCAGCGGTTTCCTCTGCGTTGGCCGCATTGCCTTGGGTCACCTGATCCATCTGGGTGACCGCAGAGTTCACCTGCTCAATGCCCTTGGCCTGTTCGCTGCTGGCGGAAGAAACCTGTCTGAGGATTACCCCCACCTTTTCCACCGCGGAATTGACTTCCTGGAACTTCTCTTCCGCCTCGGTGGCCACTTTGGTACCCAATTCGGATTTCTGCTGTGAATCCTCGATCAGGGAATTGGTTTCCTTGGCGGCCGTGGCGCTGCGTTGGGCCAGATTGCGCACTTCTTCGGCCACCACGGCGAACCCACGCCCCGCATCCCCGGCTCTCGCCGCTTCCACCGCGGCATTGAGGGCCAGCAGATTGGTCTGGAAGGCGATCTCGTCGATGGTTTTGACGATTTTTGCCGTTTGACCGGAGGATTCCTTGATCTGGTTGATCGCGTCCACCATGCGGCCCATGGCCTCCCCGCCTGCGGTGGCTTGGTCTTGGGCTGCGCTGGCCAGTCGGTTGGCCTCGGCGGTGTTCTCCGCGTTGGTGGCCGTCATGCTGGTGATTTCCTCCAGGGTGGAGGAGGTTTCCTCCAGGCTGGCGGCCTGCTCCGAGGCGCCTTCGGCCAGGGACTGGCTGGCCGAGGAAACCTGCGTGGACGAGCTGAGCATCTGGCTGGAGGCTTGCAAAAGCTCGGCGATGACGGAGGTTATGGTCCGGACGACCCTTGTCCTCACGACAATAGTGGCAATCAGGGCAATGAGCAGCACCATTCCCAACAGCCCGGCCAGAAGCAGACCGATGCGAAAAATAGTGCTTTCCACAAGATCCGTATGGGTGGCGGTAACCGTCCGAAAGGCTTCTTCCAGTTGGGCAATCGCCCGCATTGCGGGGCCGTCGTCAATCTTGATGGCCTTGTCGATTTCCTTGACGCTCTTCCCCTGGCCATGCAGCTCCTGAGCGTCCACGATCGCTGCGGCATATTTGGCGAAGGTCGTGCTGATGCCCTTCAGCGCCTGTATTTCCTTTTCCGTGATGCCCGGAATCTTCTGGTATTCCTCCAGGGCTGCGACCGCCCGCTGATAGGACTTTTTGAATTTTCCAATACGGGGCGCATCGCCGCGCATTACGTAGTTCTTGAAATGGTGAATCCCGCCGCCATATCCGAAACTGGCCCAAATTTCAGAAACCAGCTGAATTCGTTTCGCCCCCTCGTCCTGGTATCTCTCCCATTGGGAGCCCAGCTGCCGCGCAGTGAAGAAGATCACCGCAATGGCGGTTACTATGACAATAACTGAGACCCCGGACCAGATACCGATTTTGCCTATGAGTGACCTTTTCATAACTTTCTCCTTAATTTAATTCTTTCGGTTAGTCCTGATTAATATTACAGGTAGCGTTTCCACCGCTTCGTCCTATCTCAACCGGGCGGCCGGCCAAATCAACCAAGAGAGCCAGAGTCTGTCTGAGACTTCTCAGGGGCTTGATCACTTTACGGTTGACGAAAAGCAAACCGATCACGCTGAGCACAAGGCTCAGCGCCGCTCCGATGCTCAGTACGATCTTGAGCAAATACACGGTGCGCGTGGAACCGGCCTCGTACATCTCCACGGCTTTGTTCATTTCTTGTAGCAGGGCCAGATTACGGTTCCTGATCACCCCCACCGCCTTCTGGAAAACCGGTGTGTCGGTGGGATTGTAAAGCACCACTTCCAGCATCGGATGCATCTCCTCCCAAATCCCCACCACGATTTGCAATTGATCCAGGGTGACTGAATCCTCGGTGGGCGGCAGCTTCAGCTTGCTGTCCCCTTCGATCAGGCCGGTGGTGGACTGTTGAAACAGGTCGACCGTTTTGCGCAGGTTTCCCAAGTTTATTTCCCGTTCGATATCGTTGGTGATGAACAAGGTTTCCTTGGTCATCTTCTGGCTCAGCATGCGCTGGCGACCCGAAACGTTGATCACCTGGGCATCGCCATCCAGTTCATTTAAGGTGAAAAAGACAAAAACGATTATTCCCACGCAGGTCAAGGTGAGCAGACCAAAGATAGCCGTGAGCTTTGCCTGTAATCCGAACTGCATTTTTCTCCTCTCCCTGGGACGTTGTGAGAGTTATATATATTTTTTTATACCTACTAAGTAAATGATATTCTTTACTTTGTATATATTAGTCTTTTAATAAAACAACCTTCAATCAATTCAAAAACGGGATATTGGTTTTTGGGCGCTCGCCGATGTTCGCGCGGTGCTTGGAAATGGCTATATGTATGTGCACGATAATATCGGAAAATCTCCTCAATCGGCCGACAATTGCCTTGGCGAAAGCGTCGGGATCTTCCTTCGCAAATTCCGAATCCATCATTTCGTACAATATCTGAGCCGAAGCCATGGGGACCACTCTGGAGAAACGCAACAACTGTTCGGAAATGAGCGAATACGTTTGAACCCAATTTGTGACATCATCCTTGGAACGTTCGGTCTCGTGCATGATCGTTTCCGCTTCTGAAATTATCCGATCGAGCCAATCCAGGAACGTTTCATCTCCACGCTTTTCAAAATCCAGCGCACCCATTTCTGCCCTTTCTCTTCGACGACTGGGCGGAGGTGTTTGGTAATAAAATCGTTCCACCCAACAAGGGTATAAGCCGATCAGTAGGAAATATTTGCGTTTCCCTCAAAGATTTGCGCAGGGTTGTAGAATCCACCTGAAAAAAATTGCCGATTCTTTCTAACAGGCAATGAATCAGGTTATTCACATTGTATTTTGATTAAATTCTCGTAACGATATTTTATCTAAATAGAATTCCATGCCAATCGGGGATTCCCCGAGATTAGGTCAAAAAACGCCTTATTTTCTCGGGGAAATAACCTGATTTACGCTCAGAACGCAGCGTAGGGCGGCAATGCGATGCAGGAATTTTCGGAAGGGATGGGGGGTGGAGCTGAAATGGTTTTTTGAATAACAGGCGGGAGGTGCGAAGCCGGGTGATCCTTATTCCACCGTCACCAGTCCCTCGCGAACCGCAAAACGCACCAGACCCGGGATATTGTGAATATTCAGCCGGTCCATAATCTGCTGGCGATGGGTTTCCACCGTTTTAACGCTTATCTTTAACAGGTTGGCAATTTCTTTGGTGGACATTCCTTCACTGATCAACTGAAGGATTTCGCGTTGACGCGGCGTCAAAAGAAGGAGATCGCTTTTGTCCTCTCCAACCCGTAGCAAATAGTCCGTAATAACTTGCCTTGAAACTAGAGGGCTCAAATAGGTATTCCCTTGCAGGACCGACACAAGGGCCAGTTCAAGTTCCACAGGAGCTGCGTCTTTCATCAGATAACCGGACGCGCCGGCCTGCAAAGCATGCAGGACATACTCTTCACTGCTGTGCATCGAAAGGATGATGACAAAGATCTTAGGGAACTCCTTCTTGATCAGCCGGGTAGTTTCCACCCCATTTAATCCCTTCATTGCAATATCCATCAAAACAATATCGGGGGGTTGGATTCTGATCAGTTCAAGAGCTGCACGGCCATCGCCCGCTTCCACCACCTCTCGGACACCTTCAAGGCCTTCCAGAAGCGAGCGAATTCCCGCCCGCACCAGGGTGTGATCATCAACAAGAAGGATCCTGGTTGCATTCACAGGATTTCCTCATTGGGTTGGGTGAGCGGAAAAACGGCAAGAACCTTTGTTCCCCTCTCGGCAGAAGATGTTATTTTCAGTCGGCCACTCGCCAGAGCAACACGCTCCTGCATACCCAGCAAACCCAGGCACTGGCCTTTATGCGTCTTTTCAAAGGCATCCGAAACAACAAATCCTTTACCGTCGTCCTGGATTGAAATTCGCAGCTCGTGTCCTTTCCGGAATAATTTCAAAAATACATTGTCTGAATGCGCATGGCGTACCACGTTGGTCAATGCTTCTTGTGCCACGCGAAAACTGGTGATTTCCAAATGTTTGGGCAAGTCATGGCCAGAAATATGGTCTTCCTGAAAGTGAGCGTTAAATCCTGCGACATTGGCTTGCCGGTCCAATAACCAGCGTAAAGCGGCCGTCAATCCTAAGTCATCCAGTTTAGCAGGCCGCAGATCCAGGGAAAGGGTGCGAACATCATTCAAGGCCAATTCTGCGACCTGTATGCATTCTTCAAAATTGGACGTTAATTTGGTGGATTTGTTTTTTATTTTCAGGTCTTCCATTTTTATTTTCAGGGCCGTTATGGTTTGGCCAATATCGTCATGAAGCTCTTGAGCAATGCGGCGGCGTTCCGTTTCCAGAATCTGAAGCGTATGCTGGGATAGGTATTTCAATCGTTGATTTGCCTCTAACAATTCCTCCTCGGCCCGCTTGCGCTCGGTGATGTTAACTCCAGCCCCGGTTATGCCGACGATGGTGCCTTGAGCATCCCGGAGAGGTTCGCAGGTAATGTCATAGGTGGCGACTCCGTCGGGAAGGTTAAAGGAAATCTCTTTTCGGTCCCCAACACCGCTATCGATGATGCGCTTCTTGAACTCCGTCAACTCGGTAGCGTTCTCCGGCGAGAGAAAATCCTCGTCTCGTTTACCCAACACGGATTCGGGGGCAAAATCGGCATCCTTGTTGAAGACCCACATGTATCGAAGCTCGAGGTCCTGGGTATGGACAGTAATCGGGGAGTTCATAATGGCCACCCTAAAGCGTTCCTCGCTCTCCCGCAGTGCCTCCTCGGTCCGTTTGCGGTCGGTGATCCTACCCAATAGCCCACAAATTGCGTTAATTAAATTCCTTTCTTCCTTTAAAAACGGCCCTTCATAACTGTCGGGACATTCCTTAAGATAACAAATTTCCAAAACACCTGTTTCTTCTCTGTTCACAACAATCTTTGAAGACTGTTTCCAAATTGTCTCTTCCCAATTTATTGTCGTGAATTCCTGATCTTCGATAATAAGTCTTGCACATGTAATTTCAGGATATTGCCAGGAGAAAGGAATGAGATCAATTGCACCTTGATATAGTTCTTCGATTGTAATTCCAGGAGTTTCAATGAGATTGGAAATGCTATAAAGACAGTTAAGTTCCTTGACTCTCTCTCCGAGATCATGAGTTCTCTCTCTAAGTTGCTCCTCGGACCGCTGGCGTTCGGTGATGTCAATAGCTGTGGACTGCACCGCCGGTTTACCCTCCCAAGTGACGAAATTGATATTTGTTTCCAACCAAATCGGGGTGCCATCCTTTTTGTATGCTTGGAATTGATACTGGTTGGGGGCATCCTCTCCTCGTAACCGGGCTTCACGGTATGTTTTCATTCGGGCGAGTTCATTTTTCGGAGCGAGATGTGCATAGGATTCGAGCGCCAACCAATCCTCCGGAGTGTCATATCCAAAGATATTGGCAAAAGTTTTGTTGATAAAGAGAGATTTCCCTTCTCGTTGAATATTGATTCCTTGAATCGACCCTTCCACAAGGTCGCGAAACTTTATCTCGCTCTCCCGTAGCGCCTCCTCCGCCCGCTTGCGGTTGACAATTTCACCGATCAGGTTGGCCGAATGCTGTAAGCGTTGTTTGGCCAAATCGATGATGAAGGGCGGACGGGATTCGTATGAACGGGCTGCTTCCAGAAGCCGGCCGGTATCCTCGATTTTCAAGGTCTTTGCGATTTCCTTCAGCTTGCGAGGCTCCGTGGGTGGGTCGCCAAAACAGAAAATGACGGCCCCCACCATGTCGCCGCCCGCATTGATTGGAACGGCGTAGAAATTGATACCGCAGGCGGATACGAGATCCATATAAGTCCTGCCCGTTTCCATGGCCACCCGCGAAACCTCCCAGCAGGACTCGTGACACAGCCATTTGCCACATTCCAGTGCCTCCCTGTTGTCATCTGTGGCGCACAGTTCGCGCGAGGCATTGTCGATTAAGCGGCACCAGTCGGAAGCTATTATTCTCGAGGCATAATCTCCGTTTTTCTCGTACACGGCCCAGGAAGTTTCGATAATATTGAGGGTGCTATCGGCGATATCCCGCAATAAATTCTTGCCGACCGAATCCATGATCACACGAGACGTGGCGATCTCGGTCAGGTCGCCATAGGTTGGTTCATCCGTCTTCGGGAGTCTTTCTCGCGGTTGCAGCTGCCATTCGATTTTTTTCAGTTCCTCCTCGGCCCGCTTGCTTTCGGTGATGTCCGTGGCCGTGCCTTGGGCGCCCACAACCTGGCCGGAGGCATCGAAAAGAGGTTTGGCTTTGAAATTCAGGATTACTTCCTCTCCGGATTTGGAGATATAGGTTGTTTCGTAATTTGTTGCCGGCTCTCCCTGCATTATCCGATGGTGTCTCTGAAAATTTTGTTCACGCTCCCCAGGTCGTTTGAAGTCGGGAAATTCGTGACCGATCATCTCCTCCAAGCTGTACCCCAGGGTGGATTCCCAGGCCGGGTTCAGGTAGGTGAAACGGCCTTCCCGATCGTTCCGCCAAATCAAATCTTGCGAGGTTTCCACCAAGTCCCGGTATTTGGCTTCGCTTTCCTGAATTCTCCTGATCATGGGGTTTGTAGTGCGGACAAATAGGAACGCTCCCACAAATATGGCGATGAGGGCCAACGCCCCGGTGATGATCCCGGTCTTCACAAACGGCGCACGAATTTCCTCAAGATCAATCTTGGCAACGATGCCAAGGTTCAACACCGCAACCGGCTCGTGTGCCGCCAGCACCAGTTCTCCCCGGTAATCCAGCCCGACCAGCGTACCAGACTGTCCCGACAACGCCCGCCGCATCGGTTCGGCCAACTTCGAATCAAATAAAACTGGTTTTGGGATTGCGAGGCGATTGTGCCGTTGACGGAACATGAAATTGATTTTGTCCTTGTTCCGGCGGGCCAGCAAAAATTCTCCGGTCTTCCCAAATCCCTTGAATTTATTGTGCGCAGATCTGATCTGGCTGATGGTGGCCGCATCCGCGCCCCCGGGGTAGTCTGTGCTGTATTGCGCATCGAAGCGGGCTATCGCCTCCATTATCCTGGCTTGGCTTTTGGCAGTTACCATCAACCGTTCCCGGTTCTGTTCAAATGCTGCGTTGTACAGAAAATAGTTTGTGATTCCAGCAATGAAAACTGCTACGACGGCCAGGATCAGAATCAGAAAAATCGTTCTATAATTCTCATTCATCGCAGCCTCCTCGCGCAGAGAAGATTTGCCACCGGATGCTAATGGAATAAGTAGATGAGGCGTGCTCCCCTTATTTGTTATTTTATCACTTTAGGGATGGGATTGGAACCGGTATCGAAAGGCTAATTGCGGTGGTGGGACAGGTTGGGCTGGGATTGAAAAAGTGAATTCTTAACGAAGTGGTTTCAAATACACTATTTTCTGGCTTTGTCACGTTAACAGGAAGCACGCGCAAATAATCTCGGGTTGTCAGATTTCAGACGGTTGCGCTCGCGGTTTTCCATATATTGATCGCGTCGGTTCGGAACCGTTTGCAATTCGATCTGCCGAGTAAATGACGCTGGAGGTAGAATGTGTTGTAAACGGCGGATTGAATGTTGAGAAAGCGTTGAGCAGACCCTGGCGACTTGAATCGCTGCTGTTTTCTCTCTCGTCGCCGAACGGGTTGATGTGAGTTCTCCGCACGATTGTTCAAACGCTTATCGCTGATGTGTTCGGCCGTCAGACCGAGGGTTCGAAATGCGACGTGATAGGATCTGAGATCGTCAGTTGTGATCCGGGTCGGCGCTATGCCTTGTTTCTTCAGCAATTTCCGCATTACCTTCAACGCTGCCTTGGCGTTTCGCCTTGATTGCACGAGGAAATCCAGCACCGTGCTTTCATTTTCGACGGCTCGCCATAACCAATGATGTCGCCCCCGAATGATAATGGCCATTTCATCGAGATGCCAATAATCACTCGGTGTGTGCTGCGCACGGCGCAACTTAAAAGCAATCTGGGTGCCGAATTTCAGGAACCAGCGCCAAAATCTCGATAGCTCAAAGTAAACCGGGCATGGAGCCACACGGCGTGGCGAATAAAATCAGGTGGAAAACGATGGCGCTTGAAGGAGATGGATTGCATCCTGAGAACTTACACCGGAGCAGCGAAAAAAG
>CAZOXD010000103.1:0-15770 GCA_964583525.1 uncultured Pseudomonadota bacterium
CCACCCGGATGCCCCTGCCCCGGTGGAAGGACTGGCCCCTGCTGGCCCTGTTCGGACTGGCCGGCATCGCAGGAGCCACCCTGACCCTCAATCTGGGATTGCGCACCGTCAGCGCTGGGGCCGGGAGTTTCCTCATCGGCACGGTGCCGGTTTTTTCCGCCCTGTTGGCGAGGGCCTTTCTCCACGAGCGGCTGGGCTGGCGGGCTTGGCTGGGAATCGCAGTGAGCTTCACCGGAGTGGGAATAATCGCCCTGGGCGAGGGAGAGGGACTGCGCATCAATGCCGGCGCGGTGTTCGTGGTGACCAGCGCGTTGCTCCAGGCGTTTTATTACGTCTTCCAAAAATGGCTACACGGGCGCTATTCCCCCATTCAGATCACCTGCTGCTCCATCTGGTGCGGGGCTCTGTGGATGCTGGCGTTTCTGCCCCGCTCCTGGCCGGTGATCGCGGCCGCGCCCTTGCCGCAAACCCTGGGGGTGGTCTATCTGGGACTCTTCCCCACGGCTATCGCGTTTGCGGCATGGAACTTCGCCTTGTCCCGGGCCCGGGCGGCCAAGGTCACTTCCTCCCTGTACGCCTTGCCCATCCTGGCCATCGCCATCGCCTTCGCGTGGCTGGACGAGGTGCCCGCTCCGTTGAGCATGCTGGGCGGCCTGACGGCCCTTTCCGGCGTAGCCATGGTGCATCTCTGGGATCGGGGAATGAAAGGGTGATGGCGGGACCCGGCGTGGACGTTGTAGGGCCGCCGCCCCCCGCCGACTCCGCGCAACCCGAACAAGAAAAATAACCCGCCCCCGGTTTCCGCTTCCCCCCGTCCATTCCATCCTGGAAATGCCGGTTTGTTTAGTTGTTTCTGGCTAACTACAAAAGATATACGAAATTAATTTATTTATCATCATCCGTTTGCATCTTTTTTTGTGCCGGTTAAATTGGTAAACTACACACAGATTATTTGGAATGAACTACCCCGCAGCAAGCTACGGGGTATCAAAAACCAAAAAACAAATTTTCTACAATCCCTAATTGGTACTTGGGCCAAAAAACAAAAATACCAAAAAGTACGAAGCAAGCTTCGGGGAATTAGACCCGAAAAGGATTAAATAAAAAAATACGAGTTATGACAGAAAGTTGTGTTCTGGCGTGAGGTGAGGAAGGCGGCGTTTGGTCCAATAGTAAGCGTATTTTCTCCAGGCGGGATTTTCGCCGGATGTTTTCAACATGACATGCACAGGGGAGAGATATGAATTTGATCAGATTTTCTTTCAGGATATTCAGGCTTTTTACCGCGATTGCCGTAATGGCCTTGTTGATCGCGCCGGCGGTTTCCCTTGCGCAGGTCGAACCTCCCCCTACCGCCTGGGCCAGCGCATTTGGAAGTTCCAGTGATGATGAAAGCCGAGCGGTCGCGCTGGACGGGTCCGGCAACGTGCTCATCACTGGTAGTTTCCAAGGCACGGTGAATTTCGGCGGCGTCACCCTTACCAGTGCTGGGAATGACGAAATCTTCGCGCTGAAACTCGATTCGGATGGAAGCGTGCTCTGGGCAAAAAGCTTCGGTGGCAGCAATGTCGACCAAGGGTTTGGGATCGCGGTGGACGCAGGCGGCAACGTGTTCATCACCGGGGGCTATAAGGGCACGGCGGATTTCGGCGGCGTCACCCTGACCAGTGCTGGGAATTTCGACGTAGTCGCCCTGAAACTCGATCCGGATGGAAACACGCTCTGGGCAAAAAGCTTCGGTGGCAGCAAAGTCGACCAAGGGAGTGGGATCGCGGTGGACGCAGGCGGCAACGTGTTCATCACTGGAATATTTGATACGACGGCGGATTTCGGCGGCGTGACCCTGACCAGTGCTGGGCTACTTGTCAGCATTGACATCTTCGCCCTGAAACTCGATCCGGAGGGAAACAGGGTCTGGGCAAAAAGCTTCGGTGGCATGGTTAACGACGTAGGGTTCGGGATCGCGGTGGACGGGGACGGCAACGTGCTCATCACCGGATTATTTGGCCTTAACGCGGTTTTCGGCGGCGTGACCCTGTCCAGTGCTGGAGAACTTGACATCTTCGCCCTGAAACTCGATCCGGATGGAAACAGGGTCTGGGCAAAAAGGTTCGGTGGCAGCGATGTCGACCAAGGGCGTGGGATCGCGGTGGACGGGGACGGCAACGTACTCATCACCGGATTTTTTCAAGACAACGAGGGTGACATCTTCGCCCTGAAACTCGATCCGGAGGGAAACACGCTCTGGACAAGAATCTTCGGTGGCGTGTTTTCCGACCACGGGACTGGGATCGCGGTGGACGGGGCGGGCGACGTGCTTATCACCGGATTTTTTCACGGCACGGTGCTTTTCGGCGGCGTAATCCTCAACAGTGCTGGGGGGCAAGACGCTTTTGCGCTGAAACTCGATCCGGATGGAAATACGCTCTGGGCAACCAACTTCGGTGGCACCGCTGAAGACCAAGGGACTGGGATCGCGGTGGACGGGGACGGCAACGCGCTTATCACTGGTGATTTCCGAGAAATTGCGCATTTCAGCGGCGTAACCCTCGTCAGTGCTGGAAATGCGGACATCTTTGTGGTGAAGCTTTCCGACATTGTTCCTCCCACAGCCAACGCGGGCGCGGATCAGTCGGTGGACGAGGGCGTCGTGGTGAATCTGGACGGCAGCGGCAGCGGGCCGGCGGAAGCCCTGCTGACCTTTCAGTGGAGCCAAGTGGGCGGCCCGGCGGTGGCCCTCTCCGACTCTGAGGCCGAGCAACCCTTTTTCGACTCACCCTTCGTGAGTTCCAACACCACACTCACCTTCGAGTTGGTGGTGACGGACACGGAAAGCGGCCTTGACAGCGATCCGGACCTGGTCAACGTGACCGTGGTCAACAGCAATAGTCCGCCCAATGCGGATGCGGGCGACGACCAGGAGATCAAGCCGGGCCGCACGGCCACCCTGAACGCCGGGAACAGTTTTGACCTGGATGGCACCCCCCTGGCCGAACTTTCCTTCACGTGGACCCAGGGCGCCGGACCGGTTGTGGCCTTGGACACGACCGACCCCGTTCACCCCACATTCGTTGTGCCGAATTTGGTGGGCCAAGTGCTCGTCTTCAAACTTCAGGTGTCCGACGGACAGGAGGCCAGCACGCCTTCGGAGGGCATCGATTCCACCGAGGAGGATACGGTGGCCGTGACCATCGTGGCCAACGCCCCGCCCGTGGCGGATGCCGGGCCGGATCAGACCCGGGACGAGGGGGCTGAAGTAACCCTCGCTGGCGCCGGGTCCGATCCGGATGGAGACGGCATATCTTTCTCCTGGACGCAGATTTCCGGTCCGGATGTGGGGGTCAGCGGAAGCACCACCGCATCCGTGCCCTTCACGGCGCCCGCGGTCGAGGCCGGCGGAGCGGCGCTGGAGTTCGTTCTCACCGTGGCGGACGACGATCCGATCAATCTTATGATCGATTTCGATGCCGTGACCGTGAACGTACTGAATTCCAATGATCCGCCCAGTTGCAACCTGGCCCAGCCGAGCGTGGCTTCCCTGTGGCCTCCCACTCACAAGCTGGTCTCCGTGGCCATCGAGGGTGTGACCGATACAGATTCGGAATACAACACCGTCACCCTCACCGTGACCGGGATCACCCAGGACGAGCCGGTCAGCGGATTGGGCGATGGAGACACCAGTCCTGATGGGGTGATCCAGGGCGCCTCGGCGCTGCTCCGCGCGGAGCGATCCGGAACTGGAAACGGACGGGTCTACGTGGTTCATTTCACGGCCGATGACGGCTTCGAAAGCTGCACCGGATCGGTGCAGGTGACGGTGCCCCATGGCCGCAAAGGCACGGCCACGGACGATGGGCAGAGCGTGGATTCAACTACGCCCTGACCCCCGGGCCTTTAATGGGCGTGGGTGATAAGCGGCTCTTCCCAAGAACCCTCACCACGCCGCGCCCCTGCCCCAGACCCTGGCGGTGTTCTACCTGGGACTCTTCCCCACCGCCATTGCGTTTGCGGCATGGAACTTCGCCTTGTCCCGGGCCCGGGCGGCCAAGGTCACTTCCTCCCTGTACGCCTTTCCCATCCTGGCCATCGCCCTCGCTTTCGTTTGGCTGGGCGAGGTGCCCGCTCCGTTGAGCCTGCTGGGCGGACTGACGGCCCTTTCCGGGGTAGCCATGGTGCATCTCTGGGATCGGGGGAAGCAGGGATGAAGCCGGAAAGGAATGAAATCATCCTGTGAATCCGGTACGCTTTCACCCGCTTCCCCCGCAACCGGTGGAAGGGCTGGATTACGCTCTCCCAAAAACGGGTGGCGCCACCACTGATTGCCCAATCTAACGTCTGCTCCATCTGACCAAAGAAAATAGCGGCCATGAAGACACCGCCGGTGATCGAATTCAAGAGGGGGAAATTGTGGGTGCTGGACCAGACCCTGTTGCCGGAGAAGGCTGTGGCCGTGGAACTGGAAAACCTGGCAGCCGTGGAAAACGCCATCCGCACCCTCAAGGTGCGGGGCGCCCCGCTGATCGGCGTTTCCGCCGCCTATGGAATGTGCGTGGCCCTGCGCGATGCCCGCACCGCCGGGGAAGCCCGGGAGATGGGCCGGGAAGCCGCCCGGCGGCTTTCCAAAACACGCCCCACGGCGGTCAACCTGTTCTGGGCCCTGGAGCGGATGTCCACGGTGCTGGCGGAGTTGACCGGCACGAACTGGCGGGAACGGCTGGAGGCTGAAGCCCGGGCCATCCACGACGAAACGCGCGCGCAGGACGCGGCCATGGCCAAACACGGGCGCTCCCTGCTCCAGGAAGGAGAGGATTCCACCGAGGTGGTTAACGTTGTTACGCACTGCAACACAGGCCCCCTGGCCACGGGTGGGCTGGGCACCGCACTGGGGGTGCTCATCCAGGGGCATCGCGCCCTGGGCAACCTGCACGTCTATGTGGACGAAACCCGCCCCCGCTGGCAGGGTGCGCACCTCACCACCTGGGAACTGGGCGCCTCGGGCGTGCCCCACACCCTGATCTGCGACAATGCGGCCGGTGCGCTGATGCGCACGGAGACTATCCACAGCGTGTGGGTGGGGGCGGACCGCATCGCCGCCAATGGGGACACGGCCAACAAGATCGGCACCTACTCCCTGGCCGTCAACGCCCGCCACCACGGCGTTCCCTTCTACGTGGTGGCGCCTTCTTCCACCGTGGACCTGAGCCTGGACGGCGGTGGGGGGATTCCCATCGAGCAGCGCGACCCCGCCGAAGTTTCCGCGCCCGGTGGAAGGCGCATCACGGCGCAAGGCTCGGGAGCCTGGAATCCCGCCTTCGACGTCACCCCCGCCGCACTGGTCACCGCCATCGTCACCGAACGCGGCATCCACCGGGGCCACCCGGAATACGACCTGCGCAAGGAATTGGGGTAGGGACACCGTTGCGTCCACTGGCAAGACCTCACCCTCCCGCGCGATGTTTCATTGAACTGCTGCGGCGCTCCTTCCCTCTTTGAAGGAGAGGGAGAACCGCTCGCGCAATTCAATATCCTCCTGTGAATCCGAATACCCCTCTCCCCTGAATCCTGAGCCTGTCGAAGGGTGGAGAGGGATGCCGCCGATAGGCGGCGGGGTGAGGTCCCTGGGAACCCATCACCACCGCCAGTGGGCGGGCTCCAGACCGGCCACGGGGGACTCGAACCAGGCGATCCGGTCGTCCAGCAGATTGCCCAGGTAGGCGGTGCGCAGGCCGGGGCCGCCGAAGGCCAGGGAGGAGACCTGCTTCAGGTATTTGGCGGGAGTGCGGTCCAGATGCTCGCGGCCCAGGCCCCCGGCCTGATAGGCCTGTTCCACCCACTCCACGTGGGCGGGGTCGCTGTCCTCGATGACGATCTGCTGCTGCCCGTCCGGGGTGACGCGGATCACGCGGTTGGCGATGATGGCAGTCACCCAAAGTCCTCCCTCCGCGTCCACGGTCACGCCGTCCGGGAAGGTACCCGCGCCAAAGGTGGTGACGGTTTCCCGTGCCCCCAGGGAGCCGTTGGACTTGAGCGGATAGCGCGACAAGCGCCGCACGAAGGTCTCGTTGACGTAGAGAAATTCGCCACCGCTTTTAACTCCAGCCCCGGTCACACCCCCGTCCAGCGCGCACTCGTTGGTGAAGCCCAGCCCGTCGGCGACGATGCGGGCGCTTTCCGGCTGGCCCGCCTCCATGCAGACGATGTAGCCGTCGTCCACGTCCGGGGCGTAGCCCAGGTGCCGGGGGGTGCGCCGGGTGCTGATGGTGATCCAGACCCGGCCGTGACGATCCGCCAGCACAAAGTTGGTGACCTCCAGGGGCTTGCCGTCCACTTCCAGCAGGTACGGGGTGAGCGCCCCGGAGCGCTCCAGGCGGTATACCCCGCCGTTGAGGTTGGCCAGGAGAAAGCTGCCGCCGGGCAAAAGGGCGATCCCGTTGGGGATGATTTCCGCATCCTCCCGCCGCTCCGCACCCCCGATGCGGGTCACGGCGCCGCCGGGGGCGATGTGGCACACACCGCCCCGGGCATCGGCGACGTAGAGGTCCCCTCTCTCCGTGGCCAGCACGCACTCCGGGCGCATCAGCCCACTGCCGATGTAGTTCAGATGCTGAGGAGATAACCGGAAATCGAGCATGGGAGATATTCCCTTGGATAGGGGTACGGGAATTCACCCCGGAAAACAATCCGGGCCCAGGGGCTCGAAGTGCTTGTAGCCGAGCACGGCTTCCTGATGGCCCAGGGCTTCGGAAAGGGTGGGTTGCCCGGCGGCCACCTGCTCCATGAGGGTGTAGACCTCCCGCCCCACTTCGCGGACGGTGGCCTCGCCATGGAGGATACGTCCGGCGTTGACGTCCATGTCCGCGGACATGCGCTGGTAGGTTTCCGGATTGCCGCAGACCTTGATCACGGGCGCGATCGCCGAGCCCACCACGGAGCCGCGTCCGGTGGAAAACAGGATCAGGTGTGCCCCGCAGGCGATCAACTCCATGATCCCGACGGTGTCGTTGATGTTGGGAAACCCGAAACGCGGCTCCCCATCGGGAATCATGTCCATCAGGTACAATCCCGGTTGCGGCGGCGCAATGCCGGGCTTGAGGATACCCCGGATGGTGGAATCCCCGCTTTTGGCGTAGGCGCCGAGGGACTTTTCCTCCTGGGTGGTCAGCCCTCCCTCCGCGTTGCCGGGCGAGAAGGAGCCATGCCCCATCACGCTGTAGTAGCGGGCGGCTTTTTCCACGGCCTTGACGATTTCCGCGCCCAGCCGTGGGTTGGCGGCGCGTTCTGCCATCAGGCGCTCGCAGCCGATCAGTTCTCCCGTTTCCTCGAAGATGCCTGTTCCCCCGGCCTCGATGAGCAGATCGAAGGCCGCCCCCATGGAGGGATTGGCGGAAATACCGCTGGTGGCGTCGCTCCCCCCACAGATGGTGCCGGCCACCAGTTCGCGCATCTCCATGGTTGCGCGGGGCACGGTGGCGATCTCAGCGAGCAGGGCCTGGACGGCTTCCCGCCCCCTGGCGATGGTGGCGGCGGTGCCTCCCTCCTCCTGGATCACCAGCACCTTCACCGGCCGTCCGCTGGCGGCAATGCGTTCGCGCAGGGTTTCCCGGTCCAATCCCTCGCAGCCCAGGGATACCAGCAGCACGGCCCCCACGTTGGGGTGGGTGCAGAGGCGCTCCATCATCTCCGCGCCATAGGGGCTGGGGAAGCACCCGCTCCACCCGAAGAGTTGCACCGGCGCCTCATCGAAAGAGGCGATGATGCGCTGGGCCACGTGCCGGGCGCATTCGATGGTGTAGGCCACAGCCACCAGGTTGCGGATTCCCTTGCCGCCGTCGCGCCGGGCGTAGGCCTGGATGGTGGGGTTCATGGGGGGCCCTCCCGTTTTTCCCGGCTCTCCCCGTAGCGCATTCCCTCCTGATGGGTGTAGGTGGGAAGATAATCGGAAGCCATGTTGTGCAGGTGAACGTGTTCCCCGGCGGCGATGTCCCGCGTGGCGGTTCCGATGGGAAGGCCGTACTTGAGTACCTTTTCTCCCTTGGGAATCTCCCGCGCCGCCAGCTTGTGCCCCAATCCCAACCCCTCTTCCAGAACGATCTCCTTCCCATCGATCTGCAGGGATTCCCCCTTGGGCAGGGAGCGGGCGATGACCACTACGTTGTCCTGTTCGTGGATGCTTACCAGGGGGGAGCCTTCAGCGGTCATGGTGAATACCCGGCAGGTGGTTCGTGAATATGTTTCTTCTTCCAGGGATTGCCCAACTCGTGCAGGCCGCGCACCATCAAGCAGCCGGGGGGGTGCAGCCCTGGAACACAATTCCGATCGGGATGGAGAGTGCGGAGGGTAACACAAGGCGCGCGGCCCGGTAAACGGAACGCAGGGCCGGGTAGTGCATCAGTTTGAAATTTGCTTCTTGTAAGGTCCACGCTTTGCAGGCTTGGGTGCTGCCGCTTCCACCATCTCCGCTATTTCCTCCATGCTCCAAACATGGTCCGCAACTGCCGATTCCATCAAATTGCAAGCATTATTATCACTTTGAAAATGTAATTTTCTTTAGCCCCATGAGTGTGCCGTTATAAGGGACACGATAAACATCCCCAATTCTCGCCCTGCCTGTTGTTTTCACAATTTTTGGGAACCAGCGAGCAATTCTCCATATCTGTTCATCACCAATTTCGTGAAACCATCCCTCTTTGAAGAAAAACGTAATAAGCCCCGCATCCATCCAAGCTTTTCGCTCATGCGGACGCTTTTCAATATGATAGTCTTTTGTAAGAAGAATGGATTGTTCGTTCTTTGGAAGCTGTGGGAGCCACTCAGTATCGGGGAGCCCACCAAAATTCAAATCATCGGATATATGCTTTATTGAGTAAACATTTGTATCATAAAACCCCCGAAGACCTCTTGTTATCTTATATGAAAAATTCTCATCAAATATAAAAATCACGCCGCTTTGTGTTGTTTGTGGAATGAAATTGCCTGACGGACAAAATCTGTTTCAATCCCAAACCAATTTGCAACTTGTTCTTCTGAATGCCCGGCTGACGCTGCGGATGCCACCACTGAGGTATTTAGGCGTGTTCCATCAATTACCGGGCGGCCAAATGAAATTGTTGGATCGACGACAACGGAACCGAACTTCTCTCGATTTGGGTACCATCGCCGAACTAAACCCTTCTCATCGAAGACCATCCCCTTTCGAAGATAAGGTAGAGTGACAGAAAAAAATAAATAGGATTTATGCTTCGATGAAATATGAAGAAATAGGGGCCTCCCTTCTTCATCTTGAAGTTTTTCGAACAACTCTTTCCCATCAGTAAAAATCATTTTATTTGAGAAAGGGTATTTCGAGTTCGTTTCTTTTCTAAGGGCGTTAATGGTGCTTCTAATTTTTGGTAAAGTCACCCCTTCTTGACGGAACTCATTTACAAGAAGAATTTCGACAAGATCATTGAAGGTAAGTGTGATGGTGTCCATAAGCGGTGGGATTTCAGGCTCCCATAGAGGATACTGATGTTTTCTTCCCCTTCCGGAATCATAGCTATACCCCTTAACCCACCTGGAAATTCGTTGGGAGGAGGCCTTCGTTAAAAAAGCAACATCGCTAATTGTATAAAGCCCGGTCTCGAACAGATTCACCGTAGTTTCTTGGGGGGTGTTCATATAAATTCCTAGTGATGAACCTTTTTCCACCGTGCCTCCGCAGCAATTTCTGCAATCTCTTTGCGTTTCCTTTTTGAGAGAACTTGCGTTCTCGCCATTGCACCAGCTATGCCACTTCTCATCCTGCCGGATGGCAGTTCTTCCTTCTCTTCCCCAACAGCGATCTGAAAAACCTTGCGAGCTGCGCCCACTAATTCAGCGGTTCTTTTCTCGCCTTTTGGACCTCAGGGCATTGTAATACCCAAATAATTGATAATCTTCGTGATTTCAGCTTTACGGAGATTATTTTCAGTAGTAGAATGCATTAACCCCGGCCAAGGTGATGGCCTTGGCCGGGGTTAAACGGCCAGGGAGGCCGAGAGTTGCATTGCAGTCAGACAGCTCCAATGTATCTGAATTAGTCATCCCTGGTCAATCTAAATCGTAGTTTTCCCTGCATAACAGCATCTTGCGGGAAGATAGAATATTTATGCGAGGTTAATGATGGCTAGTAAAAAAACGATCGACGATGTTTGGGACAAAGGAAAGCCCATCCGTGGGAAAAATCCGGAAGCCTGGAGACGGGATCCCGATGGGAATAAAATTCGGAAGGGTTCCTACGGAACGGAAGGTGAATATGGATGGGAGATTGATCACATCAAGCCGAAGGCCAGGGGCGGAGGTGACGATCTTCGCAACCTCCAGCCTCTCCGCCCTGACGCTAATCGGGAAAAGTCGGACAAGTAATGCAGTCACGCGGAAACTCGTAGCTTTAGTTAATGGCAATGTAGAGGGCTTTTCGCACTTGTTCAGGTGAAAGGCCCTTTACACCTATGCGTGTGCCGTCTTCACCCACGGATATGACAATAGCCTCATCATCATTGTAGGCCGAGGCGATTACTCCAGCCATTCGCCTTAAATTCACTGGCCTGATTTTATTGCTCATTGGGAATTTTCAAACTGAGACACTACCCGCAGGGCCGTGTCCTGTGTGGAGCCCTCCTCAACGCCAGCGCAGGCTTTCCGCGATCCGCTGCAGGGGGTCGAATTCGGCCCGGCCGCTGCCCACGATGAACAGATGGAGCACCGTCCCACCCGGAAGGGCGGGAAAGGATTCCCGGGCATGGACCCCCGGCTGCGAGGTTTCACAAGCGCGCCACCGGCTTTGCCACCCCACCGTGAGCGTGGGGGCCACTGTGGCATCATCTGCGGGGGCAGCGGGGCAATAGGGCAGGCGGAACGGAGAGAGGGAGATCCCCAGGCTGGCCTCCTTCTCCAGGGGAGGGGCGGGCGACCGCCAGACGTGGTGCAGGGTCAGGGAGCCGCCCCCTTCGGCGCTGACTTCGGTGCTGACTACGTACCCGGGAGGAAGAAGGATCGTCAGTTTCCGCTCCCGGCTGAGCACTACCCGCTCCGATTTTCCGTTGGTAGATTCCAGCGGCGCCTGTATCGGCGCACAGCCGGAAATGATTCCCAGCGCCAACAGTCCCCACAGGGCCGGGAGCCAGGTGCGGGGCCCGTGAAACCGGGACGTGGCGGACACGATGGGCATGGTTTTTCTCCCACCATTTTACTTTTTGGCAAGGCGGAGGGTGGTGGCGACCCGGTAGAGCGCCTTCATTTTTTCCGGGTCGTTCCCGACGATAAACAGGTGGAGGAATAACGCTTTGGGGTCGGGTTCGATCAGGGTTTCCTGCATGAAGTTGTTTCTCCCTTTTCGCGAAGGGCAGCTCCGCCACTGGATTTTCCAGGGACCGATGGTGTCGTCCCAAATCTTGTGGGTTTCCTCCCGTTTCGCAGGGCAGAACGATTTGGGTTGGTACCCCGCATAAATCCCCAGGCTCGCGAAGGATTTTTCGTCCAGGGGAGCCGTGCTCATGACGTAATGGACGTAAAACTTCCCCCCGCCCCGGGTGCTGGGGCCGTAACCGGGCGCCAGGACGATTTCCAGGGGTTCGATGCTTTCGATACGGGTGGGGTTTCCCGCCTCTTCCTCCGCGGCGAGAATGGAAAGCGGAAGAAGTAAAAGCGCGAAATTCAGGGCAAGGCAGGCGATAAGGGTAAGAGGGCCGGGTCTGGACATGAATGCGCCGTAGTTCAAGGTGATCGGGTTCAGGTTGGTCGGGATTGCGTCTTGGCTGTCCTGTCGCTGGGAGCCGTCCTCCGGATTCAGTATGTCGGGCCTGGGCATTCCTGGTCAAGGCGTTCGGAAATCGAGTCACCCATGCCATTCCGCCCCTCAGGCTTGCTCCGCCAGTACGGTGCGATGGGCGTGGAGGATGGCCTCGCCCATCAGGCGGGGCGCTCGGGCATCCCCGATGGTGATCACCCGCGGATGCTGGCCCTCGCGGATGGCGGCCAGTTGTCCCGGTTCCGGATGGGGAATTTCCGCCTGCGCCACCACCAGCAGGGACACGTCATCGAAGGCGCGTTCCCGGCCCGAAAACCGCTCGCGGCAAAGCAGGGATCCCCTATCCCCCCTGTCACGGAAGGAAACGGGTTCCAACAGGGGATGGAACAGCGCCCCCTGTTCGGAAACCCTCTGGAACCAGAGCATTTCGCCGGATTCCACCAGTCCCCTCCCGATGAAAAAATCGGGGGTGAGAATATCCACCCGCCACCCCTTCTCGAGCAACCATTCCACCGCATTGCCCATGCGAAATCCGTATTCGTGATCCACGACCAGGGCGCGGCTGTCCGGCCCGAAAGGGGAGAATGCCCGGGAAGCCGTCCCGTTTTCCAGCAACGCCCGGGGGGAAAGCGCCCGGCCCTCGCTTCCGGGCAAGACCAGGTTCGAGTCCCTCCCCTCCGGACCCATCGCCTCGGGCCTGGCGCCGGTGGCGAGGTACACCGTCTCGTAGCCGGAAAGATCGGCCAGCCCCGGGCCGGTGAATTCCACAGGGGAATTGAGGACGATCTCCACCCCCGCCCGTGCAAGCATGGTGCGATAGTACTCCACCAGTAACGCGAATTCCCGGCGCGATGGCGTCTCCCGGGCCAGCAGGGCGGCCATCCCGCCCAGTTCACCGCGTTCTTCCCGCAGTGTGACCGGCCTTCCCTGCCGGGCGAGGGTAAGCGCGGCTTCCATGCCGGCCGGCCCGCCCCCCACCACCAGCACGGGACGGTCTTCCCGATGCCGCTCCATGGTGGGATCCACGGTGGGAAGGCTCTCCTCGCGTCCGGCCCGGGGATTGATGAGGTCGCTCAAGGGCCGGTTCCAGTCCCCCACCACGGAGAAATAGCGGGTCATTGCGATGTGGGGCCGCACCGGTTCTCCGATGCGGCCGGCGGCTTTGAGGGGCAAATCGGGGTCGCTGACGAGCGCCCGGGTCATCACCACCGCATCGGCCTGGGCGGAGGAAATCACCTCCTCGGCGATATTCACCGCTTCGATCCTGCCCTCCGCGAATACGGGGATTTTCCCGCCGATGGCTTCCCGGATACCCCTGGCCAGGTGGGCCGCGTGGGCCTGAGGGACGGGCATGGGAGCCTCGGTCATATGGGCGGAGTAGGGGCCCCCAATCTGAATGGAAAGATAGTCCAGGTGGCCCGAATCCACCAGGCTCCCCGCAATCCCGGCGGCGTCTTCGGGGGTCAGGCCTCCCCACGGCGCCAGTTCGTCCCCGCAGAGCTTGAGTCCGAGCGCCAGACCGTCTCCCAAGGCCCTGCGGACTGCGGAGATCACTTCCCTCAGCATGCGCAGGCGGTTCTCCGGGTTTCCCCCGTATTCGTCGCTGCGATGGTTCGTGAGGGGAGAGAGGAATTGCCGCAGCAGGGAATGCTGTCCAGCGTTCAATTCCACGCCGTCCCATCCAGCCCGGGCCACCCGGCCAGCCGCGCCTGCGAATCCGGCCACTACCTCCGCGATCTGTCCGTGTTCCATTTCCCGGGACATGCGCCGGCTGGCCACTTCCGGAACGGCGGAGGGGGCCCAGGGGGATTGCCGGAGCAGCTTGCCATTGCTTTGCCCCCCCGCGTGATTGAGCTGCGCGAGCAGCGCGGTTCCACTTTCGGTTCCCCCTTCTGTGACGCGCACTGTATCCGCCACCTGCTCCAGGGAAGGAAGGATGGCGTCACCGTGCCCAAAGGGGACGTGTTCATAGGGCCAATCCAGGGGATGCACCGTCAGCGCTTCGGTGACGATCATCCCGGCGCCCCCTTGTGAGCGGGCGTGATAATAGGCCAGGTGCTGCCGGGTGAAGGCGTTGCCCTTCCCGAAATTGGTGGGGTGGGCTCCGAACACGATCCGGTTGGGCAGCCTCAGCGGTCCGATTTGCAATGGTTCCAAAAGAGAGGGGGCCAAAAGAGAGGGGGCCAACAGGGAGGGTGCCATCAGGGAGGGCGCCAACACGATGGGCGCATGGTCGGAGCGAGATCCGCTCAAGGGGAAAACCGGAACTCCACGGCCCAGGGCGAATTTGAGATGAAGGCCGGCGGCCGGGGTTCATAACAGAAAATCCCGCCCTTTCCATGGCATTCCAATGGGAAAGGCGGGATCAGGATCTTTCCTCGCACAACCGTAGCTGGCCTTCCGCGCACGGCCAACCCCGGCAGTGTTTTCACCGGCAATGGCCGGAGGGCTAGAGTTCCTCCAACCCGTCCGTTGCCACGGTGACCGGTTCTTTCTTTTCTTCTTCGGCCTGTTCCGGGGTATCGATGGTCGGCTGCCCTTCGGCCGTGGCCTCCGCTTCCACCCCGGCCTCTTGTGGAATGGAAGGCGCTGCGGACCCGACGGCGGTATTGCGGTCGATGTACACCCGCTCGGACATCCTCAGGGCGGACACGTCGGTCACGGCGGTGGTGATCTCTGTGGCGCGGATCAGATTGGCGTTGAACAGATCGCGGGAACGGGCGCTGGCCTCGTCCAGCAGGTCGATCCGGTTGATCTTGTCGTAATACAGATCGGCCATATTGATGTGGTGGATCATGGTCGGGTCTTCCAGCAATACCGTGTTCATGGTGAGCCCGTGGATAATCTTCTTGCGGGTATTGGCCTTCTTCTTGGCACGGATCAAGGTTCCCTCCAATTCCCGGCAGAGCAGCTCTTCGGAAACGGGTAGATGGTGGTCGTGGGTTTCATCGTAGGCCACCAGATTCTGGATGATGATATTTTCCAGATTGTAATAGATGCGGTCGATGGCTTCCTTCCCCGCACTGATGGGAAGGAACATGGTGGACGGGATCACGCCCTCCCCATAGGTGAACATGCGCACCCCGAGGTGAATGTCCAGGAATTTATTTGTGGTTTCCTGGAAGTAGACGTCCCGGTCGAACGGCTCCATGTCGCAGGCCATGTGATAACCGCTCATGACTCGGTAGGCGAGATCGTTGCGGGTTTGGAGCATGCCCAGGAATTTCTCCGTTTCCCGCCGCATCAGGCTGGTTTCTTGCCCATCGAACACCAGGTTGGTCAATCCGTGATGGGTGCCCTTGGGATCGGCGCCCAGATAGTAACCCCAAGCCTGCTGGAAGATGATCAGGCCCAGGTTCTCGTACACCTTGTCCTGGTCTCCCTCGAAGGGAACGGAAAGGGTGGTGACCACCGGGTTGACATGGGGCCCGTCGAGCAGTATCCGAACCGCGGTTTCCAGTTGCAGAAAGTTCTTCAGGTTCGCGCGGATGCGGTCCACGATGTGCTGCACTTCCTCGTACTTCGGGATGAGGTCGTTGGAGCACTGGTACAGGCGGCCAGGGCCTTTGGGTGAAGTGTGCCAAGTATTCGCTTCGGTCATTGCCGGCTTCTCCTGAAGTTTCTTTGGGCCGCTGCCACCTGCGATACCCTTCACACATCCCAGTCCAGAACCCGGGAGAACGCAACCGACCTCCGCCCTTCAACCTTGCAAGGATTGCAAGATAAGCTAAGGAGGGCCGGGAAAGTTGCTTCACCCGCTTCTGCTGGTATGCTGGATCGTGGCGCACACCGGCGCGTAAACGGAAAACGTCTGCTATTATTTAGTGGGAAGCGATAGAGAAGTCAACAGCTAACTCCCATCGAATTTCCGGGAAACTGCCCGCGAATCGCATCATTCCAAATCATGACGCCCGGGCCGGCAGGGGCGGCATCCATACCCAGGGAAGGATCGAATGAGCAGGGCCATCGACGATACGATCCCCAAGGGGAAATTTCTCGCATT
>CAZOXD010000103.1:15870-17037 GCA_964583525.1 uncultured Pseudomonadota bacterium
ATCGAATGAGCAGGGCCATCGACGATACGATCCCCAAGGGGAAATTTCTCGCATTTCTGCTGAAAGCCGGAGCGCTGCAATTCGGGGAAATCACCCTGAAGAGCGGGCGGGTTTCTCCCTATTTCTTCAACTCGGGCCGCTTCAACACCGGCGCCCAACTGGAAAAACTGGGGGAGTTCTATGCCGCGGCCATCGCGGAAACCGCCCCCCTGGCCACCATCGTGTTCGGGCCCGCCTACAAGGGAATCCCGCTTTGTATTTCCGCCGCGGCGGCTTTAAGCCGTCTCCAGGGGCGGGAGATCGGCTATCTCTTCGACCGCAAGGAAAAAAAAGGTCATGGGGACAAGGGCCGTTATGTAGGAATGGAACCCGGGGAGGAGCGGCGTCTGGTGCTGGTGGACGACGTGATCACCGATGGCGCCACCAAGCTGGAAGCCGTCCGCCACCTGCGGGAGGATTTCGGCGCTCCCATTGACGCGTTGGTCATCGCCTTCGACCGGATGGAAGTGGACGATTCCGGAAGATACGCGTTGCAGCGCTTCGAGCAGGATACGGGAATTCCCGTCGTTTCCCTGCTGAATCTGGAGGAACTGACCGCGGCCCTGGAAGCCCTGGAGGCCCTGCCTTCCGCTCGGTCCAATGTTCCATCCAATGTTCCGGGCGGTCAGAGCGCATATTTCGATCTGCCTCCCGAAACCCTGAAAAAGATCCGGAAATACCACCGGCAATACGGCGCCCGCCCGTGAACGGTTCCCCCCACGGTGGCGGTAGCGGTGCCGGTGGCGATGCCGGGAGCCGCAACCCTGCCCCCAGCCCGGATGCCCGGCGCAGGGCCCGCAACTATTGGGAACAGAGTGGCGAGGACTTCAAAGAGGCCGGACGGCGGTTGAAGCTGCGCAACTGGCTGGACGCCTCCTATCTGCACTACCAGTCCGCCGTGAATGCCCTCATCTGCGTGTGTTACTTGCACGGTGAATTCCGCGCCCCGGCCAACAGCGCCGTGCAACTGGCGGCTTTGTGCGCCGGGGAGGAGCCCCGCTTTGCCCGATTGCAGGAAGCCTGCGGAGAACTGGAGGAGGTGCTCCAGCGGAGCCCTTACGACGCCGGCCGCGATCCGGAGGAAGAGAAACGGCTGGCCCAACGGTGCCGCACCCACGCGGACACCGT
>CAZOXD010000104.1:0-9185 GCA_964583525.1 uncultured Pseudomonadota bacterium
ATTACTTCTTTGCGGCGTCGTCCGTATCTTTGGCGTCCGGGGAGTTTTCCGGTTCCTCGCCAGCCTCAGCCTTCTCGGGAGCGGTGTCTTCCGGAGTGGCGGTCTCCCCAGTCTCTGCGGAGTTTTCGGAGGCGTCAGCTTCTTCGCCTTCGCCCTCCTTTTTCTCCGCCGGCTTCTTGGCGCTCACTTCTTCGGCCACTTCCTCCAGCACTTCCGTGGGCTTCTTGCGGGGACCCTTTCTTCTGGGCTTTTGTTCATCGGCGAAGGGATCGTTGGGATTGTCCACCAGCAGGATCATGGCCATTTCCGCGCCATCCCCGCGGCGGGGCCCCAGGCGCAGGATGCGCGAGAATCCGCCCGCACGCTCTGTGTAGCGTTCGGCCAGTTCGCCGAACAGCCTGGCCATGGCCACCTTGCCTTTCACGAACGCCAAGGCCTGACGCCGGGCGCTGAGGTCGCCCTTTTTGCCCAGGGTGATCATGTGGTCCAGGGGTTTGCGCATCTCCTTGGCCCGGGCCAAGGTGGTTTTGATCTGCTCCTGCTCGATGAGGGAGGAGACCAGGTTGCGCATCATCGCCCGCCGGTGAGCGGGTTTAACGCCCAGCGCCCTGCCTGCCTTCAAATGTCGCATGATCCGCTCGTTCCTATATCATTTCGCCCGCGGGCGGTTGGCTCGTGGACTTGGTCCTGGGGTTGAATCCATCCAGCTTCATGCCGAGTCCCAAGCCCATGGTGGACAGTATATGCTTGATTTCATTGAGCGATTTCCGCCCGAAATTTTTGGTCTTGAGCATTTCCTGCTCTGTTTTCTGCACCAGTTCTCCGATGGTTTCGATCTTGGCATTCTGGAGACAGTTGATGGAACGCACGGAAAGCTCCAATTCGCTCACGGGCCGGTACAGATTGTCATTGACCGTGTTCGGTTCGGGGACCGTATTGGACTCCACAATCGTTTCTTCCTCGAAATTGATGAAGATGGTCAGATATTCCTTGAGGATTTTGGAGGCATAAGCCAATGCGTCGGATGGATCCAGGGCCCCGTTGGTGTGGAGTTCCAGGATCAACCGGTCGTAATCGGTTTTCTGCCCCACCCGGGCATTTTGCACCTCGTAATTGATGCGCTTGATGGGGGTGTGCACCGAATCCAGATAGATTACGTCAGCCGGCAGGTCTTCGCTCTGGTTCTCCTCGGAGGTCACGTACCCATGGCTGGTGGTGACGAATAGGCGCAATTCCAACTGGCCGCCTTCGTCCAGATTGGCGATCACCAGCTCCGGGTTCATCACTTCCACCCGGCCCCCCGTCACGATATCCTTGGCCTTGAGTTGAGCCGGACCCACTCCCACCAGTTCCAACTCGTGCACCCCTTCCTCCAATTGCTGAAGCTGGAGGGCTTTCAGGTTGAGGATGATCTGGACGACGTCTTCCTGAACGCCGGAGATCGCCTCGAACTCGTGGGAAACGCCCTCGATATTGACCGCGATGGGCGCGCAACTCTGGAGTGAGGAAAGGAGCACACGGCGCAATGCATGGCCCAAAGTTACACCAAACCCCTTTTCCAGGGGTTCGATCACGAATTTCCCATATCCTTTGGAATACGTTTCCGTATCGACCTCAATCCGTTTCGGTCTCTGTAATGATTCCCAATTCCTGGTATACATCTATCTCTCCATCAATGAACTGCGCCTGAAGATTTTGTGATTTGCCTCTTCCTTCTGCTTCGAATTCCCATCATCGCGGGTGATAATCCGGGAAAATATCCTGCATTATCCGGGATTGAAGGGACGAATCGCCTTTTAGCGAGAATACATTTCCACAATCAGTTGTTCCTGAATGGGCAGTGTCATTTCTTCCCGATTGGGTTCGGCAACCACCTTGGCCGAAAAATTCTTGCCGTCCACTTCGAGCCAGCTGGAAGCGCCCTTGCGCAGGGAAGCCTCCAGAGCCGAGATAATGTTGACATTCTTGCGGCTTTTTTCCCGCACGCTGATCACATCGTTTGGTTTCACCTGCATCGAGGGAATGCTGGCCTTTTTCCCATTGATCAGGATATGGCCGTGGCGGACCATCTGCCGGCCTTCATTGCGTGAAGAGGAGAAACCGATGCGATAAACCACGTTATCCAATCGCTTTTCCAATAAAATCAGCAGATTCTCTCCGGTCATTCCCTTGCGGCGGGAAGCCTCGGCGAACAGGCGGCGGAATTGTTTTTCCAGCACGTTGTAAATCCGCTTGACCTTCTGTTTTTCCCGCAATTGGATTCCGAATTCGGAAATCTTACGGCGAAAGCTGGTGCCATGAACACCGGGGGGATAGGCGCGTTTTTCGAAGGCGCATTTGTCGGTGTAACAGCGATCGCCCTTGAGAAAGAGCTTCATGCTTTCGCGTCTGCAAAGGCGGCATACGGAGCCGATATATCGGGCCAACTGAATTCTCCATCGTTTGGCGTCATGGGGCTTGCAGCCACCAGCGCCGGTTTTCTATTTCCCAGCCACGTATCCGGGCAGGGCGGAATTAGATGCGCCGCATCTTGGGCGGCTTGCAACCGTTATGAGGCACCGGGGTGACGTCGCGGATGGCGACGATCTTCAGCCCTTCCGCGGCCAAGGCGCGCAGGGCGGCTTCCCGGCCGGTGCCCGGGCCCCTCACTTCCACATCCACCTGGCGGATGCCGTGTTCCTTGGCCTTGCGCACCGCATCTTCCGTGGCCGTCTTGGCCGCGAAGGGCGTGCTCTTGCGCGACCCATGGAAACCAACGGTCCCCGTGGAAGACCAGGCGATGACGTTTCCCTGGGGATCCGAAAAGGTGATGATGGTGTTGTTGAAGGTTGCCCTGATGTGGCAGATACCCGAGGGAATGTTCTTCTTCTCCTTGCGCTTCCCGCTGGTTCGCTTTCCTCTTGCCATGATGGTCCTGGTTGCCTGTTTTTATGAAAAGGTTCTGTTCGGTTGCACCGAGTCGTTTAGTTGCCGGCCGTTTAGTTGCCGGCCGTTCGTTGGTAATGATCGGTAGCCCATTTTCCATGGTGGTCCGCCCTCCAGGGAAATCCCGGGCGCCCGGGTTATTTCTTGCTGCCGATCTTATGGCGCGGCCCTTTCCGGGTGCGGGCGTTGGTTTTGGTGCGTTGACCCCGTACGGGCAGCCCGCGTCGATGGCGCAGTCCGCGATAATTGCCCAGGTCCATCAGCCGCTTGATATTGAGCTGAATTTCCCCGCGCAGTTCGCCCTCGATGCGGTACTCGCCAATGGCGTCGCGCAAGGTGGTGATCTGCTCGTCGGTCAGTTTGTCCGGGCGGAGACTCTCGTCGATCCCGGAGGTAGCCAGGATCTTTTTCGAGGTGTTGGGACCGATCCCGAAAATATAGGTCAGGGCAATCACCATCCGTTTATTGGGAAGGTCCACGCCTGCGATGCGGGCCATCGTACGACTCCTTTCCGATGCAGGGTTACCCCTGGCGTTGTTTATGCTTCGGGTTGGTGCAGATCACCCGCAGGATTCCGCGCCGGCGGATTACCTTGCAATGATCGCAAATCTTTTTAATCGATGATCGTACTTTCATAATGCCGCCATTGTCTCATGATTGACCCGTTCCGCAGGCCGGTTTCCATCGTTGGACGGTCCTTGGGACCGGCAATCCGGCTGTTTCACTTGGAGCGGTAGGTGATGCGGCCCCGGGCCAGATCGTAGGGGGACATTTCCACGGTCACCTTGTCGCCCGGAAGAATGCGGATGTAGTTCATCCTCATTTTTCCGGAAATATGCGCCAGAATCTTGTGTCCGTTGGGAAGTTCCACCCGGAACATCGCATTGGGCAACGATTCCACCACGGTGCCTTCCACTTCAATGTTTTCTTCTTTCGGCAATTCCCGCTCCTGCATTGCGTTGATATTTCCCCGGGCTGGCTCTATCTTTCCGCTCCCAGGGTAATTATTTCAGAATCGGATCAATCGTACTTTTCCAGAATTTTCTCGATATGGGCCGTGATCGATGCGAAATCCGACATTGCATCCACCGATTCCAGCATGTCCAGTTCCCCGTAATAGTCGATCAACGGCTGGGTATCCTGCAAATAGGTTTCGAACCGGGTGCGGATGCGATCCTCGCTATCGTCTTCCCGCTGGATGAGCGCCTCTCCACATACATCGCATCTGCCGGGCACGGTGGGCAGGTTGAACTTGACGTGCCATTCTCCGTGCCCGTTCGGGCAGACCCGCCGCCCAACCAATCTCTCCACCAGTCTGGAAAGCTCGCTGTCGAAATTGACCACCTTGTCGATCGGCTTGCCTTCCTCCGTCAGTTTCATTTTCAGCGATTCCGCCTGGGCCACCGTCCTTGGGTAGCCGTCCAGGATGAATCCGTCGCCGCAATCGGGCTGTTGAATCCGATCCAGCAGCAGCGAGATCACCAGCGCGTCGGGAACCAGGCGTCCGGAGTCCATGTACTCCTTCGCCTCCAATCCCGATTCCGTACTATTCCCCACCGCCTCCCGGAGCAGGTCCCCGGTGGAGATTTGCGGAATATGACGGGCTGCCATCAGCCGTTTGGCCTGGGTTCCCTTGCCGGAGCCCGGGGGGCCAAGAAAAATCACTCTCATAGAGCACTCAAAGACGTAGGGTTCGCATTCCGGTGCGGCGCTTTCCTTTTTTCAAGAATCCATCGTAATTCCGGTTGAGCATGAAATTCTCGATTTCCTGCACCGTGTGCAGGCCCACACCCACTACGATCAGCAGGGCCGTTCCACCGAAGAAGAAGGGCACGTTGAGAACGTTGAACAAGATCACCGGCAACACACACACCGAAGCCAGATAGAGCGCTCCTCCGAAGGTAATGCGGGTCAGCACCTGGTTGATGTATTCCGCGGTTTTCTTCCCCGGCCGGATGCCGGGAATGTATCCGCCGAATTTCTTCATCTCGTCGGCGATTTTCACCGGATTGAACTGAATCGCAGTGTAAAAAAAGCAGAAGAAAAAAATCATGAAAACATAAAAGATATTGTACAACACGGCGGTCGGCGCAAGCTGCGAACTGATCGACTGCACCCAGTCCACCTGAATAAATCCGGTGATGGTGGCCGGGAACGCCAGGATGGAGGAGGCGAAGATCGGGGGAATCACGCCCGCGGAGTTGATCTTCAGGGGCAGGTGGGAGCTTTGCCCTCCGTACATTTTGTTGCCCTGCACCCGCTTGGCGTATTGCACGGCGATTTTGCGGGTGGAGGTTTCCATGAAGATCACCGCGAAGATCACACCCAGCATGATCACGGCCACCGTGGCCAGCACCAGTGAGGTCAATTGATTGGCCTGCACCAAGCGTATCGAATTGATGGCGGCGCCCGGAATGTCGGTGACGATTCCCGCGAAGATAATCAGGGAGATGCCGTTGCCGATGCCCCGCTCGTTGATCTGCTCTCCGATCCACATTAAAAATGCCGTCCCCGCGGTGAGGGTAATCACGGTCACGATGCGGAAACCCCAGGAACTCATGGTGGAAATCACGATCGGAGCGCCTTCCGGTGAGGACATGGATTGCAGCCCCACGGCGATTCCGAAGCCCTGCACCAGACTCAGGCCGATGGTGCCGTAGCGGGTGTACATGGTGATCTTGCGGCGGCCGGCTTCCCCTTCGCGGCTCAACCGTTCCAGGTAGGGAAACACCACCGTGAGCAACTGGATGATGATGGAGGCGCTGATGTAGGGCATGATGCCCAGCGCGAACACCGTCAGCCGCTGCAGGGCGCCGCCTGAGAACATGTCGAAAAAGGAAAAGATCGTGCCTTCCTGGCTATCGAAAAATGCCGCCAGGGCGGTGCTGTCGATTCCCGGGGTGGGAATGTGCGCGCCAAGCCGGAAAACCACCAGCATCAACAGGGTGAAGATGATGCGGTTGCGGAGTTCTTCAATTTTGAAGGCGTTCTGGAACGTGCTCAGCATGTTCGGTTCATTTCTCGATGATCACGGCTTCTCCCCCGGCCGCCTTGATTTTTTCCAGGGCGGAGCGGGAAAAACGATGTGCGTGAATGGTCAGGGCGCGGTTCAATTCTCCCTGGCCCAGCACTTTGACCGGATACCTGGGTATGCGGACGTACCCCTGCCCATCCTCCTTGGATTGCATGGTGGTCTTGTTGATGATGTTCGCCTCCACCAGGTCCGCCAGTTCGATTGTCGTCTTGTCCGCGAATGCCGGGCGATTGGCCAAGTCTCCCAGATTGACGATATGAAACCGGGTTTTGAACAGGTTTTTGAAGCCCCGCCGTGGGAGCCTCCGCCGCAAAGGCGTTTGCCCGCCCTCAAAGCCACGGGCCACTTTACTGCGGGCCTTTTGCCCTTTTTGCCCGCGCCCGGCGGTTTTGCCCAGAGTGCTGGCGTGGCCGCGGCCTTTGCGTTTGGGCTTCTTTGTGGACCCGGGCGGTTTTTCCAATTGGTGCAATAACATGTTCGCGAATCAATCCTGTTGGGGTGATTTCGGCGGTTCGGCCGTTACCAGGTGACGGACCTTGAAGATCATCCCGCGCACCGCGGGTGTGTCCTCCAACTCCCGTTCGTGGTTAATTCTTCGCAATCCAAGCCCGCGCACGGTATCCCGCTGGTCCCGGGGAAAGCCAATCGTGCTGCGGTTTAATTTTACTCTAACCTTGCTCACGAGTTCTCCTCACTCAACCGGCTTGCTGCTGACGCAAACGCTCCACGGACACGCCCCGCCGTTCGGCGATTTCCTCGAAGGACTTGAGTTCGTACAGGGCTTGCAAGGCCGCCTTGAGCACGTTGTGGGGGTTGTTGGACCCCAGGGTTTTCACGCTGATATCGGCGATTCCCACGGCTTCCATCACGGCCCGCACCGGACCTGAGGCGATGATGCCCCGGCCGGGTTCGCAGGGTTTCATCAACAGCCGGCTGGCCCCAAAGCGCCCGATGACCTGATGAGGGATGGTGCGCCCTTCGATCACCACGGGCTTTATGTTCTTGGTGGCCTTTTCAATGCCCTTGCGGATGGCCTCGGTCACCTCGTTGGCCTTGCCCATGGCGTATCCGGCCCGGCCTTTGCCGTTGCCGACCACCACCAGCGCGCTGAAGGAGAAGCGGCGTCCGCCCTTGACCACCTTGGACACACGGTTGATCTTGATGACCTTCTCGATCAGATCGCTTTTTTCTGCGTTTCTTTCCGTCAAAATTCCACCTCGGAAAATTTTGGACCGCTGCCGACCCGGGTGATTGATTGGCTGGCGATCAGATTTTCAGGCCGGATTCCCGGGCTCCTTCCGCCAGGGCCTTGACCCGTCCCATGTAACGGTTTCCGCCGCGGTCGAACACGACGTTCTCGATGCCGATCTTTTTCAACCGCTCGCCGATGGCTTTGCCCACCACCGCCGCTGCCTCCTTGTTCCCCGCGGATCCTTTCACCTGGTCGCGCACCTCCTTGTCCTGGGTGGAAGCGGAGACCAGGGTATGCCCTGTCAGGTCGTCCACGGCCTGGACATAGATGTGCCGCGCGGAGCGGAACACGCTGAGACGGGGTAATTGGGCGGACCCTGAAATTTTCTTGCGAATCCTGAATTGCCGCCGTTTGCGCCGCACGGGGCGGCTTCTTATCGTTGCCATACGTTATCCATCACGCTTTGCTCGGTTTCAATGCCTCGCAGGGGGGATGATGCCCGCCTCACCCTGCACGTTGCGCCTTTGCCGCCCCTCCCGCCTCTGGGGTTGGCGCTCCCATGCGGCCCCGCCTTTATCGTTTGGGACGATCTCATCGCCGCTATTTCTTCCCGGTCTTGCCGGCCTTGCGGCGGATGCGCTCGCCCTCATAGGAGATGCCTTTGCCCTGGTAGGGCTCCGGAGGGCGGTGGGCCCGGATGTTGGCAGCGGTTTGCCCCAGCAATACCTTGTCATGACTGCTGAGGATGATCTTGTTCTGTCCCTCCACCTCGGCCTTGATTCCTTCCGGCAACTTCATTTTCACCGGGTGGGAAAAGCCCAGTTGCATTTCCAGATCGCTGCCCTGCAAGACGGCGCGGTATCCCACGCCTTTCAGATTTAATTTGCGGGTAAAGCCTTCCAACACCCCTGTGACCATATTGCTCAAGTTGGCCTGCACGGTTCCCATCATGGCCCGGGCCTTTGCATCGTTCAGGTAGTCGGCTTTCACCTTGATTTCCCCGTCTTGGATGTCCAAATCGACTATCTCCGGCACCTGAAACCGGTTCTCGCCCTTGGGCCCCTTGATATGGACGATGCGCTGATCGCCGTAATTCACCTCGACTCCCGGGGGAATGGCGATGGGGCGTTTTCCTACTCTGGACATCGTGTCTTCTCCGTGCCTTTTCCGCTCGCTGTGGACAGGGCGCCTGTGGCGTTACCCATGGATTCGAATTCGTCGATCCCGCAGGGTGCGCGCCATCCGCGCCGCCCGGGAATTTCCCGCAATTGTGCGCCCGCCTTACCAGACGTGGCAGAGCACCTCGCCGCCAATCTTGTTTTCCCGGCAGGTCAGGTCGGTGACCACGCCCTTGGAGGTGGTGACGATGGCGATGCCCTGGCCGTTGAGCACCGGGGGCAGGTTCTGGTAGCCCTCATGGCGCCGCAGCCCGGGGCGGCTGATGCGCTTCAATCCCCGGATGACGCTGTCGCCATGCTTGTCGTACTTGAGAATCACTTCCACCCGGCCGTGACCACGGTCGTCTTCGAAAAAATTCCAATCGTCGATGAATCCCTCCTCCTTCAGCACCCGCGCGATTTCCAGCTTCAGCTTGTTGGAGGGGCTCTCCACCCTGGCATGCTTGCGCATGAGGGCGTTTCGGATGTGAGTGATAAAATCCGCGATCGGATCGGTCATGGACATCGTGCTCTACTCCTCGGATGCTCGCTTTGGGTTACCAACTGGCCTTGGTGACGCCGGGCAGTTGCCCGGCCAGCGCCTTGAGGCGGAAACAGATCCGGCACATTCCGAATTTCCGGATGAAACTGCGGGGCCGCCCGCAGTAGCGGCAGCGGTTGTATCCACGCACCTTGAATTTGGGGCGCCGTTTCGCCTTGGCGATCATGCTTTTTTTGGCCATTGGATCTCGTTCTCTTTCGTCCGTTGCTCTTTTCTGCGATTCACTTCGTTCAGTCGATTGCAGCGCTTCCTGGGTTGTTCAATATCGCCGGTTCAATATCGCCGGTTCAATATCGCCGGTTCAATATCGCCGGT
>CAZOXD010000104.1:9285-16652 GCA_964583525.1 uncultured Pseudomonadota bacterium
GGTTCAATATCGCCGGTACCGCCGGCTCCAGCTCCGGGGAGGTCAGATTCTCCGGAACGGGATTCCGATCAACTCCAACAGCCGGATGGCTTCCTCGTCCGTGGGGGCCGAGGTGTGCAGGGTGATGTTCATGCCCCGGATCTGATCGATATCGTCGAAGGTGATCTCGGGAAAAATGATCTGCTCACGCACACCCATTGTAAAATTGCCATGCCCGTCGAAGGAACGCCGGGACAGCCCCCGGAAGTCCCGCACCTGCGGCAGGGCGATGGAAATGAAGCGGTCCAGGAAATCCCACATTCGCTGGCGGCGCAGGGTGGACATCACCCCCACGGCCATCCCTTCGCGCAGCTTGAAGGCGGCGATGGACTTCTTGGCGTGGGTGATCTTGGGCTTTTGCCCCGAAATCCGGGTCAACTCGGCCAGCGCCGAATCCATGAGCTTGGCGTTTTGCGTGGCCTCCCCCACACCGATGTTGAGGGTGACCTTGAGCATCCCCGGAATCTGCATGGAATTCTTGTAGTTGAATTCCCGCATCAGGGCGGGGGCCACTTCGCTTTTGTATTTTTCCTGCAGCCTGGACACGTTCGTTCCTATTCGCTTTTGGTTTGTCTTTCATTGCCGGCGTTCGTGCCGGTTGCCCTGCCTGCCGGAAATTTCCGGCGGGGAAACCGTTCCCCTACTTCCTTTTCTTGTAGCGGTGGCAATCCGCCGGTTTTTCGCAGACTTTGCGCACACCGCGGTTGCAGCTTTCACAATAGGGAAGCACGTTGGAGATGTGGATCGCACCCGGCAGTGGGAGGATGCCGCCCGATCCTCCCTGGCGCCTCGGCTTGGTGTGGCGCTGCTGCATGTTCACATCGGTAATGTAAACAAAGTGCCGCTGGAGGTCCACCCGCTCCACCTCGCCGGTCTCGCCTTTGGCCTTGCCGGCGATGACCTGTACCTGGTCCCCTTTCTTGACCTTCAACTTCATCGGTTTTTTCACAGCCGCGCTTCTCATAACCATCCTTGCCTGCCTGTCCGGAAATTCCTTTGGGCGCCGGTAAATAGCGAGCCTGCCGCTACAATACTTCCGGGGCCAGTGAAATGATCTTGATGAACTGCCGCCCCCGCAACTCCCGCCCGACGGGGCCGAAAATGCGGGTTCCGATGGGCTCCTTGCGGGTATCGATGAGCACGGCGGCGTTCTCGTCGAATTTTATGTACGATCCGTCCGGCCTGCCGATTTCCTTGGCCGTGCGGACAACCACCGCACGCACCACATCGCCCTTTTTGATGCGGCTGTTGGGCGCGGCTTCCTTCACGGAGGCTACGATCACATCGCCGATGGATGCGTACCGGCGCTTGGAACCGCCCAGCACCTTGATGCACATCAGTTTTTTTGCCCCGGTATTGTCCGCCACCCGGAGTTTGGTTTGCATTTGAATCATAATCGTTATCCCTGCCGTTATTTTCTGCCCGAAAATGAGTTAGCCCCTTGCGGGCTCGCCGGTTCCGTCACCCTCCGCTTAGCGCGCTTATCCTTCCGCGCGGGAAAGCACTTCCACCAGCCGCCAGCGCTTGTGGCGGCTGAGGGGACGGCACTCCATGATGCGCACCACATCGCCCACGTGACAGTCGTTCTTCTCATCGTGGGCATGGTAGCGCTTGGAACGGCGGATCACCTTGCGGTACAGGCGATGGGTCACGGTGCGTTCCACCCGCACCACGATGGTCTTGTCGTTCTTGTCGCTCACGACCACGCCCTGGCGCACTTTGCGCCGGGTAGTGCGGGCCTGGGGTTCAGGACTGTTCTGCGGCATTGCGGTTGATCTCGGAAATAATGGTTTTCGCCCTGGCGATCTCACGGCGGATGGTGCGGATTCGCAACGGGTTGGTTGCCTGCCCGATGGTTTTGTTGCATTTCGCCCGGAACAGGTCTTCCTGCCAATCGACCACCCGGGCCTCCAGTTCCTCGCTGGAAAGCTGGCGCATCTCGTTCTTCTTCATCGCCCTACTCTCCCCGCTTGATGATGACGGTTTTCACGGCCAGCTTGTAGGCGGCCAGGCGCAGGGCGCTCATGGCCACTGCCTCGTCCACGCCGTCCATCTCGAAGAGAATCCGGCCCGGCTTGACCTTGGCCGCCCAATGATCCAGGGCGCCCTTGCCGCCACCCATCCGCACTTCCGCAGGACGCTTGGTGATGGGTTTGTCCGGGAAAATGCAGATCCAGACCTTGCCGCGCCGTTTCATCTCGCGGGTCAGGGCGCGCCGGCTGGCCTCGATTTGGCGGGCCGTGACCAGCCCCCGCCCGACGGCCTGGAGCCCGTAGGCCCCGAAGTTGAGGGTGTACCCGCCCGGGGCGTTGCCCTTCATGCGCCCTTTCATCATCTTGCGGTACTTGGTGCGTTTTGGCATTAGCATCGGATTTTTCTCACCTGGCCGGAGCGCGGCGGCGGATCAGCCGCGGCTGGTTGTAGTCCTCGCCCTTGTAGACCCACACCTTCACACCGATGATGCCATAGGTGGTGAGGGCTTCCGTGGTGCCGTAATCGATTTCGGCGCGCAGGGTGTGCAGGGGAATCCGTCCCTCGCGCACCCATTCCGTTCGGGACATTTCCGCGCCGTTGAGCCGGCCGCCTACCATGATCTTGCAGCCCTGGATGTTGAGCCGCATGGCGGAGGCCAGGGCGCGCTTGATGGCGCGGCGGAAGGCGATGCGCCGTTCCAGTTGCGTGGCGATGTTCTCCGCGATCAGTTGGGCGTCGATTTCCGGCCGTTTCACTTCCTTGATATTGACGGTGACCTCGCTTTTGCTGACTTTTTCCAGATCGGCCTTGAGTTGGTCCGCCGCCTCTCCCTTGCGCCCGATGATGATCCCGGGACGCGAGGCGAAGACCGTCACCTTCACTTTCTGCGCGGCGCGTTCCACCTCGACCCGGGAAATTCCGGCATGCTTGAGGTTCTTTTTGACGTAGCGCTGAACCCGGTCGTCTTCCTCCAACTGATTGGCGTAGGTACGCTTGTCTGCGAACCACTTGCTATTCCAGTTCCTGTTCAGCACCAGCCGGAATCCCACCGGATTGACTTTTTGACCCACGTTGGTTCCTCGTTAAGTCCTGCTTATGGTTTCTCTTCTCTTCGCTGCATCGAATCGCTTCAGGTCCCGCCGTTTCCACCTTCCGCAAAGCGGGGCATCAACCCACCGCCAGGGTGATGTGGCTGGTGCGCTTGCGGATTGGTGTGGCGCGGCCCATGGCCCGGGGACGCCAGCGTTTCTGGATCGTCCCGGAATTCACCCACACCCGGCGCACCATCAACTCGTCCACGTCCAGGTCCTCGTTCTTCTGTTCCGCGTTGGCAATGGCGGACTTGAGGAGGTTTTTCACGATCGGGGACGAGCGTTTGTGGGTGCTGTCCAGGATGCCCAGAGCCAGGCCGACCTTCTTGCCCCGGATCAGGTCCGCTACCAGCCGCACCTTGCGCGGAGCGATGCGGAGGTTTTTCAGGGTAGCGGAATACAGTGTCGGTTGATCGGCCATTTTGATCTGCGTCTCTTTCTCTATAATCTTTGCGTGCCGTGATTGCGCCAAGCGCCCTTGCGCGCGCCATGCCAACGGGGCTTGCTAGCGCGCGCCACGCCGGTCGGACTTGGTAGTGTGCCCGCGGTAGGTGCGGGTGGGGGAGAATTCCCCCAGCTTGTGGCCCACCATGTTTTCCGTGATGGAGACGGGAATGAACACATGGCCGTTGTGCACCGCCAGGTTGACCCCCACGAATTCCGGCAGGATCACCGAGCGCCGGGACCAAGTCTGGATTGGACGGCGGTCATCGGTTTCCTTGGCCCGCTGCACCTTGATCAACAGGTGTTCATCGACGAAGGGTCCTTTTTTCAACGATCGTGGCACGTTTCACTCTCCGTAATCTGCGCCCCGGGGGGCGTCCGGTCTTTAGGATCCATTTGCATTATGGTCCATTTGCTCGATTTCCCCGCTCCATCCGGTGCGGGGATTGCTTATCTTCCGGCTACTTTCTGCGCCGCACGCGCATGCCGTCGGTGCGCTTGTTCCTCCGGGTGCGGTATCCCTTGGTGGGCTTGCCCCAGGGCGAGACCGGATGCCGGCCTCCCGAGGTGCGGCCCTCGCCCCCGCCATGGGGGTGATCGATGGGATTCATGGCCACGCCGCGCACCGTGGGACGGATGCCCAGCCAGCGCTTGCGCCCGGCCTTGCCCAGATTGATGTTGTTGTGATCCGCATTGCCCACCATGCCGATAGTGCCCATGCATTCGATCCGCACCCGCCGGATTTCGCCGGAGCGAAGCCGGATCTGCGCATAATCGCCATCCTTGGCCGCCAGCACCACCGACGTGCCCGCCGAGCGCGCCAGTTGACCGCCTTTTCCCGGCTTGAGTTCCACGCAGTGCACCTGGGTGCCCAGGGGAATATTGCTCAGGGGGAGGGCGTTGCCGGTCTTGATCTCGGCGCCGGCGCCGGACATCACCTGGTCCCCCACCGCGATCCCGGCGGGAGATATGATGTAGCGCTTCTCGCCATCGGCGTAGACCACCAGGGAGATGCGGGCGCTGCGGTTGGGATCGTATTCGATGGTCGCCACGCGGCCGGGAACGCCGGGCTTGTTGCGCTTGAAATCGATCAGCCGGTAGCGCCGCTTGTGCCCTCCACCCCGGTGACGGACGGTGATCCGGCCCCGGTTGTTGCGGCCCCCGGACTTTTTCAACGGACGCAACAGCGAGCGTTCGGGCTTGTCCGTGGTCAGTTCCTCGAAGGTCGACACGCTCATGCCGCGGCGGCCTGGGGAAGTCGGGTTGTACTTGCGGATCGCCATTGATGATTATTCCTGTCTTGCCGAAACGGTGGTTCCGGATGCCCTTTAGGCACCCTCGAAGTATTCGATGCGGTCCCCCTCCTTGAGGGTAACCACGGCTTTTTTCCAATCCGGACGCTTGCCTGAATGGCGGCCCATCCGCTTGATCTTACCCTTGTTGCGAATGGTGTTCACCCGCAGCACCTTCACCTTGAACAGCTTTTCGATGGCACGCTTGATCTCGATCTTGTTGGCCTCCCGCGCCACCTTGAAGGTGATCTGATTGGACTCGTCCTTCTGGATGACCGACTTTTCCGTCAGGTGAGGGGTTTTCAATACTTTCAGCATCATATGGCCAACCGTTTCTCAAGGGCCTGCATGGCCTCCCGGGTTACCAGCGCCTTTTCGAAAAGCAGCAGGTTGTAGGTATTGAGCTGGCCATAGTGGATCACAACCACATCGGGGAGGTTGCGCGCGGCCAACTCCAGGTTGTGTCCGATATCGTGGGTGACGATCAAGGCCCGGGTTGCATCGTGCTGGATCAACCAGGCCGCCATTTCCTTGGTTTTATGGGTGTCCGGGACAATGCTGTCGAAGACCAGCAGTTTTCCCTGACGCAGCTTTTCTCCCAGAGCGGAGCGCAGGGCCAGCTTGCGCACCTTCTTGTTGAGCTTGAAGGTGTGGTCCCTGGGGATCGGCCCGTGCACTACGCCGCCGCCCCGCCGTTGCACGGCCTTGCGGTCGCCCGCGCGGGCGTTTCCGGTGCCCTTCTGGCGGTAGAGCTTGCGCCCGCTGCCGGCGATCTGGCTGCGGGTTTTCGCCGAGTGGGTGCCCTGGCGCATTTTGGCCTGTTGATAGACCACCGCATTCTTGATGAGAAAAGGCTTGTAGGGGGCCGAAACCAGCCAGGAGGGCAGTTCCATCCCGCCCGCCCGGGAGCCGTCCATTTTCAGGACGGGCACTTTTTCTCCGGATTTTTCCGCTGTTGCTGCTGCCATCCAATCCTCGATTCAGTACTTTCGGTGCATTCGGCGTCTTGGGAGGCCTTGGCCGCCCCGCCGTTTCATCCATTCTCTTAAGACCGGCGCTTTTCAGCGCCGGGGGAATTCATTCCTGCGATTTCCATCTCTCGCTTTACCGGGAAATCAGGTCTGCTTCATGCTGATATCGACGCCGGCCGATATTTCCAGCCGCATCAGGGCTTCCATGGTTTGCTGGGTGGGATCGATGATGTACATCAACCGCTTGTGGGTGCGGGTTTCGAACTGCTCCTGGGACTTCTTGTCCACGTGGGGCGAGCGAAGCACCGTCACCACGGAACGCTGGGTGGGCAGCGGAATCGGGCCGTTGATTTCGGCGCCGGTGCGTTTCACCGCGTTCACGATCTCCCGGACGGTCTGGTCCAGCAGGTTGTAGTCGTAGGCCTTGAAGCGGACCTTGATTTGCTGCGTCATCGATCGATCCCGATAGGGCGGTTTCGGTTTTGCTTTCAGTTGCGATGCAAGCCGCGATTGAATTGCGTGCCGCGCCTTGAATTTCAAACCTTGCAAGAAAAAAGCGGCGCCCGGCTCTGACTGGGCCGGACACCGCCGTTGTCAGGGCCGAGCCGTTACTTTTTCACCTCGGAGATTACGCCCGAGCCGATGGTGCGGCCGCCTTCGCGGATGGCGAAGCGCAACTCGGGCTCCATGGCGATGGGTGTGATCAACTCCACGTTGATCTCCACGTTGTCTCCGGGCATCACCATTTCCGTGCCCTCGGGCAGTTGCACGATGCCGGTCACGTCGGTGGTGCGGAAGTAGAACTGCGGGCGGTAATTGTTGAAGAATGGGGTGTGCCGCCCTCCCTCGTCCTTGGTGAGGACGTACACCTGCCCCCGGAAATCGGTGTGGGGGGTGATGGAGCCGGGCTTGGCCAGCACCTGGCCGCGCTCGATGTCCTCGCGCTTGGTGCCGCGCAGCAGCACGCCGATGTTGTCGCCCGCGCGCCCTTCGTCCAGCAGCTTGCGGAACATCTCCACGCCGGTAACGACGGTGGAGACGGTTTCCTTGATGCCGACGACTTCCACCGTTTCCCCGGTTTTGACGATGCCCCGCTCCACCCGTCCGGTGGCCACGGTGCCGCGCCCGGAGATGGAGAACACGTCCTCCACGGGCATCAGGAAGGGCTTGTCCGTGTCGCGGACGGGTTCGGGAATGTAGGAGTCCACCGCTGCCATCAGATCGAAGATGCACTTGGCTTCGTCGCTGTCGGGATCCTCGGAATCCAGGGCTTTGAGGGCGGAGCCGAGAATGACGGGAATGTCGTCGCCGGGAAAATCGTAGTAGTCGAGCAACTCGCGGATTTCCAACTCCACCAGTTCCAGCAATTCCGGATCGTCCACCATGTCCACCTTGTTGAGGAAGACCACGATGTAGGGCACCCCCACCTGACGGGCCAGCAGGATGTGCTCCCGGGTCTGCGGCATGGGGCCGTCGGCGGCGGAAACCACCAGGATGCCGCCGTCCATCTGCGCCGCGCCGGTGATCATATTCTTCACGTAATCGGCATGGCCCGG
>CAZOXD010000105.1:0-16640 GCA_964583525.1 uncultured Pseudomonadota bacterium
GCGGGCGGCCTTCGGCCCCCACTCCACCCCGGACGACGTGGTGCGCTCCATCCAGAACATTGTGAACGGGCGGGCCTGATTTCCCTTCTCTGTGTTTGCATATCTGTGACTACAATTGGTAATAGAATCACTAATAAGGAAAGTTCACTCGATTTTTTTTACAGAATTTCCAATCTTTCATTTTGGAATAGAAATTTTGTCTCGTATTTAATCTGTCTGCACAGGGAGAATATCGATGAAAATTCTAAAGGGTACTTATGAGAAATCTTTTATTCAACTACCTTTTTTATCACTGCTGTTGCTCCTAGGGGGCTTGATCCTGACCGGATGCATACCAGGACCACCTATAGTAACCGAGGAGATGAGGAATAGCTTTTCAAATGGGGTGGGAATCCGTCCATCAGCATCCCCCTTAAGACTTCATGTGTGGGGTATAACAGATCCAGCGGGAATTGATTACCGCGAAAATAAAAACAGCGATCTTTTTTACGAGCATTCTACGTTTAAAAATAACTTCCCATCATTACTCCATAAAACGATAACAATGGGAGAAATACAATATTCCAATGATAATATCCCCCAATTTACTCAATGGAAGAATGAGATAATTTACACAGCTCCAGAAATTCAAAATGAATTTTCCAATGGGATATTTAAGCTAGCTAATGGTTTCAACGAGTATAAAATAAAATTAATGCCTGCTCGGAAAACAAGACCAGGGGCGCCATCTACAGTCAACTCAAAAACCTCGGCAGGGGCCCCATTTTTTATACTTGAGGTTGGCATCCAGGGGATAGCAGTCCAAATAATGGGGTTTAGCAATTGGGCTATTGTTCTCATTAAAGCACAATCACAATTAATCGATTCAAATAACGGGGAAGTTCTATTTAAAAAGAAATATATTATTGGGAGTGAACCTAGATTTCTGAAAAACTGGAACTTAAACGGTGGAAGCGCACTTAAAAAAACCATAATGAGGGAAATTAAAGACTTGCAGGAATGGATTGTTGATGAAGCTTTCTTCCTTGTTGATATGACAAAGGTCAATAAAGAAGCTCCACATAAGTGGCAGGCGCCCTGGACCCTTAACGCCATTGAACCCGCTGTTGAAAAATGCACAGGTTGCCGTGGGTATAATGAAGCAGCGGAAGTTGATACTTTGCAACCCATGTTCCGTTGGGAAAAATTTCCCCGCAAAATCGATCTAAAATTCGACAAGGATAAATTTTATGATGGAATATCGGATGTTTCCTACGAATTCAGGTTGTATAAAGATTTAGCGAGTGGAGATGAAGTTGTTTCATACGCCGGAGCTATTGTAATGACTTTAATGCTAGGCCTACCATACGCAGGCCTCGGCATGTCAAGTAATGTTGAACACCCGGTGGGAGGTGAACTTATTTACAAGCGAACAGGATTATCTCAACCAGAACATATGTATGAGGATAATCTGCAAAACTGTGGAAATTATTTATGGAGCGTCCGAGCATGGTTTAATTTCCAGGGAAAAAAGCGTGTTACAGATTGGGCATCCGCCGTTCCACATGACGATATTCGCCCTTCGCTTATTAACTTCGGCTATAGTCCCCTGAGAAAAGGAACCAGAAATGCCAACCCATCATTTGTATTTTACAGGTTAAACACTCCCTGCCCTGAACGGGAGAAAATGTTGGAAGAGGAAAGAAAAAAACAACAATTGGAAGAAGAAAGATTTAAACGACAAAAGGGATATGAAAACTGATCGCCTCCCTTTCTGATTTATATAAAAGCGCTCCGAAGGTTAGGAGCCGAATCATTGCCTGCCCCCTACGCAGCCCGGGAAACGTCCTGCTTTTCCTGCGCGGTTTGGGGCTGGGGATAGTTGTCGAACAGGTCCACCAGGAAGGAGGCCTTGAGGATCAGCCCCATCTTGGCGATCAGACCGCCGGCCAGCATGGCCAGGCCGGCGGCAATCGTCGCGGGCAGCGCCAGTTCCGGAGCGAAGAGCGCGGCCCCCAGCAACAGCACGGGGACTGCATGGCCGAGGTAATGGACTCCGGCCTGGTAGCGTCCCTGCCGCAGCACCTGCACCGCATGCTCGAAAGTGGCCGTGTGGGGCGGGGTGGCCAGGTAGCGGTCCCAAACGACCGTGCTGATGGCCGTGAGCACGATGGCCGCGATGATCCAGGGCGCCGCAGGCGCCACACCCCCCGCGATCCCTGTGACCGCCAGCCAAGCCCCGCAGCCCGTGAAGATTCCCGAGACCACGAAGAACACCGGCATGATGGGCACGCTCCAGGCCGGCACGCCCTTGGCTTTGCGCAGGATCATTCCCTGGGACAAGGCCACGCCCAGCCCGGCCAGCACCGCGATGCCTTGCAGGACGGGACTTCCCACCAGCTTTGTGTCCAGCCCGGCCAGCAGGAAGAAGGTGATGGCAAACACGCTCTCCCGGGACATCCAGGAATGGGTGACGTTGCGCAGCACGTTGAACCCGCGGAAGGGCCGTCCCGCTTCCGCCGCCACGGCCACCAGCCCCAGCGCCACCAGCAACGGCGCCAGCATGCCCGCCCACTGGGCGGGTGTGGCCGCGGAGAGGTCGAGTTCCAACAGGGAGTCGATGGGACGGGCCCAATCGAACAGGGCCGAAGTGGGTTGTCCGCCGAACCAGCCGTGGAGGGTGGAAATCAGGTAGAGCCCGATGCCCGTGGTGCCCAGGAAGAAGTTGACCACCGCCAGCCCATGCCAGGAATGCTGCAACTTGGGCGGCTGGGGCTCGATGCGGGGGGGATTGAGATAGTACACGGAGGGGTTGGTCTCCAGGTGCTCCAGCAGCCGCACCGGGCTTCCCCTGCCCTCGTGCTCTTTCACCAGCCGCGCCACCCGGCTTGCGGGATTGTCCAGGTCGCCGAAGACGATGGCGTCCGCAATGCAGGAGGAGGAGCAGGCGGGTGTGTACTCGGGATGCTCACCGGGCACGACGCCCTCGGGCGCCTGATCGAACTTGTGGTAGCAGAAATGGCACTTGGTGCAGATGCCCACCCGATCCCGGTTGTAGGTGGCCAGTTCCGGCTCGGTGGCTTTGCCAAAGTAGTACTTCTCGCTGGGAATCACGTGCCGCGCCTGGTAAGGGCAGGCCACCACGCAGCTTCCGCAGCCGATGCAGATATCGTCGGCGATCCAGACGATGCCGTCCTCGCGCACCCGGGTGGCCGTGGTGGGGCAGGCATCGTGGCAGGGCGGGTCCTGGCACTGCATGCAGGTCAGCGGGAGGAAGGTGCGGTTGACGTCCGGAAATTCACCGCTCTCCAGGTCCAGCACCGTGCGCCAGAGAGTGCTGGGCGGAAGCCCGTTCTCCATCTTGCAGGCGATGGTGCAGGTCTGGCACCCCACGCACCGTCCCAAATCAACCGCCATGCCCCAATGCGCCATTGGAAATCCTTACCTTGATGTTAAACCCAAACTGCATGGAACCGCCGATGAACGCCGATGAACGCCGATAAAAGCAAAACACCTGCAAAATTGTTAATGCAACGGTTGTGTTTTAACATCCGCGTCCATCTGTGTTCATCGGCGGTTCCAGTGCTTTCCCGCCTCCCTATGCCTTGTAGACCTTCACAGCCACCAGGTCGGCGCCGCTGCCGGTGGCGTCCGTGGTGTTCAGGCTGATGCCGGCCAGCTTGTTGAGGTTGGGGGTGTTGAGGTCCTTGGCGACCGGGGTGATCCAGTGCCCGAACTGCTGGGTGGTGAGGATCACGTCCGGGCGGATGCCCTGCTTGAGCACGGCCACGCCCTTGGCCCGGTTGAGCGGGGATTCCACCCAGATCTCGTCCCCGTCGGCGATGCCCTGCTCACGGGCGGTGGCCGCGTTGATGACCACGCCGAAGTGGGTGGCCACGTTGGACGCCACGTCCGCGATCAGGGGCAGGGAGACCGTGGAGCCCCAGGCGTATTGCATGGAGCGGGTGGTGAGCATCCACAGGCCGTAGTCGGCCGGGTCCTTGCCTTGTTCGGTGGCGATGGCCCCCCAGATTTGCGGGAAATCCCGCCAGGGAGGCAGGGGGGTGTACTCGGCCAATTGCTCCTCCCACCAGTCCACCCCGATCTCGTGGAGGCGGTTGCCCAGTTGGCGGCCCATGCGCAGGATGCCTTCCTGATAAGGGAGGTTGTAGCGCAGTCCCTTCTCCTTCATGACCGTGTCCAGGTACCAGTTCTGCTGGGGAAAGGGCACCAGGTAGGCCCCGTTCTCGCGGTACCAGTCCAGGTCCTTCATCTCCCCGCCGCCGGACGCCTCCAGGGAGGTGGCGCGGGCGGCGCGGTCCCAGATTTCCTCCACGGAGTACTCGCGGCCGGGCTGGAGCACGCCGTCCGGGTAGTACTTCTTCAGGCTCACGCCGACACCCCGGCCGTTGTTGATGGCCTCGTTGTACTCGGCGAGGATGCCCACCTTGGCGGCCAGGGTGGTGGTGATCTCGGTCATGTCCATGGTGTCGTAGAGCGGGTCCTTCGTCACCGGCTGGCGGATGGCCCAGCCCTTGTGCCGCCAGTATTGCTCGATGAATTGGGCGCCGCCCACGCGGATCAGTTGCAGGCTCTCCAGGTCCGGGCTTTCCGGCAGCAGCACGTCCGCGAACCAGTTGGTTTCATCCTCGGTGTAGGCGAAGCACACCGTGAAGGGAATCCTGGCCAGGATTTCCACGATGCGATCGGTGTCCCAGTTGGAAATGGCCGGGTTGGAGCGGTAGTTGATCCACACGTCGGGAAGTTCCTGGCGCGGCCAGTTCTTGGGATTGTCCTGCATGAACAGCCAGGGCAGATGGGCCGGCCCCAAGGCAGGCGCCCAGGGCCCATTGCCCAGCAGGGGCACCAGGGTCTGGAAGGCGCTGCGGTTGCTGGACTGCTTCCATCCCTCCTTGTCGGTGGGATTGAGCGCGCCCTGCATGAAGCCGTCCTCCCCGGCTTGGACGGTCATGAAGCGGTCGTGGGCCGGGCGGTTGAGGCGAATGCCCGAGCCGATGATGCCCCCGGGCACTTCCAGCGCCCCCACCAGTGTGGCCAGCACGGTGCGGCCCCAGCACGACTCGTAGCCCCCCCACCCGTTGGCGACCGTCTTGCCCAGCAACACTGCCACGGGGCGGTAGGGATACTCCCTGCCGTCGATGGTGAGGGTCTCTCCGATGTGGGCATTGTCCAGGTAGGCCTTGGCCACGCCGCGGATCTTCTCCGCATCCAGGCCACAGATTTCCGCCGCCCATTCAGGCGTGAATTGGGCCATATGATCCAGCAGCATCTGAAAGGAGGTGCGCACCTTCACATCCGTATGCTCCCAGCGCTCGTCGTCTGCGCCGATTTCCACGCCCGATACGATGAATTGGCCCGCCAGCGCCGCGGCGGCGGAACCGCCGGAGGCCCCGTCGCCCGATTTCCTGTTGAAACCGGGATCGTCGAAAGACACCGCCCGGCCATTGGCTTCATCCCAAACCAGCGGCTTGCTGGTCTTCGGATCGCGCAGGTAGTAACCGTTGGGCGCCACCAGATAGGGCGAGTTGGTGCGCTCCCGCAGAAAGTCCACGTCGCAGACCTGTTCCCAGTCGTGCTCGTGGAGAATGCCGTGGATCAGCGCGAAGAGGAATGCCGGGTCGGTCTTGGGGCGGATGGGCAGCCATTCGTCCGCGAAGGCCCCGGAGATGGAGAGGTGCGGCTCCACCTGCACCCGGTAGAGGCCCTCGGTCTTGGCTTCCGCATGCCGCCACACGCCGGTCACGCCCGCGCTGGCCATGCCGTTATTGCCCAGGGAGATCACGAACTTGCAGTTGGGGGTGTCCGGCACCACGATGAAGGCCCGGTGCCAGTACTCGCCGTAGAGGTGCTCCGAATGGTAGCACTTCACCCCCTGCCCCGCGCCGATGCTCTGGTCCAGCTCGCCCCAGGCCGACATGAAGGCCGGGAAGGAGCCCATGTATCCCGGGGCCACCCCGCCCTGGCCCAGGGTGAGGGCCAGCCGGGGGTTGCCATGCTCGTCCACCAGCCCCCGCTCGCGGATGCCGCGCAACTTTTCCGCCACCATCTCCAGGGCTTCCTCCCAGGAGATGGCCTCCCAGCCCGGCTGCTCGTCCAGTCCCTTCCTGGGGTTGGTGCGGCGCATGGGAGTCTTGATGCGGTTGGGGTTGTACATCTTCTGGATCAGCCCGAAGGCCTTCACGCAGACCCGCCCCTGGGCCGGGTGTTCCTTGTGAAAGTCGAAGTTGGGCACGATGCGGGTGGCCACGCCGTCCTCCACCTCCACATGGATCAAATCGGGCCCGGCCACGCACTGGGAGCAGTACACCGGAATCCGCTTCACGCCGGGCTTCGCGGCAGCTTTACCGGTCTTGGCTGTGGTAGTTTCAGCGGTGGCTTTGTCGCTGATCTTGACGGCTTCCATGGGGGACACTCCGGTTCGGTGCTGCGGTGGTGCTGCGGTGGTGAAGCGGTTATTCGGTCTTGGGAATCCCAATATCCCCCCGCTGGAAGGATTTGGCAATTCCCGAACTATAGTGCTGGCTGTCGTTGCCGGCGCCGCGCACAGCCTGCTCCCTTTTTGATGCTGAAAAATAATCGTCCCTGCGCTATATTGCTTTGGATAAGGGGATTCAATTTTAATACGATGCAAACGAGGGCGTTTCAGGAGGCCGCCATGGCTTCTACCGACACCCAACGCAGGCTGGCCGCCATTCTCAGCGCGGACGTGGCGGGGTACTCGCGGCTGATGGGCGCCGACGAGGCCGCCACCGTGGAGACCCTCGCGTCTTTCCGCAAGGTATTCCTGGCCCATATCGAGGACCAGCGGGGGCGGGTGGTGGACGCCAAGGGCGATGCCCTGCTGGCCGAGTTCGCCTCCGTGGTGGATGCGGTCAACGCCGCCGTGGAAATCCAGCGCGAACTGGCCGAGCGCAATGCCGAGCTTCCCGACGCGCAGCGGATGGACTGGCGGATCGGGGTCAACCTGGGCGACGTGATCGCGCAGGAGGACGCCATCTACGGCGACGGAGTCAACATCGCGGCGCGGCTGGAAGCCCTGGCCGAGCCGGGGGGCGTCTGCATCTCCGGCAGCGCCTACGCCCAGGTGCGGGGCAAGCTGGCGCTGGACTACCGGTTCCTGGGCCGCAAGGAGGTGAAGAACATCGCCGAGCCCGTGCCGGTGTACCGGGTGGGGCTGGAAGCGGGGACGGCCCGCAATTCGGGACGCCGGAGGTGGGCTGTGGCGGCTATCGGAACCGTGGCCCTGCTGGCGTTGGGCCTGGGGGGATATTTCGGATGGCGTTCTTTCGGGCCGGGTGCGTCAGGGACGGAAGAGGAGCAGTCCACCCTGCCCCTCCCGGATAAGCCCTCCATTGCCGTGCTGGCATTCGACAATTTGAGCGACGATCCCGGGCAGGAATATTTCAGCGACGGGATCAGCGAGGACATCATCACCGACCTGTCGAAGGTTTCCGGGTTGTTCGTAATCGCCCGGAATTCCTCTTTTTCCTACAAGGGCAAAGCGGTGAACGTCCAGCAGGTCGGCCGGGAGCTTGGAGTGAAATACGTGCTGGAGGGCAGCGTGCGCAAGGCAGGCGGCCGCATCCGGCTCACCGCCCAACTGGTCGACGCCGCTACCGGCGCCCATCGCTGGGCCGAGCGCTACGACCGGGAGTTGCAGGACGTTTTCGCCCTACAGGACGAGATCACCGAAAAGATCGTCTCCGCCCTCAAGGTGCAACTGACCATGGGTGAAACGGAGCGGGTGCGCCGCAACACCACGGACAACTTGGCGGCCTGGGAACATTACGTGGTGGGGATGAAGGAATTGCACCATTACCTGTCAACCAGCGGAGGCGGTCCGACCGGTGGGGGGGCTTCGGGAAGTGGGGGGGCGGCATTCCTCGCGCGTATTCAGTTCGAGAAGGCTTTAAAACTGGACCCGGATTTTTCGGCCGCCTTATTGGGATTGGGCTGGACTTATCAAAACGAGGGCAAGAGACCCGCACTTTTTCTACAGGCAGCCGCCGATCCCCTGGGCCGGGCCAGGGAACTGGCAGGCAAGGCGCTGGAACTGAACAGGAACGCCGCCGAACCCTACGCCCTGTTGGGCCAAATTCACCTGGTGCAACGGGAGCACGTCCAGGCCTTGGATTTCGCAAGGCGGGCTGTGGCCCTTGCCCCCAACAGCGCCGATTGGCGCGCCTACCTGGCGGACATCCTCAGCTATTCGGGGCGGGCCGCCGAAGCCGTGGAGGAAATCGGCAAGGCGAGGCGGCTCAATCCTTTTCACCCGGACTGGTATTTGGATGTGCTGGGCCGCAGCCTTTACCTGAGCGGCCGGTTCGAGGAAGCCATTGCGCCTCTGAAAACCGATTACCTCCGGGCCGTTAAGTCCCCCCGTTCGGATTCATTTTTTTTAAGATTTAAGGCAACCAGGGGCATTTTCCTGCTGGCCGCCTACAGTGCGGCCGGTAGGGAGAAGGAAGCCGCTGAACTCGCGGCGTTATTTCGCGGCGAGTTACCCAATTTTCAGCCGAGGCCGATGTTATCGAGGGCTTTTCCCTTCCGTGAACAGGCCGACTTCGAGCGCCTGCTTGCCGACTTGGCCAAGGCGGGGCTGGAGTGAGGAAACCACCATGGCTGCTCCCGATACCCAACGCAGGCTGGCCGCCATCCTCAGCGCGGACGTGGCCGGGTACTCGCGGCTGATGGGGGCCGACGAGGCCGCCACCGTGGAGACCCTGGCCGCCTTCCGCAAGGTCTTCCTGGCCCATATCGAGGGCCACCGGGGGCGGGTGGTGGACGCCAAGGGCGACGCCCTGCTGGCCGAGTTCGCTTCCGTGGTGGACGCGGTCAACGCCGCCGTGGAGATCCAGCGCGAACTGGCCGAGCGCAATGCCGAGCTTCCCGACGCGCAGCGGATGGACTGGCGGATCGGGGTCAACCTGGGCGACGTGATCGCGCAGGAGGACGCCATCTACGGCGACGGAGTCAACATCGCGGCGCGGCTGGAAGCCCTGGCCGAGCCGGGGGGCGTCTGCATCTCCGGCAGCGCCTACGCCCAGGTGCGGGGCAAGCTGGCGCTGGACTACCGGTTCCTGGGCCGCAAGGAGGTGAAGAACATCGCCGAGCCGGTGCCGGTGTACCGGGTGGGAAGCGAGGCAGGCGCGGGTGCGGCGCGCACTCCTGGACGCCGGAGGTGGGCCGTGGCGGCCATCGCGGCCGTGGCAGTGGTGGCGCTGGGGTTGGGCGGGTATTTCGGATGGCGTTCTTTCGGGCCGGGTGCGTCAGGGCCGGAAGTGGAGCAGACCGCCCTGTCCCTCCCGGATAAGCCCTCCATCGCCGTGCTGCCTTTCGATAATTTGGGGGGGGATGCGCAGGAGGCGTGGTTCAGCGACGGCATCAGCGAAACCATCACCGGGGACCTGGCTCAGATCAAGGGGCTATTCGTGATCGCCCGCAACTCCGCCTTCGCCTACAAGGGCAAGGCCATTGACCTGCGGCAGGTGGGCCGGGAACTGGGCGTGCGCTACCTGCTGGAAGGGAGCGTCCAGAAATCCGCCGGGCGGGTGCGCATCTCCGCCCAACTGATCGAAGCGGCCACCGGCAATCACCTCTGGTCGGAGCGCTACGACCGGAATACGAAGGACGTGTTCGACCTGCAAGACGAGATCGTGAAAAAGATTGTGACGGCGCTGGAGGTGCACCTGACCATGGACGAGGCGGCCCGCTTGCGCTTCGCCTCCACGGACAACCTGGAAGCATGGAAGTACTACCTGCGGGGCATGGAACTGCTGCGGGGCGCCACGAATGCGGAAAAACAGTCTTCCGTCGATGAATTCCAGAAAGCCCTGAAACTTGATCCCGGGTTTTCAGCCGCAATGCTGGGGCTGGGGTGGAGTTTCTATGAGTTGACCTGGCTTGGCCGAGCACATCTCGTTCTTGATTTTTCCAGAATTCCAAATCCTTTGGACGGGGCCATAGAACTGGCCACCCGCGCCATTGCCATCAATCCATCCCTGGCCGAGCCCTATGCACTGCTGGGCTCCGTGCATTTCCTGAAGAAAAATCACAATCAATCGATCGCACACCTGCAGCGGGCCGTAGCTCTCGAACCGGGGGTTGCAGAATGGAAATTTCGGTTGGCTGGCATACAGAGTTTGTTGGGGAGACCGGAGGAGGCGTACGGATTGATGAAGCGGGCCTTGCGGCTCAATCCATTTCCCGCGGAAATCTTCCAGGAAAGCTGGTGCAGGATCCTCTACCAAACTGGCCGCTACAAGGAGGCTATACTTGTGGCAAGGGAAATCCTGAACCGCAATCCGGAACGGTTTGATGCCCAAATTTTCCTGATGGCGAGCTACGGGTTTTTGGGCCGGAAAGCGGAGGCGCTGGCCGAATTCGAGAAGTATAAAAGCACACCGGGAAGGTACAAGAGTCCCAAAATGCGAATTCAATTCTATATGCACTTTGTGAATCCGCTGGACGCACAACGCGTCATCGACGATTTGGACAAGGCCGGCCTGCCGGAGTAGGAAAACCACCATGGCTTCTACCGACACCCAACGCAGGCTGGCCGCCATCTTGAGCGCGGACGTGGCGGGGTACTCGCGGCTGATGGGCGCCGACGAGGCCGCCACCGTGGAGACCCTCGCGTCTTTCCGCAAGGTATTCCTGGCCCATATCGAGGACCAGCGGGGGCGGGTGGTGGACGCCAAGGGCGATGCCCTGCTGGCCGAGTTCGCCTCCGTGGTGGATGCGGTCAACGCCGCCGTGGAAATCCAGCGCGAACTGGCCGAGCGCAACGCGGAGCTTCCCGACACGCAGCGGATGGACTGGCGGATCGGGGTCAACCTGGGCGACGTGATCGCCCGGGACGATGCCATCTACGGCGACGGTGTCAACATCGCCGCGCGGCTGGAATCCCTGGCCGAGCCGGGGGGCGTCTGCATTTCCGGCAGCGTCTACGCCCAGGTGCGCGGCAAGCTGGCCTTGAACTTCGAATTCCTGGGCCGCAAGGAGGTGAAGAACATCGCCGAGCCGGTGCCGGTGTACCGGGTGGGAATCGAGGCAGGCGCGGGAGAGGCGCGCACTCCGGGACGCCGGAGGTGGGCCGTGCCGGCCATCGCGGCCGTGGCGGTGTTTTTTGTGCTGGCGCTGGGATTGGCGGGATACTTCGGGTGGCGTTCCTTCGGGCCGGGTGTGGAACAGACCGCCCTGCCCCTCCCGGACAAGCCCTCCATCGCCGTGCTGCCTTTCGACAACCTGAGCGGGGACAAGGAACAGGAATATTTCAGCGAAGGGGTGAGCGAAAACATCATCACCCAACTGAGCAGGCTGGAAAAACTGTCCGTCATCTCGCGCACCTCCTCATTCTCCTACAGGGGGAAAGCAGTCACGGCGCGGGAGATCGGGCAGGAATTGGGTGTGCGCTACGTGCTGGAGGGGAGTGTCCAGAAAAAGGGAAAAATGGTGCGTATCACGGCGCAGTTGATCGAAGCCCCTTCGGAGAAGCACGTTTGGGCCGAAACCTACGATCGGGATTTGCAGGACGTCTTCTCCCTCCAGGACGAGATCGTGCGGAAAATCATGGCGGCTTTGGAAGTGCACCTGACCATGGACGAGGGTGCCCGGGTCCGGTTTCGCTCCACGGATAACCTGGAGGCCTGGGAGTATTACCTGAAAGGCATGAAGCTGCTCCGGGGCGCCACGAACGCGGAAATACAGGCATCCATGCCCGATTTCATGCACGCCCTGGAATTGGATCCAGATTTCACGGCCGCCATGCTGGGATTGGGTTGGGCATGTTATGAATACCAAAATTTTCTCGGCAGGCAAGAAATCATTTTCCAACAAATAGGGTATAAATTACTCGACAAGGCGACCGAACTGGCCAATCAGGCTATCGCATTACACCCTTCTCTTGCTGAACCCTATGCCTTGTTGGGGTCGGTGAGCCAGTTCAGAAAGGATTCAGAGGGGTCGATTCGGCGTTTCGAGCAGGCCGTCAGGCTCGAACCGGGCGTGCCCGAATGGAAAATGCGCCTTGCAGCGGCACTGAGTTGGAGCGGAAAACATCGGGAAGCCTATCAATCGATGAAGGAGGCGCTTCCGCTGGAACCGTTTCCCGCGGATATATTCCTGGAAGATTGGATCCGGATTCTTTACCAGACGGGCCGCTATGAGGAGGCCATTCAAGTGGCGAAAAGGGTATTGCACCGCAATCCGGACCGGTGGAAGGCTCAAATTTTTCTGATGGCGAGCTACGGGGTTTTGGGCCGGCAGGCGGAGGCGTTGGCCGTATTCGAGAAATACAGCATGGGACAAGTATACCAAGGGAGTCCCAAAGTGCGGGTTCAATTTCGTATGCCCTTGCTAAACCCGAAAGACAAACAACGCCTGATCGAGGATTTGGACAAGGCCGGCCTGCCGGAGTAAAGAATCGCCATGGCTTCTACCGACACCCAACGCAGGCTGGCCGCCATCTTGAGCGCGGACGTGGCGGGGTACTCGCGGCTGATGGGCGCCGACGAGGCCGCCACCGTGGAGACCCTGGCCGCCTTCCGCAAGGTCTTCCTGGCCCATATCGAGGGCCACCGGGGGCGGGTGGTGGACGCCAAGGGCGACGCCCTGCTGGCCGAGTTCGCCTCGGTAGTGGATGCGGTCAGCGCCGCCGTGGAGATCCAGCGCGAACTGGCGGGGCGCAACGCGGAACTGCCCGACGCGCAGCGGATGGACTGGCGGATCGGGGTCAACCTGGGGGACGTGATCGCGCAAGACGACGCCATCTACGGAGACGGAGTGAACATCGCCGCGCGGCTGGAGTCCCTCGCCGAGCCGGGAGGGATTTGCATTTCCGGCAGCGCCTACGCCCAGGTGCGCGGCAAGCTGGCGCTGGACTTCGAATTCCTGGGCCGCAAGGAGGTGAAGAACATCGCCGAGCCGGTGCCGGTGTACCGGGTGGGGCTGGAGGCGGGCGGGGAAGCGGCGCCCACTCCCGGACGCCGGAGGTGGATCGTGGCGGCCATCGCGGCCGTGGCGGTACTTGTGCTGGGTCTGGGGGGGTATTTCGGGTGGCGTTCCTTCGGGCCGGGTCAAACAGGAACGGCGGAAGAGGAAATCACCTCAACTCTCCCTTCCAAGCCCTCCATCGCCGTGCTCCCTTTCGACAACCTGAGCGGAGACAAGGAACAGGCGTACTTCAGCGAGGGTGTGAGCGAGAACATCATCACCCAACTGAGCAGGCTGGAAAAACTTTCGGTCATCTCGCGCACCTCATCGTTCTCCTACAAAGGGAAAGCGGTCACGGCGCGGCGGATCGGGCAGGAATTGGGTGTGCGCTATCTGCTGGAGGGCAGCGTACAGAAAGAGGGGAAAAGCTTGCGTATTACCGCGCAATTGATCGAAGCCCCCACGGAGAAGCACGTTTGGGCGGAAACCTACGATCGGGATTTGCAGGAAATCTTTTCACTCCAGGACGAGATCGTGCGGAAAATCATGGCGGCGTTGGAGGTACACCTGACCATGGACGAGGCGGCCCGGTTGCGCTTCGCCTCCACCGACAACCTGGAGGCCTGGGAGTATTACATAAAAGGGATGAAACTGCTGCGGGGCGCCACGCTAGCGGAAATACAGGCATCCATCCCCGATTTCAGGCACGCCCTGGAATTGGATCCCGATTTCACGGCCGCCATGCTGGGATTGGGTTGGGCCTATTATGAATTACAAAAATTATCCAGCAGACAAGAATTTGTTGTGTCGGGGGGGTGGAAATATGGTCACAAATATCTCGATGTGGCAACCGACCTGGCCAATCAGGCTATCGCATTGAACCCTTCCCTTGCGGAACCCCATGCCCTGTTGGGATCGGTGAGCCTGTTCAGGAAAGATTCCGAGGGGTCGATTCGGCGTTTCGAGCAGGCCGTCAGGCTGGAACCGGGCGTGCCCGAATGGAAAATGCGGCTTGCGGCTGCCCTGAGTTGGAGCGGAAAACACAAGGAAGCCTATCAATCGATGAAGGAGGCGCTTTCGCTGGAACCGTTTCCCGCGGAGATTTTCCTGGAGGATTGGATACGGATTCTCTACCTGACGGGCCGCCATGAGGAGGCCATTCAAGTGGCGCAAGGGGTATTGCACCGCAACCCGGACCGGTGGAAGGCTCAAATCTTCCTGATGGCGAGCTACGGGGTTTTGGGCCGGAAGGCGGAGGCGCTGGCCGAATTCGAGAAATATAAAAGCACACCAGGAAGTTACTATGGGAATCCCAAAGTGAAAGTTGAATTCGGAATGCCCTTGCTTAACCCGAAAGACAAGCAACGCATCATCGAAGATTTGGACAAGATCGGCCTGCCGGAGTGAAGGAACCACCATGGCTTCTACCGACACCCAACGCAGGCTGGCCGCCATTTGCCATGGGGCAACACCGCCGCCAGAGGCTGTTGTTGCTTTTGTCGTTGCAGTTCCAATCCGCGCCATCTGCGAAATCTGCGGATGCTATGGCTGTTGCCGTTTTCCCCCCTCCTCACCCCGCTTCGCGCCCCAGTAGCACTCAGGGCGCATTGCGCCCCAGGATCATCGTGCAGTGGGAGGAGAGAATGCCGCCTTCGTTGTGGACCAGGGCGATATCGTGCTTTGCCACCTGGCGCTCTCCCTGGTCCCCGCGCAGTTGGCGCACCGCCTCGACGATTGCGAACAATCCCCCGGCTGCTCCGGCGTGGGCGTGGGACATCATTCCGCCGTGGGTGTTGATGGGCAGCCGTCCCTCGATGGCGGTATCGCCGGAGGCGAACATCTTCCCGGCTTCTCCCCGCCGGGCCAGGCCGATCTCCTCGGCGGAGATGATGGGAACGATGGAAAAGCAGTCGTACAGTTCCGCGAAGTCCACGTCCTTGGGGGCCAGGTCCGCCATGCGGAAGGCTTCCGCGCTGGAGCGTCCCGCCCCGAATTCGGTGAGGCTGGGGGCGAAGGTGATGTGCTCGTGGGTGTGATGCTCCCCGATGCCCAGCAGATACACCGGAGGCTGCCGCAGGCGCCGCGCCCGCTCGGGGGTGGTGACGATGAAGGCCCCGCCCGCGTCGGAGATGAGGCAGCAGTCCAGCAGGTTGAGCGGCTCCGCGATGGGCCGGGAGGCCAGCACGTCGGCGATTGCGATGGGTTTGCTCATGTGGGCGTTGGGATGGCGCAGGGCATGCCGGCGGGCTTGCACGGCCACGGCGGCCATTTCCTCGCGGGTGGTGCCGAACTCGTGCATGTAGCGCCGCGCCACCATGGCGTAGAAGGCGGGAATCTGCGGGCCGTAGGGATGCTCGAAGTAGGGATGACCCACCGCGCTGAGAGTCTGCACGGCCTGGTCGCGGGTCTGGCCGGTGGCCCGGTTCTCCCCGGCAACCACCAGCACGGCGTTGGCCTGCCCGGTGGCCACGGCGGCGGCGGCGTGCTTGAGCATCACGCCGGGCGTGGCGCCCCCGGTATTCATCGAGGCCAGGAAGCGCGGCCGCAGTCCCAGGTACTCGGCCAGCACGGTGCCCAGCATGAAGTAGGGCTCGGTGAGGGAGTAGGCGGTGAGCAGCCCGTCGATTTCCGCGGGGGCCAGCCCGGCATCCCCGGCAGCGCGCAGGGCGGCCTGGGCGTTGAGGCCCAGCCCCGTCATGTGGGGTACCTTGCCGATCTCGGATTCCCCCACGCCCACGATGGCGGCTTTTCCGGCCAGGGTGCTTGTGCTCACGGCAATTCCTCTCCGTCCGGTTAAAAAGCCGGTTCCAAAAGGGCTGTGATAAAAGCCAAATGCAACATTTAGAGGATTTGCCTCCGGCGGCGGCCTTTGCCCATGGCAACTACCGGGGCTCTGCCCTCTGGACTCCCGGCAGGGAACGAGTCCCCTGCACCCCATATTCGTTTTTTATATCAATATATTGGACTGTTCGTAAAATATTCGCATTACCCCGAGTTAGGGGGGCCGCTGTTCATTTAACTACCGAGGGAAGACTTTCCCCCGCATGCTGTTCGTTTTTTTTTCTTTTAGCTTTTATCACTAACCTTTTATGCGCGGCGGAATTGCGGCAGGGCGGCTCCATCCCCCCGCTCCTCGAAGCAGACCCGCACCGCGTCGCCGATTTCCACGGCGAGGGCATCGTCCCCCAGGATGTTGGCCATCATGCGGGGGCCTTCCTCCAGGTCGATCAGGGCGATTACGTAGGGCGCCCGCCCGGCGAACTCCGGGGAGGGCGCGCGGTGGACGATGGTGAAAGTGGCCACCTCCCCCTTCCCCGACGCGGCGAACCATTCCACCTCCGTGCCCCAGCACCGCGGACAAAGATGACTGGGCAGGAAGCGCACATGGCCGCATCCCTCGGAATCATCGCCACCGGAGCCACCGCCACCGGAGCCACCGCAGCGTTGCAGCATCAACCGTCCCTCGCGCGCTCCTTCCCAATAGGGCCGGGAATCGGCATTGGGAAAAGGAGTGGGCAGGGATGGAGGGGAGGAAGACGGAGATGATGACATGGGATTCGTTCCGCAGTTTCGGGTGAAAGGCCCGGTGGCTTCACCCGGAAACCCTATCGCGGACCCCATTGGGAAGCTATGGATTTTGTGGAATTCGCGGATTAAACACTGCGACTTATATAATTGCGCATTCAATTGACGATTCTTATGATTCC
>CAZOXD010000106.1:0-13826 GCA_964583525.1 uncultured Pseudomonadota bacterium
GGTTGGCAACGCCCGGCCCTGGATGCCATGATGCATCACCCGCGATCCTTGCAATCAACCGGCGAACTTGCATCGCCTTCCAGGTACCCCATGACCCAAGTCCTCTGCTTCGACTTCGACGGCGTGATCTGCGACAGCGCGCCGGAGACGGCCCTCACGGCCTGGAATGCCAGCCGTGAATTGTGGCCGAAGGATGGTGCGGAACTGCCCCCCGATTTACAGTTGAGGTTCTGCCGCCTGCGCCCGGTGATTCACACCGGGTACGAGGCGGTGCCGCTGATGCGCCTGATCGAAGAAGATAAGGAGAACGACGAGAGTATCCTGGCAGGCTTCCCGGTACTGCGGGATGGGGTGATGGAGCGCGAGGGGCTCGATCCCGGGCAATTGAAGCGCCTCTTCGCCCACCACCGCGACCGGCTGATCGAGCAGGACCAGGAAGGATGGCTGCGCTCCAACCCTTTCTACCCGGGCATCGGCGATATGCTGGCGGGAATGATCGGGCGTCATCCGGTGCGGATCGTCACCACCAAGGGAGAACGCTTCGCCGCCCTGCTGCTTCGCCACAACGGGATCGCCCTGCCGGACGAGCAAATCTTCGGCCTGGAGCGCAACCGAAGCAAACCGGAAATCCTGGCCGGATTCCTGGCCCTGCCGGAATTCGCCGGGGCGGTCTTCCACTTCATCGAAGACCGCATGGATACCCTGGACACCGTGGCCGCGCACCCTGTCCTGGATTCCCTGCGGCTCTATCTGGCCGACTGGGGATACAACACGCCCCCCCAGCGGCAAAGGGCGGCCGAATCCTCCCGCATCGAGGTGATCTCGCTGGAGGATCCGGGCAGCTTGCGGGCATTGTAGGGGAATTGACGGGGACGGGGCAGGGACAGGAGGGAACCCTTTGATTTTGCTTCATTTTGCAATTGTCATCCTGACCAAAGTGAAGGATCTTCCTCGCCAAACCATGAGATGCTTCGCCAGGCTCAGCATTGCATGTGTATTATTTCAGTAGGCAATTCAAACCGATACACTACCAACCTTTAGATATGACTGGTAAATTCAAGGAATTCGATGTATTGTTTTATGCTTAGGAAACAATGCCGGGCTGGAATGTTCGCCGCCATTTCTCCCCTCCCAAAGAGTCGACGAGCCCTGATCGGGCCGGCGAATCCACACATGAAATCCAGAGGCAGGCAAGCGATGGAATGCCGTGCGGCGGCAGGGTCAATGGAATTGATCGTACGATATGGATAAGCGGCATGCTGTGGCTGAGCCTCTGGTATTCACGACAAGACAAATGGAGAAATGTACATGATCTCTCGGATTCTGAGCATTCCGGTATTCATTTTGGCGCTGACCTTTCTGGCCAATGGCGCGCACGCGATCGGGTTCTATGCCGATATTCCGGTGTATTACACTTTTTCTGATTGCACGACGGATTGCAGCTATACGCCTTCGGGCCTCAAGGCGGGGATCATTCTTCCCGGAAACGTCGGTCTGGGGGTGGAGACCTACACCATTGCGGCCACTGGTGTCGATGTAACCTTCAACATGCTGGACGGCTCCTACCTGCTGCCCATTCCAATCGTCAATATCACCCTGGGAGCCGGTGCGGGCATTGTCACATACGATACCGGGCCCACGGCCGATTCCGGATTCGCCGGCCAGCTATGGGCGTCCCTGGGGTTCACCATTGCCGCCATCTTCGACCTGCACCTGGGATATCATATGATGGACGCCAGCGTGGACTTCGACGCAGGTGGAACGGCGGATCTCAGCGGTTCCATGATCTCCATCGGGGTGATGATGAACTTCTAGCCATTCTCACTGTGTGGGATTTTCCTGCCCGTGACCCCTGATACGCTCTACCCCGACACCCCGGATTTCCGGGGTGTTTTTTTTTGATCGCATCCAGCCACCCTCCCCCTGATTCCCCGGCTTAGCGGAAGCCGCGGGGAATGAGCAGGATCATCACGTTGGAGAGCAGCATGATTCCGGCGATCAGATAGAACACCTCGAATAGTCCGTAGGAGTCCGCCACCATTCCCCCGATCAACGGCATCCCGGAGGAAAAGGCCGCCTGCATGGCAAAGAAGATGCTGGTGGCGGTGCCGCTCATTTCCTTCGGGAACAGGTCGATCATCCAACTCTGCATGACGCCCCGGATGGAATAGAGGGAGAATCCCAGCAGGGATACCCCGCCCACGAACAGGACGGTTTGCTCCACGAAGGTCAGCGCGACGATGATCCCGGTGGTGGCGAACAAGCCGGCCAGGACCACCGGGCGCCGTCCCACACGGTCCGAGGCGATGCCCGCCACGGGGGACATCACCACCGCCCCCAGGTGCATGGCCAGCACCGTTCCGCCGATCATGCCCGGGCTGACCCGGAGCACGTCGGCCAGGTAGAGGGGCAGAAACATGGTCAACCCGGTTTGCGCCATTCCCCGGAAGGCCACCATCAGGCACATTCCCACGATGCCGAAGCGGCGCATCATTTGCTGGATGGTGCGGAAATATTGGGCCTTGCCCATGCCCGGAGCCGCTTCCCGCGGGTGCTTCCCGGATTTCGATTGCAGCAGGAGGAAGATCGTCAGCGCCAGCGCGAAGGCCGGCAGGGAGGCCGCCATGGCGGTCTGGTTCCAGGTAAACCAGGTTAGCAGAATCCCCGCCATTCCCGGCGCCACCATGTCTCCCAGGCTGGCCCCGGTGGAATGGATGGAGAGCGCGTAACCGCGCCTGGCGGGGAACCTTTGGGAAATGTAGGACACGGCCGGGGAGTGCCAAAAACTGATGGAAAACGCGATCAGGGCCACCAGGGGGATCATCAGGGGAAAATAGGAATTGGCGCCGAAGCCCAGCATGGCGCTCCCGCCCAGCACCAGACACACTACCAGAAACACCACCCGCCGCCCGCCCATATCCACAGCCATGCCTCCCAGAAAATTGGAGAAAAACGACGTGATCTGCATGACGAAGACCAGGAGGCCCGCCTGGGTATAACTCAGCCCGAAGTCCCGGGTGACGAAGGGCAACAGGATGAAGAACGTGCCGATCAGCCAGTGCGTGGCGCCGTGGCCCAGGGCCACCAGGAAAATCGGGCCCTGATCACGGAAGGACCTGGTGGCGGGGGAGGGGGTGGCGTTCTGCATGCGGGGTCTCTCCACGTTGCCGGGTTCCCTCCTCCGGCGGTGGAGCGGGAGGGATGCGAATTTCGGAAGAAGGAAGCGGCTCTCCGTCCTCCCCAAGTCATACGCCAAGTCATACGATTGTGCGCGGGGGTGGGTCAATAGGGTATCCCTCCCCCCTTCCCCCCGGGGCAATTTCTTGCCGCTTGCCCGTATATGCTCTACCCCGGAAGGATACGTGTCTCGCACCTAACCGGAGCCGATCATGTCCAATTCAACCTTTCCTTTTGCGGTGCTTTTGCCGGGCCTGAAGACCCTGGTGGTGGTTTACGGTAGCGTACTTCCCGAAAGCGCTTTTACCACCTGCCTGCGCGCCGACGCCCTCCCAGGGAGAAAGGCCGTATTACCCGGTGCGGGTCATTCCCCTCCGCCCGGACCTGATCGCGCCGGAAGGGCCGGTGGCCGGTAGAGTGCGCAAGACACGCCCTGAAAAAAGGGAACCGCCCTGCCTCCTCCGTCTGGCGGAACGAATCAATTCCCCTGTGGCCCATCCACATACGGAGCGAACCGGCTGAAGGGCAGGCCCTGTTCCAGATGGCCCATCAGCACTTGGGTCTGCTCCAGCCACCAGGTCATTTCCATCTCATGAAAGAGGCTGTTGGCTTTCCCCAACTGCTCGCGGGCGGCGTCCAGGTCGCCCTTCTTGTGCAGGATTTCGGCATAGCGGCAGTGCATGAGGGCCTGGCTGGGGCGCTCGTTTCTTTCCTGCGCCATCCGAATGCCTTCGTGCATATACTCGTCGACTTGGCTCCATTCGAAATCCGGTTTGCCGGCCAGGGCCATGGCCATGGTGCGGTGGGCGGTGACCTCTCCGTAGCGTTCGCCGAATTCCCGGATGCTCAGCGATTTTTGGGCCGCGATGCGCCCCTGATCGCTGGCTCCCGAGATGGAAAGGGCCTCGCCCAGCCAGGCGTAGAGGACCGATAACCCAAAATAGGATTGCGCCGACTCCACGGCCTGAATCCCCCTTTCGATGTCCGCGATCGCTTCCCGCCCTCCGCCGGAATGAAAGGCCGCATAGCCCAAGGCTCCGTTAGCCTGGCCGCTCAGGATCTTGTTTCCGATTCGCTGCGATATTTCGATGGCCTGCGAGAAGGCGAGAATGGCTTCCCGCCAGTCCCCGTGCAGCACATGCGCATAACCGGAGCGGGAAAGTGCGGCCGATTCCGCGATCAAATTTCCGTCCTTGCGGGTCATATCAATGACATGCTCGAGGAGAGGAAGCGCTTCCCGGAAATTTCCGATCCATGCCAGGGTCAGGGCCAGCATGCTCTTGGACCAGGCGATTTCCTCCTGATTCCCCTCCTTTTCGATCATGGGAATCCCCTTTTGCAGGTAATCGATTCCCCGGATGAATTCGGCCGAATAGAGCTTGGTGCGTCCGATTATGTTGTACGGCAGAGCCAGCAACGTATGGTCTTTCTGAGCCTGCGCCATTTCCACGCATTTCTCGAACAAGGTCGAAGCGGCGCTCATGTTTCCCTTGCTGTAATGAATACGGCCCAGGATATTGGTGGTCTTCAGCAGCCGTGCCCCGTCGCCCAGCTTATCCGCAATTTCCAGGGCGGATTGAAATTTTTTCAGTTGCGCCTCATTGGCGGTGTAGAAGGTCGCAGCCGCCCACTTGAGGTTGATATCGATGAGTTGGCGTTGCTGCTCCGGGGTCATGTCGAGGCCATCTAGAATTTCGATCACGGATTCATAATTATTCCTGGCCTCATCCATGGAGTAGTAGCCTGCCGCCTTGTCTCCCGCCCGTTCCAGGTAGTGGATCGATTTTTCGGTTTCCTCGCTGTGGGTGTAGTGATACGCGAGCGACTCGCAATGCTCTTCGATCCGGTCCTGGTAAATCACCTCGATGGCCCGCGCTACTTGGCCGTGCAGTTCTTTCCGCCGCCGCAGCAGAAGCGTCTCGTACACCACCGCCACGGTGAGAACGTGGCGGAAAATGTAGACTGCTTCCGGCAGAATTTGGGTTTGCTGCACCAGGTTTTGCGCTTTCAATTCGTCCAAGGCGACCGAAAGCCTCTTTCGATCCGAGTAGATCCTTTCGAGGATGGCGCCGGAAAAGATCCGCCCGATCACGGATGCAATGCGGAGCACCCCCTGCGCATCTGCATCCAGGCGGTCCAGCCGTGTCCGGATGAGCGCCTCGATGGTGTCGGGCAATGCCAGGTGTTCAGCCGCCCGAGAGAGCAGCGCCTTGCCGTCCTGCACGATCACGGTTCCGTCATCGATAAGGGCCCGCCCGATCTCCTCGATGAAGAACGGATTGCCCCCGGTGTGTGTGTGCACCCGCTGGCCCAGCTCTTCGGGAGTGGTGTCCGCGGCGATGACTGCACGCAGGATGTTTTGCGTATGGACGATATCGAAGGACTTCAGGAGGATCGCCGTGTAATGCTCCATATCTCCCCAACTCCGGGTGTACTCGGGCCGGTAGAGTATCACGACCATCAAGGGATAATGGCTTACCATCCCGATCATGTTCTTGAGCGCCGAATTGGATGCCTCGTCGGACCAGTGCCAGTCCTCCAGGATCAGCACCACCGGCTTACGGCGGGAACTGAGGGTGAAAATCGCCGCCAGTGCGTTTTCCAGCGAACGGCGCAAATCGTCTCCCTGGAGATCCTCGGGCATGGGGTAGTCCGGGGAAGGAATGGATACCAGGTGCAGGTAGTGGGAAATAAAGGGTTCCAGCGCGGGATCGATGGAACGGATCTTCTCGACGGCCATTTGGCAGAGAACCTGGGGGTCCTCCTCGCCCTGAAGATGCAGACCCTGCGACAGTGCGTCCTGGAAGGGCAGATAGGGCGTTCCGGCTCCGTGATAATGGCAACTGCCTTCCAGCACCGTGATCTTGTCATGGTCGATGCCATGGCGGAACTCATAGGCCAGACGGCTCTTGCCGATGGCTGCTTCACCGACCACCGTGACGAATTGTCCTTCTCCGGCTTTGGCTTTTACCAGGCATTTGTGAAGGTTGGCCAGTTCGTCTTCGCGCCCCGTAAAGGGAGTCAGCCCCCGGGCCCGGGCCGCCTCGAAGCGGCTGGCGACAGGTTTTTCGCCCGTGAGCCGGTACGGCACGATGGGTGTGGCCTTGCCGCGCATCACCGCGTGCGGCAAGGATTCGGTCTCGAAGAACTCCTCAACCAGGTGCTTCGTGATCGGACTCAAAAGGATCGTGTCGGAAGCCGCTTCCGCCTTCAGACGTGCGCCGATATTCACCGTATCCCCGGTGACGCCGACGAGACCGTCCCGGGTGTCCTTCATGCTCGTGACGATGAGCCCCGTGCTGATTCCCGTGTGAAGCCGGATCGGCTGTCCAAGTTTCCGGTCCACCTCCGGACTCAGCCCTCTCACGAATCGATGCAGCTTGACCGCGGCCCGCACGGCCTGCGCCGGGTCGTCCTCATGGGCCACCGGAATGCCGAACAACGCCAGCACCTCGTCCCCGACGAACTGGCTGACGAAACCACCATGGGATTCGATGATTCGGGTCGCCGTTTCCTTGATTCGCTGAAGCACCCCCTGCACTTCTTCCGGATCCAGCCGCTCGTTCATGGCCGCATAGCCGGACAGGTCGGAAAACATCACGGTGGCCTGACGCCGTTCGCCGATCAGGTTGGAGGGCTCGGGCGGTTGCGCGGCCTCCAACGATGCGGAGGTTGCCGGGTGGGAAAGGTCGTGGCCGCAGGCTTTGCAGAAATTGGAGGTGGGGGAAAGGGTTTCCTGGCATTGTGGGCAGGTTTGCTGGAGCGCGGCACCGCATTGCTCGCAATACCTGGCATCCTGCGGATTGGTTTCCTGGCAGCTAGGACAATCCACGGCATCCACCCCTTTTGGTATTTAAGCCCAATAGGTCACCCACGTGTTGTAACGTATTAACGGGTGAGAGGAAAGCAAACGAGAGAGGGAGATTTTGCTGGGGATGTTCCGGCGCCGTGAGCAAGGCCCCGGCCACGCAATTCTACTTCGCCGGGGACCTCCGCCTGAAGGACGATTGGCTGATCGGGCGCCTGCCCCCGGGGCAACGCAAGGCGCTGATCGCGGTGCTTGCGGCGCCACCGGCGGCGCGGGGCGGCGCAAAGGAGCGCCGGGCCGCCTTCGACATCGTCGTTCCCGCGATGTAAGGTGCGAGGTAATTCAGGATGCAAGAGAAGCGGAGGGTCCATGACGGAGCGTGATTTCAAGGGCATCTGCCAATGTCCCTGTGGGGCGGTAAAGATGCGTCTCACCCAGCGGCCCAAAACCCGGTTCTTCTGCCACTGCGCCATCTGCCAGGCGGTGTATGGGAAGGATTATGCGGACATCAGCGTGGTCTGGGCCTGGAATGTCGCAGTGGAGGATATTTCGCAGATCGAATTCAAGCGGTACAGATATATCCCGGTCTCGGTAAAACGCGGAATCTGCAAGTCATGCCGCAATCCGGTATTGGGCTATATGATGTTGCTGCCATTTCTCAATATCGCGTTTATTCCCGGCTTCATGTTCCAGGAGCAATCGCATGTCCCCCAGTCCCGGGGGCACATTTTCTACCATAGCCGCAAGCGGGACGTGGAAGATGGCCTTCCCAAGCACAGCGGGTACCTCAGAAGCGAATGGGCCGCCACGCGTTATATTCTGTCGGGCCTGCTGCGCGGATAAGGCATCCCCGCCTGGAGCTGATTTCCGGGTGGTACAATAGCCGGACGGCCCAACAGGCCGCACCCCTGCCGTTGATCCTGCCGGGGGTGGCTTTGTCTGGATGAAACATCGGTTGGACGGATTGCGCGGTCAGGACCGTGTTTCCGCGTACGGCCCGCGGAGCGGGCCCTTGCGGGGGGCGGCGATCCAGATGCAAACGATGGAAATCTGGCTCATGACGATGGCGATCCAGAAGGCGGGGGCATAGCTTCCCACGGCATCCTGCACCGCTCCCGCCAGCCAGGGACCGAACGCCGCCCCCAGCCCCACGGCGAGGCTGATCACGCCGAAGATTTTGGCGACGGAGCGGCCCTGGAAGATCTCCGCCGGGATCACGCCGAAGACCGATGCCAGCCCATACCCGAGAAACCCTTGCAGGATCACCATGACGTACATGAGCCAGGGAGAGGGATGGGCGGCCAAAGCCAATAGCACCGCGTAACACCCGGTAAATCCCAGGGCAGCCAGGGTCCAGGCCCACTCCCGGCCCATGCGGTCCGAAAGATAGCCCACGCCGATCTGGCCGACGATGCCGGTCAGGCCCACGAATCCCAGGGCGTAGGCCGCCTCCTCCGTGCCGATGCCCAGGTCCATCAGGTACTGGGTCTGATGCACCTGCACCATGTACCAGGTGACCAGTCCGCAGAAATAGCCCGCGGATATCCACCAGAAGGCGGCGCTGCCCAGGGCCTGCCGCAAGGTCCAGTCCACGGGCGGGGCGGTGTCGGTTGGGGTGGTGTCCGTTGGGATGCTGTCCGCCGGAGGATTCCCGCTTCCCCCTTGCTGTGCTTGCTGTCCTTGCTGTCCTGTGGGAACGGCTGCGGAAACGGGCCCAGCAGCGCCGCCATGGGGCCGGAGGCCCAGGTGTTCCGGCCGGTGACGCTGGAACAGCAGGTTCAACGGAAATACCACCCCCATCAGCAGGGCGGCCATGGTCCAGCACCCCTGCCGCCATCCGGCAGTGTCGATGAGGTATTGAAACCATGGGAAGAGCACGATGGACCCCACCCCCACGCCAGAAAAGGCGATTCCGATGGCCAGCCCGCGCCGCCGGGCGAACCAGAGCGGAAGGAACATCGCATGGCCGATGTAGCTGAAGATCACCGTTCCCCCCACCACCAGCAATCCCAGAGTCAGGTACAGATGCCACGGCTGAGTGGTGGCCGTGGCCAGCACCAGCCCGGCGCTGACCACCGTTGCGCCGAAGGGCACCACCCAACGCGGCCCGAAGCGGTCCATCAATACACCCAGCAATGGCGTGAATGTCGCGCTGGCCAGGAAACCCACCGAAAACACCGCGGCGGTCTCCCCCCGGTTCCATCCGAATTCCTCCAGGATGGGTGGGTACAACAGGGAGAAGGCCGTGCGGACGTTGACCCCGATCCCCATCGTAATGAAGGCGATGGCCACCACCACCCAGCCATAATGGAACGGAAAGCGGCTCAGGGGCGATTGCGTGACCGGGGGGGAAGATGATCTTGGCACTGAAATTCCAGGATCCGGGTGATCGAGGAACCGGTTCCCCCGGCTTGGGAAGGAATCCGGCGGAGCATCTGCCCGGGTCCTATACTACAATTCGAACCGATAAATCCCGGTATTTCAAAATACCGGGAAAATTACGGCGAATCGTGAGCGCTGGGATCTCCTCTGTTCTTTGTGATTGACTCGCCTAATTTCAAATCCCCCCAAACACCGATGGAACGGATGGAAGTTTCATGCGTTCCATCATAACAGGGATATGTCCTCGCCTCGCCTCCCTTCGCTTCTATTTGAATATCCCCGCGCCGCACCTCCAGACCAATCCATTTTGAAAGGAAACTGATATGCGAATCTCAACGATTTCCCTCGCAACCCTGATGGCGTTCCTGGCATTTTCCGGGGTTCTCCTGGCTCAGGTGGCCTCGCCCCGGATCGATCCCGTCACGCCGTCGTTCATCATCAATCCGGCCACGGTGGTCTGGAGCGATTCCTCACGCGCCGGAGGCGCCTATGGGACGGTGGATGTCCAAGCGGAAATCCCGGGCTTCGTATCCGGCACCCTGGCCGATGGCAACCTGACATTCGCCCAGGGGCGCTGGGTACAGGATCAATATGCCGTCGCAGGGAGTTGGATGGAGATGGACCTGGACTCCGACATAATGGGAGGATCCTTTACGATAGGAGGAACGACGATTGAGGGCGCCTACAAGATCGGGGAGATGTTTTCCGTGGGGGTAGCCCTGGAAACCGATGAAAGTTCCTCCCCCTTCGAAACGGATGAAACATCCCTGATTTCCGTTGGCGGGGTGGTGAACCTCCAGCAGGCCATCTTCATCGGGGGTACCTACGGAACGGAAACGACCACCGAGACCCCCGCCGGCGGGTCCTCCAACAGCGCCTCCCAAAGCGTGCTGCGGGTGGGGGGCGCCTACCGGCAGCAGGGCGGGGATATGGACTTCCGGGCCGAATTGTATCTGGAAACGAAGGGCGGTAACGATGACGCCACCGTCCCCCTTGACGAGGAACAGACGACCGGGATTTCCGGGGAGGTGCTGACACAGGATATCCTGGTGGGACTGGAATACGTAACGGGGGATTCCACGCCTCCCTCCGGTGGAACCGGAACCGAGGAGACGGAAATCACCCTCACCGGAGGCTGGGTACCCCCGGAAGGTTTGGCGGTGGTGGCCATGTACAGCACTAGCGAGGAAACCGAAGGCAGCGAAGTGATCGAATTCACCCTCATCGCGGTGGGCGCTGCTTGGCGTTTTTAGTTGTTTCGCTCCATGGGATATTGAAAATCCAGGATTGGGCCCCCAATCCTGGAGCGTTTTCCGGCACACCCGGAATTCATATCCCTCCTTGCCCTCAAATCTATCATTTGATCCAGTAACCCCAACGTAGGCTTGGCCGCCGTCCGCCTGGACCTCCCCCTTTCCCTCCCACACTCCTTTGATCGAGTTTCCCCCGGAATGCCGGGGGGTTGCGTCCCTATTCGTTCATCCCAACCCGAACTCCTCCAGGATGGGCGGGTACAACAGGGAGAAAGCCGTGCGGACGTTGACCCCGATCCCCATCGTAATGAAGGCCATAGCCACCACCACCCAGCCATAATGGAACGGAAGGCGGTTCAGGGGCGGTTGCATAACCGGGGAAGAAGATGATCTTGACACTGAAATTCCAGGGATAGCGTGAACCGGTATTCCGATCACGGAGTGGAAAAACCGGAGGGAGGTTTGCTCGGGTTCCCATACTACAAATTCGATCCGCAAATCCCGTAAAATCAAATTCGGAAGGGGGGATGAATTATTTGATTGATGTTACCAAAATACCATGATAACATCACACCGTGAGTAAGAAAGAACAAACGCCACAGCAGATCATGGTGCAGAGGGTACAATCCGGCATGCGGCTGGAGAAACGGTTGTTGAAGGTTTTGAAGGCGCTGGCGGAATCCCTCGACCTATCCCTGGGCGATTTGATCGAAGGCATCTGCCTTAACGCCTTCGATGGCAAGCTGCCTTTCAATGAGGCTACGCAAAAAAAGATCGGCCAACTCAAGGAGGTCTACGGCCTGGACCTGGATGCGTCCGCCAGTCACCGCATGTCTGAAGTGGAGGAAAATGAGGATCCGCCATGAACAGGGAGGATGAGGAAAGCGTAATAACACTGGATCGTTCCGGCCAACGAACCAACGCTCGCACCGGCCACTCGCCAAAGGCTGACTCCAGGCGCCTGCCTCTTGCACTGCGCGTCGCTTTCTGGATGACCGCGGCGGCGCTGGGGTATGCGTGCATGCTGGCCGTCGTGAAGCACCTTTCCGCGGGGATGAATGTTTATGTGGTCATTTTTTGGCGTTACCTGCTAGCGCTGCTGATATTCGTGCCCTGGGCGCTCCGGGCCGGGCGCTCCGATCTGAAGACAGGGCGTCTGGGGCTTCACATCGTGCGATCCGCCATGATGGTGGTGCATGGCGGGACGCTGATGGTGGCGGTGCTGATGATTCCCCTGGCCGAAGCCACCTCGCTGATTTTCACGATTCCGCTTTTCGCAACAGTGCTGGCGGCCATTGTGTTGCGGGAGGCCGTCGGCCTTCGGCGGTGGGCGGTGCTGGCCGTGGGATTCGCCGGAGTGTTGGTCATCCTCCGTCCGGGAATGCAGGCCTTCGACCCGGCGGCGGGGTTGGTGCTTATTTCGGCCATCACGGGAGCGGGAGTCGTGATTACCGGGAAAATACTGCTGCGCAACGACAGTGTCGAGTTGACCGTTTTCCTCTTGATGCTATTCTCCGTCCCGTTCGCTTTTATCCCGGCGGCGATGTGGTGGCAGTGGCCAACCGTGGAACAGGTTCCCTGGTTGATCGCCCTGTGCCTGATCGCCAATGTCTATATGTACGGATTGTCGCGGGCGCTGAAAATCGCCGAGACCGCGCAAGTGATGCCCTTGGATTTCCTGCGTATGCCGTTTTCGGCGTTAACCGGTTTTTTGTTCTTTGCCGAAGTGATCGATCCCTGGGCATGGTTGGGAGCGGCCATCATTTTCGGGAGTTCCATTTACAACACCTATCGCGAGTTGCGGGCGGAGCGGTAAGCCGCGGTAAGTAGCAGTAAGTCCCGGTGGATCAAGGCTTCAACCCGCGGCAATTCCTTCCCTCTTTGCTCCAGTGTTCCCACCGGATGCCTGGCCGTCCGCCTCCGTGCCGGGGGTGGAGGGCTGCCCTTTCCCTTTGCCGCCTCCTCCCCAAATTCACTTTACCTTTACCGTTTCATGTGAACCGGGGTTCCTGCATCCGTTCCAGGCTCTCCAGTTTATGGGTTCTCTCGTCGTAGCCGATCTGCCGGAATACATCCGCCATGTTTTCGAATTTACCGTATTCATTCGCGAATTCGCTATCGAAAGGCTCCTGCTCCAATTCAGGGTGTGCTGTGACGAAGTTCATGTACTCGTGTTCCGCATGATCCTCGAAGTCCGCGTTGAGCCGGTAGGAAAGCGAAGGCTTGATCACGTAAAGAAGCCAGGAGATGTGATAATAGACGAAGGCGATAATCTGCGGGATCAGCCAGAAGCGCAGGAATCCCTGGCGTTCTCCCATCATCCTCAATCGCTCCTCCATGATGAGCAGGTGCCATTGCTCATTGTCCTGTGCCTTGCGGCTTTCCAGCACACGGTCGTAGATTCGCTTCGATAAGTCCCGTTTGGCGTAGGTGTGCGTGATGGCGATATAAGCCACGTTTTCCCACGCCTGATAGGGCATGCGGGCGATGATTTCCAGCACCTTGAATTTCTTCAAAGTGGATTTGCGGCCGTAGAACAGGTCCATCGTCAAAAAGAGCCCTCTGGACAATAGACCATAAGACCGCCGCTCGGTCGATATTGTCCGTTTCTGCTCCTCGGCCAATTGTGTGGAGGACAGATGGATCATAACGCACCTCCCATATTCTGGGCCGCAAAACCGGACGGGAAAGAGGTAGAACTCCCTCCTTGGCATGCGGCCGGGCCAGGTCAATTCCCCCGCCTTTCAGTATACCACCAGCGGAGCACCGCGGTGGCATTTTCAACGCCACGCATCCCGCCCCTCAATTGCGAAAAAAAGGCCAACTGCTCAAAGGGTCGCGTTGGCCCAACAAAGCGCTCTCGTGGGGAATTGCCCGCATGGACAACGCCACCACAATCAGGTCAAAATCACCCTTCGATCTGGGACCTGTGGGCGCCTCATCGGATTCTTTTTCAGCAAGGAGTGGGATTTGTCCGCAATTGAGCAACTCATCGCGGGATACCAGCGCTTTCGTGGGGGCTATTACGCCGCAAACCGTAAGCGCTTGGCCGATCTGGCCCGTGCCGGACAATCACCGAAGGTGGCTGTGGTGGCCTGTTGCGATTCACGGGTGGACCCTGCCGTCATCACCGACAGTACGCCCGGTATGCTATTCGTGATCCGCAACGTGGCCAACCTGGTGCCTCCCTGCGAGGGGGAAGGCGC
>CAZOXD010000106.1:13926-16603 GCA_964583525.1 uncultured Pseudomonadota bacterium
ATCTCATTGGACAATCTGGAAACCTTTCCCTGGATACGGGAACGCCTGGAGCGGGGCACGCTGACTCTCCATGGCTGGTATTATGACCTGGGGACCGGCGAACTGCTGCGCCTGGACCCGGTCAGCGGGGGGTTGGTTCCATTGAGGTAGCAGGAGTGCCTTACACCTTCCCATCCTACCTTGGAAGCCAAATACCCGATGCGCACGGTAAGGAAGGTATTGTGTGGAAAATCGGATGGACGCAATCGAGTTCAGACCATTTCGGTCTTGTAAGGCAGGCATGACCATGCTGGCGTAGCGTCTGAGAACCATACTTATCCAGTCAGAAAATTCTGCGAACTTTCCGACACAGACATAATTCGTTGATGGCCTTTTGGATGGCTTTGCTCTACCAGCGCATACCTTCCGGAGTGTTGAGAACGACAAACCAGCCGCGTTTCACTCCATTTTGCCATATCTCGTATCGGTCTTTTCCAATAGCATAAATGTCAGAGCAACGTGTATTGCCGGCGCCCGTAACCTCCCAGCGTACGCAAATGCGGTCACCGTCCAACCATTGCTTTCCCCTGTCCGCATCCCAGATGGTTCCGTACAGGCAACGCACTTCCACGGTGCCGCCGGGGAATGTGGCCTCAAGACAGGCCTCCCCTACCGGCAACAGCATTACCGCAGAAACAGTGTGGCTGTTTATTAACAAGCGTTCCAACTCGGCTCGTCCCAGTTTAGTGCGTTCATCCGCGGCGACCCACTGTGCGCTCAAGAACAGCATCAGCGCGAAAAGGATTATTCGGTTCATCTTGTGCCCTCCCGGAATGACAATTGAACAAAAATCCGCCCTCTTTATGGACCGTGATTGCTGGCTCTGAGCTTAGACCTGCGATTGGTATAAGTGAAGCCAAATTCGGCCTATGGTCCCTTGTACCGGCGATCGGTGTCATTGTAAACAACCTGAGCTGGAGTGCGGGAAGGGCCGTGGAATTCTACAACCTGCGGGGACATGGCCGAGCAGTGGGACAAGGAAGGCAAGTATGCCCTGAAATGAACCCGCCTTTTGCTCAAATCCCTCTTTTGATCTAGTATCCCCGTGGAATGCCGGGGCGCCGTCCGCCCGTTGGATCGTTCATCCCAACCCGAATTTCCACAATGACCTCCAAGGCCCCATGATCGCCAAGACCCTATCGGCCACCGTGCTGGGCGTGCCGATGTTTATCATGACAACCGGCACCCGATCGAAGTGGAGGTGGCGGCAATATTATAAAGGCAGCGCACGGGATGCCCCAGTTTACCATCGTGGGCCTGCCCGACGGCCGGTAATCTACAACGGCCTGTACCCCGGGCCGCTAGAACCGTGGGGGATCGGGAGATTCGATTGCCTAACTGAATGGAGGCCCGATCTCAGTTGACATGCAAAGGGCCTTATCACGGTATTGGGCGGAAGTGTCAAGAGCCGAGATGGCTATGCTACGGCCTTGTTCGGGCGTGGTCGGGCTCTCTCAAACCGCTCCGCTATGATAGATTCAACCCAAGCCCTATCTTTCAAACTGGATTGATCGGAGGGGCAGATCATTCACGCTGGCTGTATTGGGTGCCACGATGGGTTTCGGAGATTTCCTGCGTTCAGTTGTCGGCGCGCCAGGCGAGCCGGCCTTCGATCTGGACGATTGGATTTCCAGTCAGAAGGCGATGTATGGGTCTCGCGATGGACTTTCCAATGAGCTGCGAAGCGCGGCTATTAGGTTCAATGGTGATACACTTGGTCTATCGGGGCTAGTACTAGATTGCTTGGTTGCTGACCAACCGCACATGATACCCGTTAGAGCATGGGGCGGAGATCTCGGTTGGCGCTCAGGCAAACGAGAATCGCGGTGGCAGAGTCTAATGAGCCGTGAGGGAGGGACGGTTTCGGGAGGAAATTATGAAATACTTGTGCGATTCCACATGAATGCGGCTGAGTGGGTCCCGCACCCATACATGCCACCCATTTGGACCCTTTACGACTTTGACAGTTTTTCTCGTTACATTGTTGGGAATGAAAGCGCGTTCCAATTGTGTAATCGATGGAAGGAGGAGAATCACGCGGAGCTAACTAGGCGAGTAGCGAATCGATTACGCACCTTTCCCGTCAAGGTCGCGGCTAGTTATTTCTGCTATGAGCAAACGGACTATGCGGACGTGGCGTTCTTAGTACCGACCGGGCGCCGCGAGTTGCTTCACGTGAAGTCGGTCTGGAAAGGAGAATCCGCGCTGGCGGATCTGGTGATTCGAATCTTTCCTGATGCGAAAAGGGAATACGCTCCGTCATGGCTTAATGGCCAACGGATTGATGTGTTTATCCCATCCCTCAACGTCGGAATCGAGTATCACGGCGAGCAGCACTATCGTCCAGTCGACTACTTTGGGGGTAAGAAAGGGCACAAAGAAACGATTGAAAGGGACCGACGAAAGGCAAGGCTGTGCAAAGATGCTGGCGTAGTGCTTCTGGAATGGAAGTACACTGAGCCAATCAGCGAGGAGGCGCTGCGACGGAAACTTGAGCGCAGGGGCTATAGCAAATAGCAGCAAGGTCGGAGGCGTTCATTATTTTAGAATGGTGACCTGCATTCTGGCCCCGGCGGAAATCCGCAAGGTCGGCTCGGGTTTCGTTCTGCCCAGCGCCGCTTGCCTGTGTAGAGGGTAC
>CAZOXD010000107.1:0-16470 GCA_964583525.1 uncultured Pseudomonadota bacterium
CGCCTCAGGCGCCTGTCTCGAAGGGCACGGAAAAATCAGATGAATTTCATGCTCCGATTCTTAAGTGAACCGTATGGCGCCTTGCCCCTGCCATCTTATGGCGCCGCGGGTGGCAGGCGATTCAATGACCGTACGCCGGATCGACCATGACCGGAATACCGCAACCGTCGGAATGGAGAAGGCCGGGGCGACATGGGGCAGTGCGCCTTCTGGGCAAGGCGCTCCCGGTGTTTTTTCCTGTGCTTCTCCCTGTGCTGGTGCTGATGTCGTCTTGCGTGGATCCGGGGCAAACCACAACCGGAGGGGAATCTGCGTTCAAGGGAGGCTGGGTGATGGGGCAAAATTCCGATTGCGCCGCCAACCTCGCCTTTCATGAAGACGGGGCATTCTCCCATCGAATCCGGGTGCAAGCATCCGGCCGATCGGTTCTTGGCGCCTCCGATGGCGTGTATGTCCAGGGGAGTGCGGGCGGGGGGAGCAGGACCCCATTGGGGATTTCCGCATCCAGAACGGCCCAACCCCAAACCCTGTTGTATTGCATTCAGTGGGAGAATGCCGGAAAGACCCCGCTCCCATTCGATCAGGTGCTGCTGGATACCGGAATCGATCCATCCGCCATGTCGTACCGCCAGGTGGCCGTGCCCGGGAAGGGCTGGCTGTGGGTGGGCACGGATGAATCCCGCCAAGACCGGTTTGCCCTGCACCTCGCTGCCGATGGGGTATTGCGTGGATTCGAGATTGGACCGGTGGCGGGATTTCCGCTCTATCATAAATTTCCCCCGGAATACCTGACCGTACTGGAGGATTATCCCTCCATCCTCATTCTCAACCTGCCCCGGGAAGGCCGCCGGGAGGAAATCGTGGAATTGGGAGGTGGCGTGCTCGCCAGGAAACTCCTTCTCAAGGTGAATTCCGCCAGTGATGTCCTGATCTCGACCCTGCCGGGGTCTCCCTTTCCTTTGTGCGAATTCTCAGGGTATGAATCCCCGCTCTTCCTCACGCCCCTGGATCCGGATCCGATGGCCGGCAGCGGGGATGGAACGCCCGTTCCGCTCAATCCGCTCGATCCGTCCCAAACCTTCCACACCCTCGCGCTGTTTTCGGGAGACGAGGCCGAGCTGGGGTATTTTCTTCCCCTCGGGATTCACACCCCGGCCTCTGGGGATTGCAGTTATGCGATCCGCTCCCGTGCGATGGCGGTGGCCTTCCTGGAACCGCAACTGGCGCTGCCCCTGGAGGACAATCCCATCGCACTCACCCTGGGAGAAGGTCCGCAGTTCGTGCTGGGCGCGCTCGATTCCGCCCCCGGCGAATGGATTCCCTTCCCCCTCGCGGGCCATGCCTCTGCGGGGGAAGGGGTTTTCCCGCAGCCGGAAGTATTCCGGATGGCCCTGCTGTCTCCGGACTCGGCAGCCCGGGAGCTGGATACCCTGGGATTGTTCACCAGCGAATCCGCTGCCGTGGAACTGTCCGTGACCCGGGATGGAGAGGGGAGGCTGCTCAACATCTTCCCCAGTGGAAGCGGCGCCCCGGGATTGGGCCCTTTCAGGGAATATTCGGATATTACGTTAGCCGCGCCGGCATTGGAGATATCGTTTCCCTTCGCTTCGGCTGGAGAATCCCTGGCGGGCCCCACCGGAAACCGGTACCGGTTCATCCTCCCCAGCCCGGGACGAATCGACATCATGTCCTCAGGCCTGGAAACGGAGGGACGGCTGATGGACCGGTATGGGATCACCGTGGCCTCGGCACAAAGCGGGTCCACCGCTGGCCCGGGATTCCGGATTCTGCGCACCCTGCCCGCCGGAACATTCGACCTGTGGGTGACACCGCTGCAATCCGCCGGGGATTTTGCCCTGACCCTGGCGTCCGGACCGGCGGCCATCATGGCCGATGAAGCGTTGGAGGCCTGCCTGATCGGCGCCGGAGGAGTTCCGTCCGGAAGCCCGCTCATTCGCCGGGCCGTCTGCATCGGAAAAGGGATTCAATCCCTGGCGGGCCTCGGGAATTTTCCAGGCCTTACCCATCTGATATTGGATTCCAACGGCATCTCCGATCTCACCGCCCTGGGAGGACTGTCCAAGCTGCACGGACTTTCCCTGGCGGACAATCCCGTTGGCGATCTTTCCCCCCTGACGCTGCTTCCCGGGTTGAATTGGCTTTCCCTGGCCCACACTACCCTGACCGGCGAGGACCTGGCCGTCCTGGGGGTGATGGAAGATCGATTGGCGCTGCTGGTGCTGGAGGGAGTGGAGGGTTTAACGGAAGCGGACCTGTCCGCCTTGCAGGCAGCCCTTCCGGCCACGGTGATCGTTTCCCCCTCGGGGAGCATGTTGCCTTAGCCCGGGATGCCTGCCCTCCCCGTACCTGCGATCAAATATTGACTTTTCCCGAAGTTTGCATGGTAGAATTGAACGTGGCTGGGAGGTCCCTCCTTTCAGGGGCCGTTGGGGCTTGGTCCTCACTTGGCCACATCCCTCTGTTCCGCTTTTACCCCGTTGCCCAATGCATCTCCTATATTTGGACGATTCCGGGTCTGTACCCGATCCAACTCAACAATATTTTGTCATTGCTGGTTTTTCGACCTTTGAACGGCAGTGTTTCTGGTTATCAGAGCGGCTTGATGAGGTTATGGCCAAGCATCCCAAATACGTCACGCCTTCCATGGAATTCCATGGGAGCCCAATGTTCCAGGGGACGGGCGAATGGAAAAGAGTTCCCCGATCTATCAGAATGCAAATTATCAGAGATGGCCTCCGAGTATTGGCTGACTCCTATCATACCAATCGCGTATTTGCTGTTGCAGTAGTAAAAGCGCACTCTCCAAAAGATCCGATAGAATTCTGCGTTGAACAACTCTGCAATCGCTTTGATCTCTACCTGAGACGGTTGTATCTGCGCGGTGATCCCCAGCGTGGGTTGATTCTGTTTGATAAGCACGCAAGCGAACGCTCAATCCAGAATCTCGCTACCGATTTCCGCCAAATCGGACACAGTTGGGGAGTTGTGACCAATTTGGCGGATGTCCCTGTTTTCCTGGATTCAAAGGCATCAAGACTCATTCAGCTTGCAGACCTGGTAGCATATTCTGTCTTTAGAAACTTCGATCAAGGCGATCCGCAATTTTACAACCTGATATCCCATCGTTTTGATGAAGATGCTGGCACAGTCCATGGCCTTGTACATTTCACCTAACCATTTGCCCTTCCAAACATTAAACTGCGTCACCACAGGCAAGGCCCGCGGTCATTCCCTCCCCGCCGGAGCCCCCACATGGCGGGTGTGTTTCTCCATGAGAGCGCGTTCCATGCGCCGCTCCCCGGCATCGGAATCGGCGGGTGGGTGGGGAGCGATGGAATGCGGGATCGCGGAGCGCATGCCCGGCAGCCGTGATGAGATTTTCCGCCACAAGGCCTTCAGCCATGATCGCAGGTCGGTTCCCATGATGGCCTCCTTGCTTGGATTACCCTCATTTTCATAATACCACGCATCCCCATCGGGGGACGATTCGCCGGGAAGGAGGACTTGCTGATAGGATTCCGGAACGGATGCTTGCGAATTCCCGGGGAAACCCCCCGTTGAAGGTTCGTCCCGGCGGGTGCTTAATGGCAGGACTTCGCGCTCACCCAAACCTGGAAGGGCAGGAAGATGACCTACGACATGCTTCATTCCCGATACGAACGCTCCAAACCCTCCTTGCGTCCCGTGATGCGGGGAACCAACGGGATGATCTCCTCCGGCCACCAATTGGCGACCCTGGCCGGTCTGCGCATTCTGGAAGGGGGAGGCAACGCCATCGACGCAGGCGTCGCGGCGGGGATCTGCCTGGCCGTGCTACAACCGGACATGGTCAATTTCGGTGGCGTCGCCCCGATTATGATCTACAGCGCCGGGGATGGAAAAGTGAGCACGGTCAACGGCCTGGGGTGCTGGCCCCGCACAGCCTCGGTGGCGTATTTCCGCGAACATTGCGCGGGCCGGATTCCTCCCGGCATCCTGCGCTCCATCGTGCCCGCGGCCCCGGACGCCTGGATCACCGCCCTGCGAAAATTTGGCACGCTCTCCTTCGCGAAGGTGAGCCTGGACGCCACAGATCTAGCCCTGCGGGGCTTTCCGATGCATCACTTCATGTCCAACAACATCCGGGAGGAGGAAGCCTCCTATCGGGAGTATCCCTCCAATGTGGCCGTATATCTTCCCCATGGACACCCGCCGGAAGTGGGGGAGATGTTCGTGCAGACCAGGCTGGCGGAAACCCTGCAACGGATGGCCGAGGCAGAGCACAAGGGGGCTTCCAAGGGCAGGGAGGCCGGAAGGGCCGGACACCGCAGCAGAGAGGCCGGAAAGGCCGGATATAACAGTAGAGAGGCCGGACTGCTGGCCGCGCGGGACGAGTTTTACACGGGCGGAATTGCGCGGGACATCATTGCATTCCATCAGTCCAACGGCGGGCTGATGACCGCGGAGGACCTGGCCTCCTTCACCTCGGGGGTGGAGGAAGCCCCCAGCGTGACCTACCGGGAGTTCCAGGTGTACGGATGCGGGGCTTGGTGCCAGGGGCCCTCCCTGCTGGAGTCCCTCAACATCCTGGAGGGCTGCTCACTCCGGGCCATGGGGCACAACACCCCGGAGTATGTCCACACGCTGACCGAGGCGTTCAAGCTGGCATTCGCGGACCGGGAAGCCTTCATCGGCGATCCCGGCTTCGTGCGGGTGCCCCTGGCCGGGTTGCTTTCCAAGGAGTATGCCCGGGTGCAGAGGGAACGGATCGACCCGGCCCAGGCCTGGGGAGAAATGCCCGCTGCGGGGGATCCATGGACCTGGGAACCGGGCTCCTCCCAAGCGGATACCGCGGGCGGCAGCGGGGGCGGCGCGGCGGCGTCCGGAGAGCGCGGAACGCTCTCCGCCACGCCAGGGGACACCGGGGACCGCTGGGACACCAGCTACGTTGCGGTGATGGACCGCTGGGGAAACGCTTTTTCCGCAACCCCCAGCGATTCCCCCTCCCAATCCCCGCTTATCCCGGAACTGGGAATCCTCTGCTCCAGCCGCGGTTCCCAATCCTGGGTGGACGAGAGGCACCCCTCTTCGGTGGAAGGGGGGAAGCGGCCCCGGCTGACCCCCGCGCCGGCCTTCGTGATGCGGGACGGCCAACCCTACCTGGCCTTCGGCACCCCGGGAGGCGACGTGCAGATCCAGGCCATGACCCAGGTCTTTCTCAACCTGGTGGAGTTCGGGATGGACCTCCAGGAGGCCGTGGAAGCACCGCGCTTCGCCACCTACAACTTTCCCGGCTCCTTCGCGCCCCATGCCTACAATCCCGGCCTCTTCCGCGCGGAATCCCGCATTGGCGAAAAGGTATTGCGGCGGCTGGCGAAGTTGGGCAATCAGGTCGAGCCGTGGGAAGACTACTCCTGGCGTGGGGGCGGGGTGTGCGCGGTACGCAAAAACCCGGAGCTGGGCATCCTGGAAGGCGCCGCCGATCCCCGCCGGGAGTGCTACGCCATGGGATGGTAGGGGGAGGAATTAGGGAGCGGCAGGTGGAAAGGATGGAAGGCCCCGCGCCCTGCCTACCCATTCTCAATGGATATCCCGGTACTCGTGCCGCTCCAGGGTGCGGCAGGGGAAGCACCGCCACCCGTCATCGCGGGCCTTGCGTTCCAGGGCTACCAGGGCGGCATCGCGGGCGGCGGCATCGGCATAGACCCCGAACACGGCGGAGCCGCTCCCCGTCAGCAGCGCCCCCAGGGCGCCTGCTTCCACCAGACGGCGCTTGATCTCCACCAGTTCCGGATAGCGGGGCAGCAAGACCTCCTCGAACCGGTTATGGAGGCCGGCCGCAACCTCCGTGGCCTGCACCGGCGCACCCTCCGCAGTTCCACCCTCCGCCGCCCCGCCCTCAAAAGGTCCGTCCCCCGGCTTCCAGTCCGGAGGAGTGGGGGCGGCCGGCCCGGCTGCTTCCTTGGCATCCAGGAGGGCGGGAGCATCCAGGAGTGCATAGGCCTCCCCCGTGGAGACCGCAAAGGGAGGGAGGACCAGCAACAACTCCAGGGGAGGCAACCCGTCCAGCGGACGCAGCCGCTCCCCCATACCCTCCGCCCAACTGGGCCGGGGATCGATGAAAAACGGGACGTCCGCCCCCAGCTCCGCCGCCAGTTCCAACATCCGGGAAGGAGCCAGGGGATGGCCGGCAGCCCGGTTCAACACGGAGAGCACGCCCGCGGCGTTTCCGCTGCCACCACCCAGCCCGGCTCCGGCGGGAATGCGCTTTTCCAGATGCATCTTCACATACCGGGACGCGCCCCCCTGCTCCTGTAGCGCCTGCTGGAAAACTTCTGACGCCAGCCGGGCCAGGTTGCGTTCGGGCGGGCCCAGATCCTCCCCAGCCTCCAGGGTCAGAGCGGTTCCTTCACCCGGGCGCAACTCGATGGTGAGGGTGTCGTAGAGGGAAATCGGGGTCAGGGCGATCTTCACATTATGATAGCCATCCTCCCGCTTGCCGAGCACGTCCAGATAGAGCGTGATCTTTCCCGGCGTTAAAAACCGGAAAATGCCTTGTCTTTTCATGGCCGATGGCATTATATTGATTTTCCCGAAGGCAAGTTTGGTAGTACTTCCACCGTAATATCCGGTGTGTCGGGCTCCCTGTCCCGGGGGTCAAATCCGGCTCGGTTATTCGTTGGCAAAAGGACTGGGAAGGGAATAACCGGCCTCAACATCCAATTCTTTCTCGAGGGGAGACAGTCACAATGGAAGCAATCCAAGAAAGTTTCGAACCCGGTGAGAAGGTGATGTACCCGCAATTCGGATTGGGTACCATAGCCGGCGTTACCAGCAAACAGGTAGACGGCAGCGACCTCAGCTTTTACCGGCTGGAATTTCCCCTCAAGCAAATGGAAATTCTGGTGCCTGTAAAACGGGCCAGCGAAAATGGATTACGCAGGATCATGTCCAACGGGGAGGTAGAGGAAGTCCTCGAATTTTTATCCTGCGCTCCCCCCTCCAGCAAACCTCAGCAATGGCACCGTTGGCGTAAGAAGACGTTGGAACAACTCAAGTCCGGAAATCCCCTCGAAATTGCAAAAATCTTCTGCTATCTCAATTCCCTGGAAGGTCAAAAAGGCCTCTCCTTCACGGAACGGAAAATTCTCCTCCAGGTGGAGAAAATGTTGGTGAGCGAAATCGCCGTCGCCAAGCAGATCTCCGAGGAGAAGGCCGAGGTCATGATCACCGCCCATCGCACCAGGAATACGGGAAAACCCAGCGACGGCAACGGAAGCAGCGCCGCAACATAGAAACGCACGCGGCAGGCTCAGCCAGCAGGACCGCAGCCAGTGGGACCGCCGCCCGAAGTAGTAACATGGACATCGCAACATGGACATCGTCCTGGACGGACAATGCTCCGGAACCACCTCAGCAAGGAAGCTCCTCCAACCCTTCGAAATTCCAGGCCCTCAGGCGAATCCATCGCCCTGAAACGGTGGAGTATGCCCTCTCTCGCCACCGGAATGCTGCATAAAGCCTATTTCCTGGTGATATGGCCGGGTTATCCCAGCAAATCCTCGATCACCGAACGTTCCTCCTGCAACTCCTGAACGGAGGCATCAATTTTGCCGCGGGCGAAGTCATTGATCTCCAAACCCTGCACGATCTCCCAGCCGCCTTTGCCATCGCAGCGGACGGGGAATGAATTGACGATGCCCCCGGGAATTCCGTAACTCCCGCCGTCGGAGAGCACTCCGGCGGAAATCCAGTCTCCTTCCGGAGTTGCGGACCGCATGGATTTGACATGATCGATGGCGGCATTGGCGGCGGAAGCGGCCGAGGATAGCCCCCGGGCCTCGATGATCGCGGCACCCCGCTTCTGCACGGTGGAAATGAACTCGCCTTCCAGCCAGGCTTGGTCGGTGATCACATCGGGGACGGGCCGCCCGCCAATCTTGGCGTTGATATAGTCGGGAAATTGCGTCGCGCTGTGATTGCCCCAGATGGTGACGTTGGTGACCTGATCCATCCCGGCCCCCGCCTTGTTGCCCAGTTGGGCCACGGCCCGGTTGTGATCCAGGCGGGTCATGGCGGCAAAGCGCTCGGGAGGAATGGACTGGGCGTTCTTGAGCGCGATCAGGCAATTGGTATTGGCGGGGTTGCCCACCACCAGCACACGCAGGTCCGATGCGCTTTTCTCCAGGGCCTTGCCCTGACCGACGAAAATCTTCCCGTTTTCCGTCAACAGGTCCTTGCGCTCCATGCCAGGGCCGCGGGGTTTGCTCCCCACCAGCAGGCCCCAATTGATACCGTCGAACGCCTCGCCGGGCTTGTCGGTCAGTATGAGCCCCTTGAGCAGGGGATACGCGCAATCATCCAACTCCATCGCCACACCGCCCAGGGCCTGCATGGCCGGGGGAATCTCCAGCAGGTGAAGGATGATGGGCTGATCCTTCCCGAACACCTCGCCGGACGCGACCCTGAACACGAGGCTGTAAGCCAGTTGACCGGCAGCCCCGGTGATGGCGACTTTCATGGGTGAATTCATTTTCAATCTCCTGATTGGAATTCGTATTTGGTTTAACTCCAAACCTTCCCAATGGTTCCCAAAGCCGGCCCCAACGGAAACCCCGGCATCATCGTTGTCAAACTTTGCAAACGTTGACGATTCATTGCCGAGCCCCTGTTCCTGAAAGGTGCAACGGTTCGTTAGCTCCCCTTCCATTGTCTCCTATTTCGGTCCCGTTGCCCAAGACCTCCACAGCCAATGTTACTGCCAATTTCACCTCCAATTTCTCAATATTCCCAAGTGCGGTTGGCATTGATGGATTCCTTCCTGGCGACGGCCTCCTCCAGGTCGATCCCAAAGTGCCGCGCCAGCCGGCAGATATAGGTGATGGCGTCGATGATTTCCATGCCCAGCCGGGCGGGATCAGCCCTGCCCTTCCAATGGCGGCGCAATTCGGCGGCGATTTCGCCCACCTCCTCGGTGAGCAGGATCACCAGCCGCTCCGGGGTATCCTCGAAAACGCGTTCCGCCCGCTTTGTTTCCACGTGAACCACGATCCGGTTCAGGGTAAACCCGGGCTCGATGCGGGCCGGGACGGTGCCCTCGCCGTGACGGTGCGCGAACCTGCGGTCGTTGGCCTGCTCGTGTTCGGGCCACAATTCCATCAGGGACAGCGAGAATCCATTGGCCAAATCGAGCAGGTAGAGCAGCAAATCCGCCAATTCGAATCCCAGGTTGCCCAGGTCGAAGCGCTCCGGGTAATAGGCCCAGTGCTTGAACTCCGTGGCCAGTTCTCCCAACTCCTCGCAGAGCAGGATGTAAATTTCGTTGGGGTCTTGTGTGAAGTTCCGCTCCCGCACCACCCTGGCCACATGGGCCTGCAATGCCGGGAGGGTCATCGGCTTCGGCACGGAGCTTTCGCCTCTTCGTGCCCGGGCTTCTTTTTCCACCGCGGGCGATTCCTCCCGCAACCCATCTTCCGGTGGGGCCGTGCCAGACATTTCAAAAACCCTCCAATTCAGATCGCCTCCAATTCAAACCGCCCCGATTTTCCGCAGGGCTGCAATCTCGTCCCCGCTGTAGCCCAACTCCGCGAGGGTGTCCGCGTTGTGCTGGCCCAGCTTGGGCGCCGTGAACCGCACATGGACGCCGCCGGGCATGCGGATGGGGGTGCGGATATGCGGAACCTGCCCCAACTCCTCGTCCGGGGCGTACTCCACCATTTTCCGATGACGCACCTGGGGGTCATCGAAGAGCCGCTGGTAATCGTTCACGGGCCCGCAGGGAACGCCCGCCTCGTCGAGCACTGCGATCCAGTGATCGGTGGGCCGGGTGCGCAATACCGCCTGCATCATCTCTTCCAGGGCGGGACGGTTGGCCAGGCGCCCGGGTTTGGTTTGGAACCGGCGGTCCATGATCCATTCCTCATGGCCCAGAGCCCGGGCGCAGCGCTCCCAGATGCTCTGTGTGCCCCCACCGATCATGATATACCCATCGGCGGTTTCCATGCGTTGATAGGGCGCATTCTGCCGGTGCCGGGATCCCTGCCGCACCGGCTCCTTCCGGTCGGCCAGCCATCCCGCGCTGGTCCAGGAGCTGAACCCGATCGCCGTTTCCAGCAGGGAGCATTCCACCAGTTGCCCCTCACCGGTGCGCTCTCGTTCATGGAGCGCGGCCAGGATGCCCGCCACTCCCCACATGCCGGTGCCCAGATCGCAAATGGGCAGCCCCACGGATGTGGGCGGGCCGTCCTCCTCCCCCGTCACGTGCATGATGCCTCCCATGCCCTGGGCGATCAGGTCAAATCCCCCCTTGTGTTGGTAGGGGCCGTCGTACCCGAACCCGGAAAGTTGGGCATAGATAAGGCGGGGATTGATTTTCCTCAGGGCATCATGGCCCAGCCCCGCCCGGGGCATGACGGTGGGGCGGTAGTTTTCCACCAGCACGTCCATCCGCTTCACCAGCTTGAGGAACACTTCCCGTCCCTCGGGCGTCTTGTAGTCGAGGGTGATGCTTTTTTTGTTGCGGTTGATGTAGCGGAAATACGGGTTGCGGGGCGATCCATCCCCCATGGCGCGGGCGGAATCTCCCAGGCCCGGGCGTTCCACCTTCAGCACTTCCGCCCCCATGTCCGCCAGGATCAGGGTGCAAAACGGGCCCGCCATGTGTTCGGTGAGATCAAGAACGCGGATTCCCCGCAGCGGGCCCTGCCCCCTGTTGGTGGAATCGCTCGTGGTGGAATTATTTTTGGTGGAATCGCTCGTAGTAGAATTATTACTGGCTGAATCATTTGTGGTGGAACCGTTTCGGGTATCCTCGTTTCCTTCCATCCTTGCCCGCTCCTTTCGATTTCCGGAGTTCCGGCGCCTTGAAACAACGCTGCCGTGAATCCGGGCTGTGAATCCGGTTAGTGAATGCAGGGTACCCCATATTCCGGCATGGCCGCCGCGCTTTAATTTTTTTTGCGATTCCTTTAGCGATTCCTCTGCCGAATCCACTGACCGGTTCCTGGCCCGCGCCTATGTATCGGAAACAGCCGCCTTCATGTCGGTCAGCCTCGTCATGGCGGAGGAGTGGGTGGATACCAGGTAGGGAATGCAAAACGTCAACAGGGCCTGCAAATAGAACCGCGGACTGAAATCCAGGGCCATGATCTCCTGGGAATGGTTGACCACCGTCAGAATCGGGGTGATCACAAACGCGACCTTCAATGCCCTGATGACCGTGCTGCGCATGCAGGCGCATTGGAAAAAATATCTTAATTCACTCCATTCCATGGAAAATCTTCCTCGAATATTGGACTAAACGCAGCCAAGGTTACAGAGGCTACCACACTCGTTCGCGAACCCGCCTCTTATGGAAAAACGATGCGTGGGGGAAAGGTTCCCTATTCCCCGGGAGGAAACGGGAATTTTTTCAACTTTCGAGGACGTATTCAAAAACCAGAAAAGATACCGTCAGATAGATTACATCGAAGGCCATCATCATCCGCAACCAGCCCCCCTGTTCCGCCAGGGATGCTCCGTCAAAAACCACCCCGGTGAGATGCACCACGACGACCAACAGCGGCACCAGCAGCGGAAAGAGCAGGATCGGCAGCAAAACCTCGTGTCCCCTGAGCGTTGCCGTGATGCCGCCCAGCAGGGTTCCCAGAGCGGTGAATCCCAGTGTGCCACCCGCCATCACGCCCGCCAGGGGGAGCCACACTCCCTCCATCCCGATTCCGAACATCAGGGAGAACAGGGGCAGCAACCCAGCCTGGATCATCCCCAGAAACAAGGTATTGCCCAGCATCTTCCCGATGTACAGCACGCCCCGGTTGACGGGAGTCAGCAACAGCCCCTCCATGCACCCCTGATCGCTTTCCAGGGCGAAGGATTTGGAAAGCCCGAGCACTCCCGCCAGCAGAACGGTCACCCACAACAACCCGGCCGCGCTTTCCTGCAGAAAGCCCCGGCCGCTATGGGTTAGGATGGGGGCCCGCGATTCCGGCGCCAGTCCATCCAGCCGATCCAGGGATTTCAGGAGCGCATCCCGGCTGGAAAAAGTGCGGCCCACCAAGCGATCCAGCCGGGTGAGGTCCGCTTGGGAAACGCCCTCGGCCTCCAGGGCCTTGCGCACTTTCGGGGTGATGCGGTACCGGCTGACCTCGCTCTCCCCCACGGCAAAGTTGAAAATGAGCAGGGTCAGCAGGGCGAAGAGAAACATGGCCACCAGGTTTTCCTTGCGGCGCAGGTCGATCATCAGGTCTTTCCAGAGGAGCACCCACACCTGGCCGGCCCCCGTGGCGAATCCCGGCCGGGATCCGGCTGTGTTCATGGCGTTCCTCCATCAGTTCCCTGATTTTGGGGAGGATAGGAAGCATCGTCTCCTTGGTGGTACGGCATCATGGGGTAGTAATACGCCATCATGGGGAAACACCCTCCGCGCAGGTTATCCGATCAACACCACCAGCAGCGATTTCGGACCATGCACACCCATGGCCAGGATCATTTCGATATCCGCCGTGCGGGATGCCCCGGTCACCAGCACCAGGTTGGAAGGCACCTCGGACTGATATTCCCCGCTGGCGATAAAGGCGGAAAGGGTGGGGAAGATCCGCGAGGCTTCCACGATGACCAGGTGAACGGGCATGGCCAGGGACAACAGGCGGGGTTCCTCCGGGGACGGCACCAGGATCACCGAACCGCTTTCCGCGATGGCCCCCCGGCTGGTGGTAATGCCGCATTCGGTGGAGAACAGCTCCTCTTTCTGCTCCTCCAGTGACCGCTCATAACGGCGCAGGGAGATTCCTTCCCTGCCGGTCAGGTGCGCGCCGAGGGGTTCCAGGCGGGGATCGGTCCCCATCATCACGGAAGGCGCCCGGCGCTTGGCGAGCCACCCCCCCACCAGGCTGGGGAGGGCCTTCCAATTCGCCGCGCGCCGAACTTCTCCCCCCACCGCTTCCACCTCGCGGACGAAGCGCACAGAAATATCCGAGAGATCGGAGGGATCGCCCAGGGGGGGCTGGCGCTCCAGCCACCGGCGTTCTTCTTCCCGCGTATCCCCGGGAAGCGCGTCCGAAACGTCCGCCCCTTCCCGCGCGGCCCGCAAGCGACCGAGAATTCGTTCCTTGGCCGTGTTCGCCATCCTCATCGTTCAAGATCCTGTTCACGCAGGGGGAAAACGGAGTCGCGGGCTCCCGCTCCTTTACCGGATCGGGATCTTCACGGATGGCGCCCCGCACCGGAGAGCACTGAAGAACAACGCAGAACGCCGGAGATTACCCGGAATTGGCCCGGGGGCCACACCGGCATCCCTGGAAAAGCCGGTACCGGCGGGGACTCGGCCCAAAGACAGGGATTCAATATAGCTGCATACAGGAAGCGGAGAGCGGACACTCCCTGCAGACGGGTTTTTCGCTTTTGCACACGGTATCGGCGATTTCCTCGCAGGGACTCTCGAAAATTCCGGGATACCGCAAGTGCAGTTCCCGCGCGCAATAAATCAACTCCTCATCGGAAGCATTCCGGTTGATGAATCCGGTGCGCCGGAATATGCGCCGAACATAAAAGTCCGGAGTAACGTCCAGGCTCGAGGAGTCGGACAGCTTAACCTTGAAATCCCGGAATAGCATATTGGCCGCCTTGCTCGCCGTGCGGACGCTCATTCCGTCGAATTGCAGGAACCGCTTGATCAACGCCGCGCTGGACGGCTCGTCGTTCCATATTTGCGATGCGTTCCCCTCGTAAGCGCTCTCGATATGTCCCAGGGTGTTGTAAAAAATTCGGGCCATCTTGGCGGGATAGCGATGCAGATTGTTCCCGATAAACACCTTGACCAGATCCTCGATGGAAGCCTTGCGGAATTCAGCAAAACCCAGGTCCTTCAATCCGGCGAATTGATGGGCCCTGTAGGGAATTTCCCAGGCCACCTTGGATTCGATGCCCCGGTCCATTTGGGCGCCCAACAGGAAGATGTGCGGGTAATTCTCGATATCGTTCAATATGGAATCGACTTCCTCCACTCCCGTAAAATCAATGTTTTTTCGGGAATCCGTCAGCCGATCCCGGCCGTTTTGAATCAAATAGCTGATCACGTTGGTTCGATTGTACATGCCGATTCTTCCCTCAAAATCGCCAATATCTTCAGGCGTCGTTTCCGATTGATTCGATCCGGGTGTTCGTGTGTATCAGGATTCCGGGCGTTCCCGCAACAATTGGTGCAGGGACTTCCCCGCCGGGCGGGGCAGGGTGCGTTCCCGGCTCCATTTCCGGGCCGGACCGAAGGGCAGATTTCCGGCCACGGAGCGCAGCGGAGCCGATCCAGCCATGGATATCAGGCGTCTCGAGGCATGATACAGGGAGGGGTGGTGATGAATCACCTTCCATCCCTTCCAGATCATCGCCTCGCCCAGGGTACGGCGCGCGCCCGCGCCTTTCAATAGGGTTTTTCCGGCAGGCGTGGGTTGCGCGCCCTCCTGGCGAAGGCGCAGCAACAAATCCGGGATGGGAATCTTCACCGGGCACACCTCGAAACAGGCGCCACACAGCGTGGAAGCCCCTGCCAGGTGTCCCGCCCGGTCCAACCCCGCCATTTGCGGGGTGAGGATTTTCCCGATCGGCCCCATGTAGGCCGATTGGTAGGCATGGCCGCCAATCCGCTCGTACACCGGGCAGATATTGATGCAGGCGCCGCAGCGGATGCAATCCAGCGTTTCCCTCAATTGGGCGTCGCTGTAGATCGAGGAGCGGCCATTGTCGAGCAGGATCACGTGCACTTCCTCGGGACCGTCCTTTTCGCCGGGCCGGCGGGGGGAGGAGAGCCAGTTGAAGTAGGAGGTAATCACCTGCCCCGTGGCGGAGCGGGTGAGCAAGCTCACCAGCGGAGCCACGTCCGCCAGGGTGGGCACCACCTTTTCCAGCCCCATCAGGGCAACGTGAACCGGAGGCACCGTGGTCACCATCCGTCCGTTGCCCTCGTTTTCCACCAGGGCCAGGGTGCCGGTTTCGGCCACGGCGAAGTTGACGCCGGTGATGCCCATTCCGGCAGCCTGGAATTTTTCCCGCAGGATTTTCCGGGCCAGGGCGGTGAGGGCTCCCACGTCGTCGGTGTAGTCCTCCCCCAGTTCCCGGTGGAAGAGTTCGGCCACCTCCCCCTTGGACATGTGAACGGCGGGCACCACGATGTGCGAGGGAGTCTCCCCCGCCAGTTGGACGATGAACTCGCCCAGGTCTGCCTCCAGGGCCTCGATGCCGTTTTCGGCCAGGAAGTGGTTGAGCTCCATTTCCTCGGAAACCATCGACTTGCCCTTGACGGCCAGCTTGACCCCCCGGCGGCGGGCGATTTCCAGGACGATCCGGTTGGCCTCGGCGGTAGTTTCCGCCCAATGCACCCGCACCCCCCGGGCCGTGAGGTTTTCCTCCAGTTGCTCCAGCAGTTCCGGCAGCCGCGCCAGGGCGCGCTTCTTGATCGCCGCGCCGATCCATTGCAGGGCTTCTCCATCCTCCAACTCGGAGAAGCGCTCGTTGCGCCGCCCGCGAATGGTGTTCATGGCCCGGTGCAGGTTGCGGCGCAGGCCGGAATCCTCCAGGGCCAGTTTGCTCTTGCGGCGGAAGCCGGACGCGTCAGATGGCATGGCCACCCTCCGTTTTCCGGTGCTGGTGCAACCGTTGTTTCAGGAACAGCGGCAGCGGCAGGCAGAGTGTGCCCGCGCCCGCCTTTTCCAGTGCGCCCCCGATGTTCATCAGGCACCCGGCATCCAGGGAGACCAGCACCTCCGCGCCGGATTGAGCCACCGCGCTGCATTTGTCCTTCACCATGGCGGCGGAGACCCGTTCCATCTTCAGCGAGAACGAGCCCCCGAAGCCGCAGCAGGTCTCCGCGTCCGGCAGCAGCTCCACCTCCACCTGCTCCAGTTGGGCCAGCAATTGCCGGGGGGCATCCCGCACGCCCATCTCCCGCAGCAGGTGGCAGGAAGGGTGGTAGGCGACCCGCACCGGCGGCCCGCGATCCCGAAGCCGCGCAGCGAGCACGTTGACCATGAAGTCGCTCCATTCGAACACGCGCCCCGAAAATTCCCCGGCCGCCCCGGCGTCGCGGTCCCCGCGGAACAACTCACCGTAATGGCGGTGCATCATCGCGGCGCAGGAGCCGGACGGCACCACCACCGGCAGCGGCTTGGGGAAGAGCGGCAACTGCGCCCGCGCCACCTCCAGGGCCTCGGCCCGGTAGCCGGAATTGAAGGGCGGCTGCCCGCAGCAGGTCTGCCCCTGGGGGTAGATCACCCGCACCCCCTCCCGTTCGATCAACTCCACCGCCGCCAGCCCCGCCTCCGGATAAAACGCGTCCAGCAGGCAAGTGCCGTAAAAGTACACCGCTGTGGGCTTGGAGGGATAAGGGCGGGGGACTGGATGAGTCATTGGAATACCAGCGGAAAAGTGGGAGCCAAAAACAACCGCCAGTGTACACAACCTGCGGCGGGAGGACAAAGGCGG
>CAZOXD010000108.1:0-13327 GCA_964583525.1 uncultured Pseudomonadota bacterium
CAGAATTGGGAAAATCGGAATGCGGCAGGGGAGGAGAGGCAGGGAAAGGGGGGAATCCCGGCCCCTCGTCACGGATTGGCGGGAGGAAGGCGGAGCCGTTGGCCTTACCGCGTGGGCTGGCCCGGCGCCGGGCTTGCCGGGGGTAGATCAGCCGCCGAGGGATTGCCGGACGAGGGCCCGCCTCAACTTGGCCTCGTACTTGTTCATGTTGTGCATTTCCTCGTTTTGCGCGGCGATCAATTCGGCCAGCTTTTCCCGGGCTCGCTTTTCGGCGTCCCTGGCGCGTTCGGTATCGATTTCTCCATCCTGCTCCACCATCTTTGAAAGCACGGTCACCTTGTCCCCCTCCACCTGGGCATAACCGTAATGAACCGCGGCCCGCTTGCGCTGCCCGTCCTCCTCGTAGGAAAGAATGCCGGATTCCACGGTGGTCACCAGCGGAATGTGTTCTGGCAGGATGCCCAATTCGCCCTTGGTTCCCGGAACCGTGACGAACGGGGTTTCGGCGGTGAGAACCCGCTTTTGCGGGGTGAGGATTTCCAGGGTCAGCAGATCGGCCATGGCAAGACGGGTGCTCCTGTTCGGTGGTGGGGATTCCCATTCAGCAGGGATCATTCCCGAATGCGGGAAAACTTTACCGCCCTCATAACCGGTTATTATTGCCGATCCAGGTCGGGATTGGCAACGCCGGAATGGATGGAGGTCAGGGCAACTGGAATCTGGAAACTCTGCATTGGTTATTCATACCCAATGAAAAATAGTGGCGCGGGCGTCCCTGCCCGCGGACCGCGTCCCTGAAGCCCATCTCATTTCTTCATTTCATTCAAATCCCGCCCCCGCCTCCCCATCCGTCCCCACATCCAGCCGCAGCCGCTCCCCAACACGGCCCAGAACAGAGCGCCCGACACCAGAACCGCCAGGCGGAATTCCGAAATCAACGCTTCCGGGGGCCCTCCGGGAGAAGCGGGAAGTGGAGCGGGAACCCCCATCAGATGGGGCAACGGAAGCAGCATCGCGCCGAGCACCTTCCACCGGCCCCGCGCGAATACCAACAGAGCAAGGCCCGCCGCGGTGGCGGCCGCGGTTCCCAGCCACCACAGTTGCCGCGCCAGCACGGGCCCCTGGGCCATTCCCGGTAATGCGGGCGGGAGTCCCAGGGCCGGCGTCAGCACGAACGCCGCATAGCCCGCCACTCCCCACAACAGGCCCTTGCGGGCATCGGTATTCCCGCCCCGCCATGCGAACCCGGCGCTGAGCAGCAGGCCGAAGCCCACCCCCACGATTAGATTGCCGGGAACGCTCCTCGCCGCGCGGTGAAGGAACTTCACGTCATAAGGAAGAACCACCGTGGCATCAGGAAGGACCACCAGGGCATCGGGACGGCTGCCGGGGGGCGGATGTCCGTCCGCCTCGTAGCGTTCGGATTGAAGAATGAGGGGGGTCAGCCAAAGCGCCTGTAGGAGGGACAGCAGCGCACCGGCGGCGATCCCCCCCGCCAGCGCACTCCCTCCCATCCGCCGCAGCAGGCCCATGGCCCGGGCCTAGTGGCAGGGAAATCCCGCGGCGTGGCGGACGTCGTGGGTGGCTTCGTGGATGATTCCCGGTTGCGCGAACGCCGCGCCGAACAACAGGATGGCGCCCACCGCCAGGGCAGCGAAAATGGAAATTCCCCGGGAAGAAACAACGAGCCTCGCAGTGTTTCCAATAAACGGGACGGATGGGGAGCGCCTGGATACCGTAATAGATTCCGGCATGGGTTCCTGCATGGTCTCCAGCATTTATTCCCTTAGGTTGCGGGTGGGTTCACGATGGGGGGAATACCTCCCTCCCCTACCCGGATGCCAACTGGAAAGTCAAGGTTGCAATTCTCTTTTCCACCCGCGTTCATCGGTGGTTCCCTTGCAGTTGCGGTTCCTGGTTGCTGTTTCCCTCTCCACATTTGTGGAGAGGGAAGGAGCGCCGTAAGGTGCGGGAGGGTGAGGTGGCAGTTTGCGGTTCCCATCCGCGTTCATCCACGCCTGTCCTGAGCCTGTCGAAGGGTTCATCCGCGGTTCCCCTTGCCGTGGCATTTTGCAGTCCAAATCCTCGTCCATCCGTGGTTCTCCTCGTAGTTGCAGAGGTGGGGAGGGCGGGCACCCCGTTCATGGCGGCCCGAGAGCGCGAATCCCGCTCCCATATTTCCCTTGACACCCTCCATCAGGTTCTACCTAATCGGAAATTGAGTCCTCGGTGTTTATTTCCCATGGATTTACGTAATATTTACAGAACATTCACAATCCATTATCCCGCCGGATGTTACAGTGGAAGGGTGGAGGGGGCGCACGGGCCGGTGGGATCGGCGCCCGCGCCACAACGCCACCGGGCCACCGCGCAAACCAGGGCGGGCTAAACCTTCACGGGAGGGTATCGTTGAAAGGCAATTGGTTGCAATTCTCCATCCGGGCTGCACCCGAAACTATCGCGCCTGTGTCCTCTGACGGGGAGCGCATATTCCTTGACCGGCACCGCCTTGCCCCCCGGTTGCTCGGCCTGTTGCGCCTTGTTCTTCTGCGCCTTGCCCTTCCGCAGCTTGGCTGGAGGCGGCTTGCCCCGTGGTGGCTTACTCCGCGGTGGATTCTCCCCGGCATGGTGGCGGGAATGCTCTGGGCGGCGATGTTTTCCCCCGCTCCCGCCCCAGCCCAATCCACCTCCGCCCAGTCCATCTCCACTCCCAACACCACTACCAACTTCACCGAGATGAAAGCGATGCTGGAGGGATTCGGCTTCAAGGTGCTGGAGGAAAAGGGCGGCCTGGTGGTGGAGGTGACCCTGCAGGAAACCCTGCGCCTGGTTCTGGAGCGGAATATCTCCCTGGAATCCCTGCGGGTCGGGGAAGCCATCGCGCTGAGCGACCTGGAAGCGGCCCGTAACCAGGATCATCCCACCCTCACCAACAGCGCGGATTATTCACGCGGCCTCAGCCCCGTGCTGTCCACCTTCGACGGATCGGGGCTGACCCTGGCCGGGTCGGATGCGTTTTCGCTCTCCTCGGTCTACAGCCAGACCCTGGGCAATGGAATCGAATACAGCCTCACCCTGAGCGAATCCCGCAGCCGCTACGACTCCTCCACCATCGCCGCCCTGGGCGGGAACCCGGAAAACCAACCCGCCGGGGAATGGCTGGAGACCACTTCCCTCAAAGGGGCAGTGACCATCCCGATTTTCCAGGACTTCGGGCAGGCCCTCCACGGCATCCCGGTGCGCCGCTCGGAGGTGGGGGTGGGGGAATCCCGCATGGACATCCGGGGCCAGGAGTTGGGATTGCTGGAGATCGCGGCCTCCACCTACTGGGATCTGGTGGCGGCCATCGAGAACGTGAAGGTGCAGCAGGATGCGGTCAAGCTGAGCGGGCAATTGCTGAAAGACAACCAGCAGCGCCTGTTAACCGGGGTGCTCAGCCCCTTCGACGTGCAGGTCACCGAAACCCAACTGGCCCGGGAGCGCGAAGGGCTGCTCACCGCCCGCTCGGAGGTGGCCCGGATCGAGGATCTGGCGCGGGCCATCCTCAACCTGGAAGTGGCCGGGCTTTCCATCCGGCCTTTGGAAGTGCCCCGCCTGCGGGATGAGGCCTTCCCGTACCGGGAAATGCTGGAAAAGATGTACCGGAGCAGCCCGGCCCTGCGGCAATTGCAGATGAGCCTGGAGCGCAACGACCTGGATTTGCTGGAGGCCCGCAACGGCGATGAGCCGGACCTGGATCTGGAACTCTACTACCAGATGATCGGGTACGGCGATTCCCCGCTGGAAGGCGCCGGCGGATTTTCCCAGACGGATGTGGGCGGGTATGGCGCCACCCTCACCTGGACCGTGCCCCTGTTCGACGTGGAAACGCGGGAGAATATCCGCAAACGCACCCTGGAGCGCAAGCGGGTGGAGTTGGACATCGCCAGCCTCAAATCCGATCTCAACGTGCGCCTGCAAGGCGTGCTGCGCCAGTTGCGCCTCAACCGCGAGCAAGTGGAAACGGCCCGGATCGCCAGCCGCCTGGCCGAAGAACAGCTCAAGAACGAGATTGTGCGCATCCAGGTGGGCGAGAGCACCAGCTTCCAGGTGGCGCAATTCCAGCAGGACGCGTCCAGCGCGCGGGTGCGGGAAATTCTGGCGCGGCTGCGATACGAGCGGAGCTATCTTTCGCTGTTGGTGCTGACGGGGGACATCTACGAGAACTTCGACCTCAAGGCGGCTTTCTAATGCACCCCATCCCCACCCGGTTCCCCATGGTTTCCGGACGGCGTCCCCGGAACGGCTCCCTCGTCTTCACGGCCCTGCTCTCCATCGCGCTACTGACGGGAGGGTGGGGGCTGGAAAGCCTGCTGTCCACCCGGGCTTGGGCCATAGGCCGGGAGGCCAGAGCCGCCGGTCAGGAAGCCAAAGCGGTGGCCCGCGGGGAGAAACCGCAGTCGGCCGGACGGGGCATCTCGGTGGAGGTGATCCGCATCCGCCCCCAGGATTTCTCGCTGACCGCCACCTATATCGGCCACCTGCTGCCCTGGGAACGGGTATCCCTGCGGGCGGAACTGGATGGCATGGCGGAGTCCGCGGACTTCGAGGAAGGGGATCGTGTCGGCCCGGACAAGGTGCTGGTGAACATCTCCACGGAAAGGCTCAAGGTGCGGCGCGATCTGGCCCGCAGCGACCACGAGTTTGCCAAAAGCAAATACCTCCGGGACGCGGACCTGTTCAAACGCTCCTTGATTCCCAGCTCCCGGCTCGATCAGACCCGCAACCGGAGGGACGTGGCCAAGTTTACCCTGCGTCTGGCGGAAATCGAGCTGGAGAAGTCCACCGTCCGCTCCCCCATTTCCGGCATCGTGAAATCCAAGGGCGTGGAGCCCGGGGAGTACGTCAACAAGGGACAGTTGCTGGCCGAGGTGCTCGACATCTCCCGGCTGCGGGCGCGCGTCGATGTGCCCGAGGGGGAAATCCGCCATCTGGCCCGGGGCAAGGAGGTGCGGCTGACACTGGATGCGCTCCCGGGAGAGGAATTCTCCGGCATAGTGAAAACCGTGGGCCTGGAAGCCGACCGTAGCACCCGCACCTTTCCCGTGGAGGTGGCCCTGGAAAATCCCCGGGAGCGCCTGCGGCCGGGCATGCTGACCCGGGTGAGAGTGCCGCTGCGGGAATACCGCAACCAGGTGCTGATTCCCCGCCACGCCGTGCTGGAACGGGAGCGGAGCCGGGCCGTGTTCGTCGTCCGCGGCGGGCGCGCCCTGGAACGCACCATCCGCACCGGGGTGGCGTCGGGCGGGCGCCTGCAGGTGCTCGACGGGCTGCGAAGCGGGGACCAGGTCGTCGTCACGGGTCAGCAGAAACTGGTGCACAACGAGCCCGTCCGCATCAGCCGCACCCTGCCATGAAGACGATCCAGCATCTGAATCCGCCGCTTTTTAATCCGGAGTCCTTTTTTCCGCAACCTCCCGGATTAAGCCGGATCTGAAAACCCAGCAAGCGCACTTCGAGGCGGGCCCTAACGGGCCCTCCTCAGTGACGCGGTTTGATGAGGGCGCCCATTTACTACCGCCTTCCTGAGGAGCCCCGCTGGCGGGGCGTCTCGAAGGAGGCAGCCATTAGCACATTTCAGACTCAATCTTGGGCGATAAGCCCGTTCCATCAGACGCACCCACAGGATTTGTAGTACAGACGCGCCGCTAGCAATTCCACCCAGGTATTCCCGCCATGAATCTCAGCCACATCGCCATCCGGAATCCCGCTTCCGTATTCATCCTGGTGGTGCTGATCGTATCGATGGGCATTTCCGCCTACCGCAGCCTGCCCCGCGAGGCCGCACCGGATATCCAGATTCCGATGCTCATCGTGACCCTTCCCTTTCCTGGGGCCTCCCCGGAGGACGTGGAAACCCTGGTCACCCGCAAGGTGGAAACCGCGCTCCAGAACGTGGACAACCTGAAGCTGATGAAGTCCACCTCCGCCGAGGGCGCCGCGGCGATCACCCTGGAATTTTACAAGGGATTCGATGTGGACGAGGCCCGCACCAAGGTGCGGGAAAAGCTGGACGAGGTCCTCCCCGACCTGCCCGGGGACGTGGAGGACCCGATCCTCTCCGAGATCAACCTCTCCGAGCAACCCATGCTGATCCTCAACATGGCGGGGCAGGTGGGGCTGCAGACCCTGAAGGAAGTAGCCGAAGACCTCAAGGAGCGCATCGAGGGTATCCCCGGCATTCTCGAGGTGCGCCGGGCGGGTGGGCTGGAGCGCGAGGTGAAGGTCTACGTGGACCCGGAAAAGCTGCGTTATTACCGGCTTTCCCTGGGACAGGTGGCGGGCGCGGTGGAGCGGGAGAACACCAACATCCCGGGTGGCACCCTGGAGGTGGGCCCCACCAAATACCTGATCCGGGTGCCGGGGGAGTTCCGCCACCCACGGGAAATCAACGACGTGGTGGTGGCGGCCCCGGGCCAGGTGCCAGTGTTCGTGCGGGACGTTGCGCGGGTGGTGTACGGGTTCAAGGATGTCACCAGCCGGTCCCGGCTGGACGGGGAGGAATCGGTATCCCTGGTGATCATCAAGCGCACGGGAGAAAATCTGCTGGAAATCCGGGAGAAGATCCGCGCCCTGGTGGACGAGACCTCGCGGACGCATGAGGGGCGCATCCGCTTCACCACCCTGGCCGATCAGAGCGAATTCGTGCAGAGCATCCTGAGTGACCTGGAAAACAATATCATCACCGGATTCATCCTGGTCTTCGCCGTGCTGTTGATCGCCACGGGTTTCCGCAACGCCCTGTTCGTTGCCACGGCCATTCCCATGTCCTTCCTGCTGACCCTGGTGGCGCTGCAACTGCTGGGGTACACCCTCAACTTCGTGGTGTTGTTCAGCCTGATCCTGGCGCTGGGAATGCTGGTGGACAATGCGGTGGTGGTGGTGGAAAACATCTACCGCCACGTGCAGAGCGGGAAGTCCCGCATCGCGTCGGCCATGGACGGCATCAGCGAGGTGGCGGTGCCGGTCACCACCTCCACCATCACCACCTTGGTGGCGTTCGGGCCGGTGATCTTCATGCCGGGCATCGTGGGGGAATTCATGACCTACCTCCCCCAGACGCTGATCGTGGCCCTCAGCGCCTCCCTGGTAGTGGCTCTGATCATCAACCCCGTGCTCTGCTCCACCCTGATGAAGATCCCCCGCCGGAGGGCTGTCTCCTCCAGCACCCCTTCCACCGGATCCGACTCCACCGGCGTCACCGGCGCCACCGACGCCCTTGCCGGGATGGAACGTTCGCGGGTGCTCGCTCTCTACCGCTCCGTGCTGGAAGGAGCGCTCCGCTATCGCTGGTTCGTGCTGCCGGGGGTGGCCGTGCTGTTCGTGGCCATCCTGGCCCTGTACGCGGCCACCACGCTCCAGCGCAAGGGCGTGGAATTCTTCCCGGAAACAGAGCCCCAGACCGCCACCATCACCATCACCGCGCCCGCCGGAACCACCCTCGATACATCGGATGCCTACGTCCTGCAGGTGGAGGACGGAATCGCGCCCCTGCGGGATGGCATGAAGAACCATGTTTCCAACATCGGTCAGCGGATGGGATTCGGCGGCGCGCAGGCCGGAAGCACGGTCTCTCACCTGAGTTACCTCACCATCGAGTTCCCCGACTGGGAGCACTGGAAACGCCGGCCCAGCGAAGTGATGCGCGAGTTGCGCGAGCGCGCCGGACCTGTGGCCGGGGCCGAGGTGAAGGTGGTGCCCGCCAAGATGGGCCCGCCCACCGGCGCACCGGTCAACATCGAGGTGCGGGGAGAGGATTTCGGGAACATCCTGGCGGCGATCGAGGAAATCCGGCTCCGCATCCAGGACGTGCCGGGGCTGGTCAACCTGTCCGACGATTTCGACCGCAGCCGTCCCGAACTCAAGGTGCTGATCGACCGGGAAAAAGCGGCCCTCGCCGGATTCAGCACCCGTGACATCGCCGAGAACGTGCGCATGGCCTTCAACGGGCGCAAGGTCTCTCAATTCCGCGAAGGCAAGGAGGAGTACGACATCATCGTCCGGCTGGAAGAGCGCTTCCGGATGGACCCCTCTCATCTGGAAAACCTCTACCTGTTGGCTCCCTCGGGACGGCAGGTACCCTTGAGCGAGTTGGCGCGGGTCACTACCGGTCCGGCCTACGGGGCGCTGCGCCACATCAAGCAGGAGCGCGTGATCACGCTTTCCGGGGACACAGCGGAGGGTGTGCCAGGCCCGGTGGTGCTGGCCAAGGTACGGGAGCGCCTGGTGGACCTTACCCTGCCCCGCGGGATTGCCCTTTCCTACACCGGGGAAAACGAGGAGCGCGAGAAAGCTCAGGGATTTCTGGGGCAGAGTTTCTTCGTGGCCCTGCTTTTGATCTATCTGGTGCTGGTGACCCAGTTCAATTCGGTGGTGACCCCCTTCATCATCATGAGTTCGGTGGTGCTTTCGCTGATGGGGGTGTTTCTGGGGTTGATGATCCACGACCGCCCGTTCAGCGTGGTGATGGGGGGGATCGGGGTGATTTCCCTGGCGGGGATCGTGGTCAACAACGCCATCGTCATGATCGACTTCATCAACCAGCTCCGCAAGCGGGGCCACGCCCTGCGGGAGGCCGTGGTGCTGGCCGGGATGGTGCGGCTGCGCCCGGTGGTGCTCACGGCGGTTACCACCGTGCTGGGCCTGCTGCCTGTGGCCATCGGGATGGACATCAACTTCTTCCGCAGCCCGTTCGTGGTCTTCGGCAGCGAGGGCGGCACCTTCTGGCTGCCCATGGCGCTCTCGGTGATCTATGGGTTGAGCGTGGCCACGGTGCTGACCCTGATCGTGGTGCCCGTGCTCTACGATACCATCGAGAGCAGCAAGGCCGGGCTGGGCCGCTGGCTGGGGAGGAGAGGCGTCTCCCGGGGCTCCGGGGAGGTGGGAGAGGCTCCCGGCGGGGGAACCCTGGCGGCGGGGAATTAGAAGAAGGGGTGTGACCAATTCCAAAACAGCAATAAGAAGGTTTGCCTCCGGCGGCGGCCTTTGCCCATGGCAACTACCGGGGCGCTGCCCTCTGGACTCCCGGCAGGGAACTTAGTCCCCTGCACCCCATATTAGGTAATTAATACAATATGTTGAATTACATTGAAATCTTCGCTTTACACCCGTCGGGGGGGCGCGGGGGGAATCATTTCCCCCGCATGCAGTTGAGTTTTTAGGTTTTTTTGGCTTTAATCACAGCCCTTTTAGGAACCGAGACCATGTCCCTTTTGCTGCGCGCGCACCTGCTGATCTTCCCGCCTTCCTGTCACGGCTGCCAGAGAATGATGGATTCCCGGGCCGCCTTGGTCCGGGAACCGCCGCCGGGATTTCCCTTTCTGTGTCCGGACTGCCACGCCGCCCTCCCCTGGCGGAATGCGGGGCAGGAAACTGGACAGGCCCGGCGGGTGCAAGCCATCGCGGGGGTGGACCGCCTCTGGGTTGCCTGCCGCTACGAGGCCCCGGTGAGCGATTGGGTGCGGGCCTTCAAATATGGCGGCCAGGACAGACTGGCTCCCTTATTGAGCCGCGTACTGGGAGAGGCCACCCGGGCGGCCGCTCTGGCCGCCGGCTCAAGAAATGCGGTGGAATCCATTGCGGAATCCACCAGCGGCCCCGGAGGGAGCGGGGAATTCGACCTCCCGCAGTTCCAGGCGGTCGTCCCGGTACCCCTTCATCCGCGCAAGTTGCGGCGGCGCGGATTCAATCAGAGCCTGCTGCTGGCCCACCGCTGGCTGCGCGAACTCCATGCTGAAAACAGGGGTGAGCGGGCAGCAGGGGAAACACGGGCAACTGCGCCCCCGCCGTTGCGGGCGGGATGGCTGGCCCGGCGGCGCAACACCCGCCCTCAGGTGGAATTGGATGGAACCGCGCGGGAGCGGAATGTGGAGGGGGCGTTCGTGGCCCTGCCCGCCGGTGACAAAGACGGAGATTCATCCCCGCCCCTGGCCGGGCAAAGGGTGTTGCTGGTGGACGATGTGGCCACCACCGGCTCCACACTCTCGGCCTGCGCCCGCGCTCTCACCGAAGCCGGGGCGGCCCGGGTGGAGGCTCTGGTATTGGCGCGAGCCTGAGCTTAGGCAGGGCCAGGGCTCAGAAGGGGTAATTAACGACGATGACCACGTTCCCGCCCTCGTCCCCCACGGCAATGTCGGCCCGGTAGACTTCCCCGGAACCTCCCACCAGACGGAATCCCACCCCCACGTCCGAGCGGGTCTGGTCACCCAGGGTGTCCGCGGTCTCGGAGACACTCCCCAATTCGTAAAAGAAGGCCACCTGGAGGCCGGTGCGCACATCCCTCCAGATGAAGTAATCGAAGGGGGTGACCTCCTGGGTGAGGTTCCAGCGAAATTCCGCCGAAAAATAGAAAGTGTGGGCGCCCTGGAACCGGCTCTCGGGGTAGGCCCGCATGCGGCTCATACCCCCCAAGTAGGCTGAGGTGCCGTTGGTGTTGGCGTCGACGTAGGATTGGGCCAATTCGGCTGCTTCCTGGACACAGGCCGCGACGCCCCCACAACCCAGCCTCGCCTCCCATTCGGCCTGGTTGACGGCAAGGTCCGTATCCCCCTGGCGGGTGACGGTGGCGTCGGAGCGGAATACATTCAGGGCCAGGGTGCTGAAATCCCCAAGGGGAATATAGCCGGTGAGAGCCGCATCCACCGTATAGAAATCCGCGCTGTCCGGGTCGTTGGAAGGGGTAGTGGCCCGGGTGACCCGGAACCGCACCCCTTCAAGGGGGTCCTGGACGTCGTCTGTGTAGTCGATCCAGAAACCCACGGTAGTGGTGGTGAAGGAGTCGGTGAAGGGGGGGGTCAGGTCCACGGGGTTGGATCCGTCGGCATCCAACAGCCGGTCAATCTGGGTTTCTTGTGAATACCGGCTCGCAAAAAATTCAATCCGCCGTTCCCAGAAGGACAAAAAGACTTCGGAAGAAAAGCCATCGAACTTGCTCATTTGCAACAGGGAGTAGTCGTCCTTTCCCGTATCCATGCCCCGTTTGTCGTACTGGTTCATCGTCAGCTTGTTGATGTTATGGTAAAAAAAGTTCAGGAACAAGGTGCGGTCGATCACCGGAATCTGATTGGTCTCGGCGAAGGAGCCAGTGGCATCGCCCACGACGGCCAGTACATTTATGTCCATGGTGGTATCGAACACGTTGCTGAAGCTCAAGGGGATGAACCAGCCCGTCCCGATGCCCGGAAGGCTGTAGGGCAGGGGCAGGATCAGGTAGGAGAATTCCGTGGGAAACTGATCCCTGCGGCGGTCGATGGCCTGGGCGGAAACCGCCCCCAGCAGCAGGAACATCACCGTCACAACGGCGGACACGCGGAATAACTTTCCCCGCCTTAGGAACGTGAGAAGCCTTACGGAATTTGGATACACGACAGCCCTCCTTTTTGGCATGGCGGCAAATCATTTTTGTGGGATGCGCCCCGGAATTTCTGAATAGCGGCAAAGGGCATGCAGACGAATATGCGACGCGAATTGAGAATATTCCTCCTGTGGGTGCGCACTAATTAAAAAAATATCATAAATTAGATATTTGCGTCCAATGTGATTTTTCAGCGTTGGCTCCGCTCCGCACACCGCATCTGGCCGGGCAACAGGTATTGCTGGTGGGCGACGCGGCCCCCACCGGCTCCACCCTTTCCCCATGGCCCAGCCGCCCTCTCGGTGCCGGAAGTTCAGAAGGGGTAATCGATGATGATGACCACATTCCCGCCCTCGTCCCCCACGGCAATGTCGGCCCGGTAAACTTCTCCGGAGCCCGCCACCAGGCGGAATCCGGCTCCCACGTCGGAACGGGTATCGTCGCCCAGGGTGCCCGAGGTCTCGGAGACGCTCCCCAATTCGTAAAAGAGCGCCACCTGCACGCCCGTGCGCACGTCCTTCCAGATGTAATAATCGAAGGGAGTGACCTCCTCGCTGAGGTTCCAGCGGAACTCAGCCGAAAAATAGAACGTGTGGGCGCCCTGAAAACGAGACCCGGGGTAGGCCCGCATACGCAGGTCCCCCCCCAGGGAGGTGGAGGTGCCATGGATATTGGCGTTGTAGAAGGAAGTTGCGAGTTCGGTTGCTTCCTGGTCACAGGCTGGGGCGCCCCCACATCCCAGCTGCGCCTTCCATTCGACAATCAGAGCGGCCAGGTCGTCGTTTCCACGGCGGGTGACGGTGGCGTCGGAGCGGAAAAAATGCAGGGCCAGCGTGCTGATCTCCCCGATCGGGATATAGCCGGTGAGCGCGGCATCCACCGTATAGAAATCCGCGCTATCCTGGTCGTCGGAAGGGGTATGGGCCCGGGTGAGCAGGAACCGCACGCCTGCGCGCGGATCCTGGAAGTCGTCCGTATAGTCGATCCGGAATCCCACCGTGTCTGTTTTAGAGGAATCGGTGTAGGGAGGGCTGAATTCCGCGATTATGTTCCCATCCGAGTCCCGCAGGCGGTCCAGCTGAAATTCTGATGAATATCGGCTCGCAAAAAATTCAATCCGCCGTTCCCAGAAGGACAAAATAATTTGGGAAGCCAGGGAATCGGCCTGGCTCACTTCCAACAGGGAGTAGTCGTCCTTTCCGGTATCCATGCCCCGTTTGTCGTAATTGTTCACCATCGCCTTGTTGATGTCCTGGTATGAAAAATTCAGGAACAAGGTCTCGTCGATCACCGGAATCTGCTCGATCCCGGCCATGGTGCCGGTGGCGTCGCCCAGAATGGCCAGGGCGAATACGTCCGTGGTGGTATCGAAGAGATTGGAAAAGGAGAGCGGGACGAACCAGCCCGTCCCGATGCCCGGCAGGCTGTAGGGCAGGGGCAGGATCAAATAGGAGAATTCCGTGGGAAACTGGTCCTTGCGGCGCTCGATGGCCTGGGCGGAAAACGCCCCCAGCAGCAGGAACAACATCAGCACCGTCACGGCCGCCGCCCCGCGGATACTCGATGCAAGCCGGAATACCCTTTCCTCCCCCCGGGTCGAGCTTGATATGGGATTTTTTGCATACACAACGGACCTCCTTTTTGGCATAGTGGCGAATCGTTGCCGCGGGATACGCCCCGGAACTTCTCAATTGCGGCAGTGGCGTTAGATGCGTCAGTGGCGGCGACAGGGCATGCAACCGATTATGCGACGCAATTGGGATGTTTCCCCCTGCTGGTGCGCATTGATTGGAATATTACATAACCGGGATGCATCGTTCAATTTTATCTTTTGCCGATGGCTCCCCTCCGTACCCTGCCCCCGGCCCGAGCGAGGATGCGGCCTGGATGGGGGATGGGAGCGGGGTTGCAATATGGCCACTTCCCCTCCCGGCG
>CAZOXD010000108.1:13427-16463 GCA_964583525.1 uncultured Pseudomonadota bacterium
CCGCCCTGGTATCCCATCCGATCCAACCTCATGGAAGCTTTCAATTGATCCATCCACGGAAGTGAGGAGAAATAGGGGCTGATTTTTAATATATTATATGCTTATGCATGTATATAAAAACCGTATGTATAGACGTATATATGTGAATCCCGCTTATCCCCCCGCCAGCGACTGGCGCACCTTGTTCAAGCGATCGGTCAATTCCCTCCATTCCGCCTCGCCCACACGCTCCATGAACCGCTGCTGGTCGTCCCGCCAATAGGGGAGGCCCTGGGAGAGTTTCATCTTCCCGGCGGGAGTGAGGGCAATGATCCGGGTGCGGCGGTCCTTTCCGGGAGCCGATGCGATAAGCTTTTGTTTTTTCAACGGAATCAGGTTCCTGGAGACAGTGGTTTGATCGAGGGCCAGGTTCGCGGCCAATTGATTGACCGTGGGCTCCCCGGCCAGGGCCACGGCCACCAGCAGGGCGTACTGATTGAGGGTCAATCCGATGATCTCCTTCACCCGGGCGAAGTGCCCCACCACGGCCTGGGCGGCTCTCAGCAGAGGAATGGCCGGATAATTCGCGGCCAATTGGCGGCAGAGCGCCAAATCCAGTATCTGGGAATCCGGCTTCATATATATGTATATACAGCAATTTGCTTGGGGAAGTCAACCGGGAAAATCATGGATGTTCCGGATGAATGGATATTCCGGATGAAGGGGCGGGGCGCGTCCCTCGGGGGATGCGGATGGTACAGCGGAGCCCGGGCTCATTCCCCAGGCCGGGTGAAGATCGCGCCCGGAATGTCTCACCGCAATGCTCCACCGCAATCCCAGCGGGGATTGCGGTGGAGGCCGTTCATGCCGGCGGTGTTCATGGAACGGGGTTCATGCGGCGCAGGGGGTCAGGGTTTCCCCGGTTTCGGATTTTCCAGGTACTGGAAGAGGGAGGAATCGGCGGAGAGGATCACCTTGGTGCCCTCCGTCATGGATTCCCGGTAGATTTGCAGGCTTTTCAGGAAGGAATAGAACTCGGGGTCCTGTTTGTAGGCATCCGCGTAGATCTTGATGGACTCCCCGTCGCCGATCCCGCGCAGGGTTTCGCTCTTGCGCTTGGCCTCGGCGATGAGGATGGCGGCCTCCTTGTCGGTTTTGGCCTTGATCTTCAGTTGCTCCTCGGCTCCTTCGGAGCGGTAGCGCTTGCTGATGCGTTCCCGTTCCGCGCGCATGCGGGCATAGATGCTTTCGGCGATTTCCCTGGGGAAGTCGGTGCGCTTGATGCGCACATCATGAATCTCGATCCCGAATTTCCGGGTTCGTTCCCGGGTGTCGATGGCCACCTCCTTCATGATCGGCTCGCGCTTTTCGGTAATGATGTCCGATTGGTCGTGGCTGGCTACGGCCTCGCGCAGGGAGGAGGAAATGACGGTATCCAGCCGGCCCAGGGCGATGTTCATATCTCCCTGCATGGATTTCAGGAATATCAGCGGATCCACGATGCGGAAGCGGGCGTAGACATCCACCACCAGCGTTTTCTTGTCCCGGGTGAGAAATTCCACCGGTGCGGCGTCATACCGCAACAGGCGCTTTTCAAAGCGTTTTATATCCTGGTAGAAGGGAATTTTCATATGCAGGCCCGGTTCCTTCACGGTGCGTACATATTCCCCCAACTGGATGATGACCCCCTGCTCGGTTTCGTCGATGGTGAAGAAGGTGAAGGACGTTACCACGGCGATGACCAACACTGCGGCCAGGACGATTATGTTGAACTTGCTCATTGCTTACCTCCCGTCTGCGCCGCCGCGCCGCCCAGGGGCAGCAAGGGCAACATCTTTCCTCCCACATCCTTGGAAACAATGGTCTTATCCACCTTGGACAACACCTCGCTCATGGTTTCCAGGTACAGCCTGCGGCGGGTGATGGTCTTGGCGGCGCGGTACTGGGTCAGCATGGAAAGGAAGCGCGAGGTATCCCCCTTGGCCTCGCGGATCTTGTTTTCCCGGTAGGCTTCGGCGGAGCGGAGCATCTGCTCGGCCTCGCCGCGGGCCTTGGGCAGGATGTCCTCGCGATAGGCGCGGGACTCGTTGATGATCCGCTCCTTGTCCTCCTTGGCGCTGACCACGTCCTTGAAGGAAGCCTGCACCGGCTCCGGGGGTTCCACTGCCTGCAGCTTCACCTCGGTGATCTGCAACCCGGTGCCGTAGGTATCCATCAGTTGCTGCAGGTGCTCCTTGGTTTCCTGCTGCACGCGGGCCCGGCCCACCGTGAGGACCTCATCGATGGGCATGCTCCCCACCACGCCCCGCAGGGCCGTTTCCGAGGCGTCGCGGATGGTTCTTCCTTCCGGCGTGCCCAGGGGGTCCCACACCTTGAACAGGTAGCTGGGCAGGTCCGTGATCCGGTATTGCACCACCACCATGATGTTGACCAGGTTTTCGTCCCCGGTGATCATCAGCGATTCCACCGGGTTGGGGCGGACGCGCAGGGAGGGGCCCTCCGCCCTAGAGCGGAATCCCAATTCCATGCTGCGGATGCGCGCCACCTCGATCACCGTCACCTTGTCCACCGGCCAGGGAATCCGGTATTTCACCCCCTCCCCCTCATCGGAAACGGAGGACATCCTCCCCCAGCGCTGCACCACGCCCTTCTCGCCCGGGCTGACGATGTAGATCCCGGTGGCGGCCCATACCGCCAGCGCCACGGGGAGGAGCAGCCAGATGTTGAAAAATCGGGATTTGAGTTTTTGCTGCAATTGATTGAGAAATTCGTCCAGGTTTGGCGGGACGTTTCTCTGCTTGTTCCAGGGCGATTGCCCGGGGCCGTTGGATGCCATATGGAATAGTTCCGTTCTGATGGATGGAAGATTGAGGATGCAAAATTCGGCGTCCGCTTCGCCTCCCAGGATTTTCCTGGCCCTCAACCATTGTGGCAAAGGAGGAACCGATGGAGCGGGACCATAACTTCTATTGGATAAATCGTAGCGGTAAAAGTTCGGAAAGGAAACCGAAAGGATTGCGGGGAGGAAGAAATCCGCGGATGAATTGCCCCGGCCCG
>CAZOXD010000109.1:0-6287 GCA_964583525.1 uncultured Pseudomonadota bacterium
CGGCGCGGTTTGTCTCCCACGGATGAAATCTCCCGGGTTCAGGGGAACATTCAGGGTCAATGCCTGACGGCATAGCTCAGTGCCCGACGGCATAAAACAGGTTGACCTGGCTCTTGATGTCCAGGGGTTCGAAGCGGCCGAATCCCGCCTCGCGCATCAACTCGCCGGTGCGCGCGGGGCCCATGCAGGCCCCCAGGCCCGGCCCGCCCGAGGCCAGGGACTGGGTCATGCAGTGCATCAGGCTGAATCCGTAGAACATGGTGGCGATGGAATTGCGGTTGTCCTCCAGCCGGTCCGCCACCTTGGGCTCGATCACGAAGAAGGTGCCGCCGGGGGCCAGGCGTTCCTTGATTTCGCGCAGGGTTTCCACCGGCTGGGCAAAGTCGTGCACGCAGTCGCAGGCGGTGATCAGGTCGAAGGTCTCCCCCGCATCCAGCTCGGAAAGAGGGTGCTGCACGAACTGGACGCGCTCCCCCACTCCCTCGTCTCCGGCGGCGGAGCGGGCGCGGGCGATGGAATCGGCGTCCAGGTCCAGCCCCACGTAGCGGGCCGCGGGAAAGGCCTTGGCCAGGGCGATGGAAACCCGCCCGGCGCCGCACCCCACGTCCAGCGCGCTGCCACCCGCCTCCAGCCGGGCCACCACGTCCGGCACCTTTTGCAGCCAGTACGACGCGAAACGGTGCTCGTACATGCCCTGGTTGGCCAGGTCCAGACCGATCAGGGCTTCCTCCCCGTACTCGGAGAATTTCACGCCCCCGCCTTCGGTGAACGCGGTGGCCACCCTGGGCGCGATAGCAAGCATGGCGTTGGCTTGGTAGAACATCCCTCCGACGAAGTGGTCCGTGCCCTCCGAGGCCAGCAGGTAGGCATGCTCATCGGGAAGTGTGAAGGTCTCCGCGCCCGGGTCGTAGTCCAGGTAGCCCGCCGAGACCATCCCCTTCAGCCACTCCTCCACGTAGCGCGGTTGCAGCCCGGAAATCCCGGTCACCTGCGCCTGGGTCAGCGGCCCTTTTTCCGCCATGGCCTTGAACAACCCGGTCTTGGTGCCGATGTAGGCCATGCCGACGGTCAGTGAATTGGCGATGTCCCCGAATACCTTCCCGGCGAAATCCGCAATTTTTTGCTTGTCCATGGTATTCCCCCGAGTATGGAAGGTTTAACGCTTATGCTGCGATGCCTGTCAAGAGAGAGACAACGATAGTAAGGCGCTGCGGATAGGTCAATTCCCGAATAAATCCCCGGCCAAGTATTTCAGGCCCGAATCAACCGCTACCGTGACGATGGTGTGACCCTCCCCCAACTCCACGGCCAAGGAAATCGCGCCGGCCACGTTCATTCCGCTGGAAGCGCCGGCGAAAATTCCCTCCTCCCTTGCCAGCCGCCGGGCCATTTCCCAGGCCTCCTCTTCCCCAACGGTGAGGACGCGGTCCACCAGGGAGGGGTCATAAAGGTCCGTGACAAAGCCCATGCCGACGCCTTCGATTCGGTTCTTCCCGCTCCTTCCTGCGGACAATATGGGAGAGGAGGCCGGTTCCAAGGCCACGATTTCCACCTCGCATCCGGCCGAGCGCAATCCCTCCACTGCTCCCATCAGCATGCCGGCGGTTCCCACCGCAGCGGTAAATATGTCAATGGACTCGGGAACCTGCTCCAGGATCTCCAACCCCAACGGTCGGTATCCTGTTTTCACATCCGGATTCCCGAACTGGTTGACCCAATAGATCTCGGGATCCTGCGCCAGTTCCTGCACCCGTTCAATCATGCGCCCAAACAGTTCGGCTGTGAGGGCGCCACCCTCGCTGGGGATAATTTCCACTTCGCCCCCCAGGGCGCGCATTGTGCGCAACTTCTCCTCTGAGAATCCGTCCGAGGATACAGCGGTAAAGGCGTATCCCTTGATGATGCAGAAAAGAGCCAGGGAGCTTCCCGTACTACCCCCGGTGGCCTCTACCACGCGCATCCCCGGTTGCAAATCGCCCCTTTTTTCCGCCTCCGCGATAACCGACCGGGCCATGCGGTCCTTGTAGGATCCGGTGGGATTGAAGGATTCCAGTTTAACGAAAACTTCCGCGCATCCATCAGGAACTACCCGGTTCAACCGCACCAGCGGGGTATTTCCGATTGAGTGCTCAATGGATTGGGAATAGGAGGACGGGTGAGGTTTCATAGCTGGCTCATAGGAATTGGATTTCCCTGGCATTGAATCCAACGAGGCCGTTATAATTGCCCCCTCCGGAGGGGACAGGCAATCCGGCCCCGGGCATTCCCGAACGGAACACACACAGGCTGTGGCGTATTGGAGAAGGCAGCAGCCATTCCCTGGTTGCTTCCTTGGATCCAACCGAACTTTCGAACTCTCCTAATACGCCAGGGCGAAGATCACCCGCTGCTCGGAGGGTTCACCGCTGACGATGCACTTGCCGGGCTCCACATTGCCGTTGAGCGGGATGCAACGGATGGTGGCCTTGGTTTCCTCCTTGATTTTCTCTTCCACTTCCGCCGACCCGTTCCAGTGGGCGTAAATGAATCCCCGCTCGTTTGCGATCACTTTCTTGAAGGTCTCGTAATCGTCCACGATATGGCTGTTCTCTTCGCGGTAGGCAACGGCGCGGCCGTAGAGGTCCTTTTGCATGGTTTCCAGGATTTCCCCTGCAATCGCGCCCGCCTTGTCCAACGGAGCGGGAGTCTTCTCGCGGTTGTCCCGGCGCACCAGCATGGCCTGGCCGTTTTCCACGTCGCGGGGCCCGATCTCGATGCGCAGGGGCACGCCTTGTTGCATCCAGTGAAAGAAGCGCTCGGCCGGGCGCAGGTCGACACGGGTGTCCAGCTTGATCCGCAGGGGGTCGAGGGTATCCCCTAGGGCCGCGCGCACCCTTTCCGCGGCGGGCAGCACGGAACGTTCCTCCTCCTCGTTTTTGCACAGCGGAATCACCACCACCTGCACCGGGGCGATGCGGGGCGGGAGAATCAACCCGTCGTCGTCGCTGTGGGTCATCAGCAACCCGCCGATCATGCGGGTGGAAGCCCCCCAGGAGGTGGTATGGACGTATTCCCGCTCGTTGCCGCGGCCCAGGAACTGGATGTCGAACGCCTTGGCGAAGTTCTGCCCCAGGTTGTGGGAGGTGCCGCACTGCAGGGCGCGCCCGTCCTGCATCATGGCCTCGATGGCATAGGTGCGCAGGGCGCCGGGGAATTTCTCCATTTCGCTCTTGCGCCCGGGAATCACCGGAATGGCCAGCCATTCCTCGTGGAATTTCCGGTAGATCTCCAGCATTTGCAGGGTTTCCTCCTCGGCTTCCTCCGCCGTTTCGTGGGCTGTGTGGCCCTCCTGCCAGAGGAATTCCGAGGTGCGCAGGAAGAGCCGGGTGCGCATTTCCCAGCGCATGATGTTGCACCACTGGTTGATCAGCACGGGCAGGTCCCGGTAGCTCTGGATCCACTGGGCGTACATGTGCCCGACCATCGTCTCGGAGGTGGGGCGCACCACCAGCGGCTCTTCCAGTTCCTTCCCCCCGGCATGGGTGACCACGGCCAGTTCGGGCGAAAAGCCCTCGATGTGCTCGGCCTCCTTGCGGATGAAGCTTTCCGGAATCAGCACGGGGAAGTAGGCGTTGACGTGCCCGGTCTCCTTGAACATGCGGTCCAGCGCGGCCTGCATGTGCTCCCAGATGGCGTACCCGGTGGGACGGATCACCATGCACCCCTTCACGGGCGCGTGATCCGCCAGTTGTCCGGCGCTGATTACGTCCAGGTACCACTGCGCGTAATTTTCCTTGCGGGGGGTGATGTTCTTGGCCATTTAACTTTCGGTGTGCTCCCAATGATAATGTTGATTGCAGGGACGCTGATACCTTCACGGCATCTATCCCTTGACGGCATAAAATCGGGCGCCGCCCAGGCGTCCGTCATCGATCAGATCCACGAAAAATGTATAGGCCTCGATGAAGGCTTTGTGCCGCTCGGGGCCGAAAATGCGCACCGTTTCCGCTTCCAGGGACTTGAACATCTCCAGCCGGTTGATCAGGATTACCCGCCATTCCGCGGAGAGGTTCTCGCTGTTCACCTCCTGAAATCCGGCCCCTTCCAGGAGTTCCCTGTATTGTTCCGGGCTGGCAATGTTGTTGAAGGACATGACCTCATGCAACCGTTCACGGTCCGCATCCGTCAGTCCGGCATGGGCGGTCAAATCCGTGAAAGCCAGCCCCGCGCCCGGCTTGAGCACACGGTGGCTGGATGCCATCAGGCCCGCCTTGTCCGGGATATGCACGAAGGCCTCCTGTCCCAACGCAGCATCGAAGCTTTCGGGAGAAAAATCCATCGCGCTGGCGTCCCCCTGGAAATAGGTGACCCGGTCCTGCAGGTTGACGAGAGCCGTGAGCTTCTCGGCCCCCCGCACACGCGATGCGGTGAGGTCCACGCCCACCACCTCGCACCCATGACGCCAGGCCAGATAGCGGCTGGTGCCCCCCATGCCGGAGCAGATGTCCAACACCCGCATGCCGGGTTTCAGGGCCAGCCGGTTGGCCAGGATATCGGTGGCCTCGGTCCCTCCATAATGATCCTGGTCATGGGTCTGGAGGTCCGCGGGTGCAAGGTGCGCCAGGTCCTTTCCTTCCTGTTCCAGCTTGGAGAGGATTTCCCCCTCGTTGATGGGGTGCTCGTCGTAGAAGGATACGACATCGTTCATCGAGACCTCCGGGGTCGGTTGTCGGAACCGGCCAGGGTACTTCCCGCCACCTCCGTCACCTGGTTCCCGTAATGCAGTAATGCTGGGGAAGAATTTCGTGTTCGGCAATGGCGCGGAATCCCGCCGCCTCCAGTTCGGCGCGCACCTGATCGGGAGGAATGCGCACTTCCAGGGGCGGGCCGTGCTCGGTTTCGATGGGCGCCCAGTCCACCACCGCGATCCGCCCTCCCTCGCGCAGGAGGCGCCTGCATTCGGCCAAGGTGCGGTCCCGGAAGTCCAACTCGTGATGCAGGTTGACCATGATTACCAGGTCCGCCAGGCCGTCCTCCAGCGGCACCTCCACCTCCGCGGTCTGGATGGGGCGGATATTGTCCACCTTTTCCTGCTCGCTGGCGGCGGTCAGGTATTCCAGCATCTGCGGATTGAGGTCGCAGCCGTACACCGTGCCCCCGGGAATCTTGCGGGCAAAGGGTATGGCGAAGAAACCGATGCCCACGCCCAGGTCCACCAGGGTGTTCACTTCCAGGCCCTCGCTGATGGCCGCCCAGATCTTGTCCGGGTTGAGCGTCTCCAGCCGTTCCGGGTCCCGCAGGCGTTCCAGCCGCGAGATGTCGAACTTGTGGCCGCTGCCGTGCCCGCGCCTGTGCGAATGTTTGTGCGAATGTCTGTGGGAATGGCTCTGTCCCTGCCCGTGCCCATGCCCGTGGCCGGCCTGCCCATCCTTGCCGGAATCCTTTTTGCTCATGACGCTCCTCACTGAAACAATCTCGGGACTCCCTTCCCGGAAGGAAGCTATATCACATTCCGATCCCCGGGGGGATGGGAACAAGGGGAAATATGGAATTCGCTACACTGGCTCTTGCAGATCCGAAGCCGCCGTTGGCGCAGGAATGCGTCCGGGCGTCCAGGCAGCGCCACCTGCGGCGTGGGTAGCGAGGTGACTCTCGGATGAGGGAGGTGGAGGAACACCCTGCTCGGCTGTGGGGAACTTCCGGCGCGGGATGCGTCCCTTACTTCTGTTCCGACTCCAATTGGGCCACTTTGGCCCACGCCTCCGTCAGGGCGTGTTGGGTTTCAACCTGTGCGGCCTCCGTTTTGGCCAATTTGGCCTGGACGTCTTCCAGGATTCGCCGCAATTGCGTCAAGGCGCCTGCGGTGTCTTCCGTATCTTTTGTATCCTCTGTGGCCTCTGTGACCTCTATGGCCTCTGTTTCCGTGGACCTGGCAGGGGCTGCCTCTTCCAATAAGGCTCCCTCCAGTTCGACAGCTTCTTCGACCCTGCCGGGAGGAGGGTCTTCCAGGACGATTGGATCCTTCAATTCCATGATCTCCCCTTCCCCATCCATGGTCTCTTCTTCAGTATCCCGGGCTGGTTCCATAGTGGACTCTGGGGCTGGCTCCTCCATGCCGCCTGGAGCGGAGGATGCATCCAGGGATTCCGCATCCAGAGGTTCCTCATCCATGGGTTCCGCATCCGGGGGTTCCACATCCAGAGGTTCCTCATCCATGGGTTCTGCATCCGGGGGTTCCGCATCCATGGGTTCCGCATCCGGGGGTTCCGCATCCATGGGTTCCGCATCCTCGGGACCTTCCCCGCTGA
>CAZOXD010000109.1:6387-16304 GCA_964583525.1 uncultured Pseudomonadota bacterium
GCATCCGGGGGTTCCGCATCCATGGGTTCCGCATCCTCGGGACCTTCCCCGCTGACCGGAGTGGATTCTGTGGTGGATTCCGCGGCGGATTCCACGGCGCCGGTGAGATTTCCGGCCGGCGCTTCGCCGTTCACTGGCGGTTCCTCCTCCACTGCGGTTTCGGGAAAGGGTTCCAGTCCGGGTTCGGGTTCGAGGGTGGATTCCAGCTCGGGTTCGAGGGAGGGCTCCGACTCGGGTTCGGGTGAGGGTTCCAGCTCGGGTTCGAGGGAGGGCTCCAACTCGGGTTCGGGTGCGAGGGTGGATTCAGGCTCGGGAACGGGTTCCTGCACGGCCTCTCCCGCCATCGGTTCCAAATCCGGCGCCGGCGGTTCCTCCTCCGCCATCGGTTCCAAATCCGGCGCCGGCGGTTCCTCCTCCGCCATCGGTTCCAAATCCTGCACCGGCGGTTCCTCCTCCGTCATTGATTCCAAATCCTGCACCGGCGGTTCCTCCTGGGATGTCTCCCCGCCAGGATCGGCATTCAACGCGGACATTTCCACCGAAATATCCGAAATATCCGGGCCTTCCTCCCGCGAGCCGGAAGCGCTGGAATTCTCCCCCGTTCCGGGGGCGGTATCCATTGGAGTGGGGGGAGGTTCTTGCGGAGTATCCGGTTGGGGCGTGTCCGGTTGCGTGTTCTCCAACAGCAACTCCTCGAGAAACGTCACGTCCTCGGAGGAAATGACCTTTTCCAGGTCCATTACCAGGATGATTCTCTCATCGAGTATGACCATACCCTCCAGCAAATCGGAGAAGAGGTACTTGTCGAAATCTTGGATCGATTGTATTTGCCCTTCGGCGATTCCGACCACCTCGGAAACCTGATCCACCAACATTCCCACCGAAATGGGGCCGCCGGATCCCTTCGCTTCCACGACGATGAAACAGCTCTTCGATGTGTCCTGGCCGGCCTGAACACCGAATCTGTTTCCCAAATCGATAATGGGGACGTCTTCTCCCCGCATTTTGATCACGCCCCGGATGTAATCCCTTCCCGCCTCTCTTTCCTGGATGACGGACATGCTCACGATTTCCTTCATCCTGTGTACCTCCATCGCGAAGACTTCCTCTCCGATCAGGAAGGTAAGGTACTTGTTCCGCAGAGGGTCCAGGTTACGCTGCCTTGAATTTTCCAGAGCCGATTCCGTCATGTCGTATCCTCCTCCCGCTATGGCATTACGATCCCAAGCGGGCCTGTTTGGGATGTCGGTAAGGCGTCCTTCCCACTGAGTGGGCGGGGTATGGAACGCCGGGTAAGAGGGGTCCCCGTTGCAAACCCTCATTGCAGTAGGAACGATATTTTGCCGATACCTCACGGTGCGCGAACCTCCGTGCGATTTTGACCGGACTTGTTGGTCCCAATTCCTTTAACGCCAATTCTTGGCACTGTGCCCTGTTTCCCATCAATTATTTTCTGATTATGGGAAACAATTCCCGCCCGGAACCCATCCACCAGCATGGATGGTTCTACTTTGTGCGGCTGCTTTCGGTCAGCAGGCCGGGGATCGTCATTAGAAACAGTCTCAAAATGGAATATTGGCAAAATCCCGGCCCTGCGAGACAGGCTCCTACGGAGCCTTCCATGACGGGACGGACAAGCGTGTCCGTCCCTGGATCTCAGGGAATCGGGCTCTCTTAACCGCGTTGCTGAGGAGCAAGCGAAGCGAGCGTCTCGAAGTGCGCGACGCACACGTATTTTTGAGACTGCTTCTAAACACTGCGACTTATATAATTGCGCATTCAATTGACGATTCTTATGATTCCGGATATTGATCGCGCCCTTCGAGACGGGCTCCCATGGAGCCCTCCTCAGGGACGCGGGTTTCAGTTCCCAGTTTAACCGCCTCCCTGAGGAGCCTTGCGGAGCAAGGCGTCTCGAAGGGCGATACGCATGTTTTTATGACGCTATGTATAGTCCTCCTCCCGTACTTCCTTGACCTCGGTCATCAGTTTTCCGTCCCGGAGGCGCACCTGCAACGCATCCCCCGGATGCATGCCCCGCACGCTGCGCACCGCCTCTCCGGTTGGGGTCGTCACGGAAGCATAGCCCCGCCCCATCACAACCAGGGGACTGAGGGAATCCAGCAGCCCCATGTCCCGGGTAAGCCGGGCGGCGGCACGGTCCAGCCCTCCCGACGCGGCGGTGTTCAGGCGTCCTTCCAACTCCGTCAGGAGCCCCCGCCGGAACTCGTTGAATCGGTCCGGGCGGACCATCAGCAATCGGGTGGACACCTGCCGCAACCGCTCCTGGCTGCGCTCGCCCCGGTTGCCGGTGGCCAGGGAAATACGGCTGCGCAGCTCCTCCAGGCGTTCGCGTTGTTGGGCCAAGGCCGCTTCGGGACTGGTCAGGCGCGCCCGCAGGTGCTCCCACCGCTCCCCGGCCCGGTCCAGCCACCAGCTTAGCCGGGATATCAGCACGCCGCGCCGTTCCTCCACCTGCATCCGCAGTTCTTCCCGAACGGGCACCACCAGTTCCGCCGCGGCGGAGGGAGTGGGGGCGCGCAGATCGGCCACGAAGTCCGCGATGGTAAAATCCACCTCGTGACCCACGGCGGAGATCACCGGAACACGGGAATCATGGATGGCCCGGGCCACCGCTTCGGAATTGAACGCCCACAGGTCTTCCACCGATCCCCCGCCCCGGCCCACGATGATCACGTCGATCTTTTGCGCTTCCGCCTGCCGGTTCAACGCTGCAATGCCGGCCGCGATTTCCCCGGGGGCCTGCTCTCCTTGCACCGTGGCGGGATAAATGAGCACGGGAAGCGTGGGGAAGCGCCGCTCCAGCACGGTGAGCATATCCCGGATGGCGGCGCCGCGAGGGGAGGTGACGATTCCTACCCGGCGGGGCAGAAAGGGCAGGGGCCGCTTGTGCGCCGGATCGAAAAGCCCCTCCGCCTCCAGTTTCCGCTTCAACTGCTCGAAGGCCAGTTGCAACGCCCCGGCGCCCTTGGGCTCCAGGGTCAGCACCTGAATCTGGTATTCCCCCCGCACCTCGTACACGGTGAGGCGGCCCCGCAACACAGCCTGCAGACCATCCTCCAGTTCGAAGCGCAGCCCGGCGGCGGCGTTGCGGAACATCACGCAACGAATCTGGGCCCTGGAATCCTTCAGATTGAAGTAGAGATGGCCTGATGTGGCGGCCTTGACGTTGGAGAGTTCCCCCTCCACTGAAACGATGGGAAAGGATTCCTCCAGCAATCCGCGGATGCGCCGGGTCAATTGGGTGACCGTCAGCGCGGGTGGCTCCCCGCCCGGCTGGGCGATTTCCCCTTCCCCGTGGATGCCTTCCCCTCCCTCCGGGAGCCCGGCTTCCCCATTCTCCAGGGAATTGTGGGCCCTGGAATCGTGGGCCCCGGTATTGGAGGCCTCGGAGCCGTGATCCTCGGAATTGGAGGCCTGCTCGGGCTCCTCCATGTCCACGGTAAAAGGCACATCGTCCTTCATGGTCCGTCCCGGCGCTCCGATGTTCGAAGAGGTCTCCGGCCCAATCTAACGTCCCGTGCGATGCGTCCTCTCAACCGGAAGAAATCACCTTGGCACGGATCGCGGGCCCTGTCATCCGGGGCGGTCCCACAGCAGCCCTTCAGTTTGAAAATATAAAATATACTGTCATTCTGAACGGAGCGAAGAATCTCGCCCGTATTCCCAAAATCCAAATCTGTCCCAACTAGATGCTCCGCTCCGCTTGACAATTGCTGGCAAGCAAAGGGCGCAAAGGGGGCGAAATCAGGATTGGATTCTCAAACGCATACACTGCCATTCCCACGCTCCCGAGCCCAGGTTATTGCCGTGCAGTGGATCGCAACAGAAGGGATCGCAACAGAATGGATCGAGGCAGGGGAGTCCCCCAGACTCAGGGTTGGAAGAGAACTCTGCGCGAGACCTTGTTCACGGAGGCCGGATTGAGCGTGAAGTGAAGCTCCAGAAGCTCATGATCCGGGGTGCAATGCTCAATGCAGAAGGCCGTGGCCGGTTCGGTGAGAATCACCGTGTTCACCCTGGAAATCAACTCCAGGGCCTGCTTGGGGAATTCCAGGTTTGCGCACCCGGAGAAAACGCCATTGCCCACCGTGGCCGCCACCTCCCGTCCCACCACCTCCTCGGTATTGGCATCGTGACAGATAAAGCCGAGCCGGGCGTCCGCGGAGAGTTCCCGCAACAGGCGGCGGGTAGCGGGGTGAAGATCATAGGTAATCGGATGCACCTTGCGCTGCAATGGCTCCAATAGATCCTGCACCTCGTCGTAGTGAAAGAGGCTGGTGATGATGTGCTGGAAATGATCCGCGATGGGATTGGGATGTTCCCGTAGATCGTCCAGCAGAAATTGGGCTACCTCCACCCCGAATTGATCCGCCAGATCGCGGGCGCATTCCTGGGACTGATGGGCGGTGCATTCCACGAATGCCACCGTGGGATGGCGGACGTCGTACCCGGGCGCCCGCTGCCCGGCCAGCTTGCTCAAGGTGATGGGATTGACGCCCAGTCCGTTGGCCTCGGCGAACATTTTCTCGATCAACTGGTCGATGGCGTTGATCTCGCTGACCGGAATGGTGTTGGACAGGGAATCGCTGACGAATACGCCCTTGCCCGGGCGGGAGGAAAGCAGGCCCCCCGCCTGAAGCTCCAGGTAGACCCGGTGTACGGTATTGCGGTGAATTCCCAGTTGAGAGGTCAACTCCCGGATGGAAGGCAGGGGAGACCCCGGCAGGAAATCTCCGCTCATGACGGCGTATCGAATCTGCTCCTTGAGCTGGATGTGCAAAGGCACCGCGGACTGCCGGTTGATCATGAACTGGGCGATGGAGCCTTTGGACTTTCTTTTACCCTGGGCACGGGCCTGCTCCCGGCCCCTGCCCCTTTGGTGCAGATTGACGATTTTCTCGTTCATGCCATCCTTCCGGTCTCGCCTGGATATGGGATTCCTTGATTTTCCATTGTGTGGTAGCGGAAGATTCCCCGCACCCTTCTTCCGGGGGCACCTCCAATGAGGTAGCATGGAATTTGGCGTTTTGCCCTTATCGATAGAATAGGGCATCACACGGGGGTTGAAAAGAGCGGTGGTGGAAAAGAGCGGTGGTTAAAAAGACCAAAGAAATTTGAAATGGAGCGGGACGGATTTTCCCGGGGCAATCCGGGATTTTCGACTAGGACGGGGAGGGAATGGAAAGGAACAAAGGGACATGCCCAAGTTGCAGGTCGATCAATTGAGAGTGAAAGGAAAGATGGTGTTGGTGCGGGTGGACTTCAACGTCCCCCTGGCGGATGGAAAGGTCACCGACGATACCCGCATCAGGGCGTCGCTGCCCACTATCACGCACCTCACCAAAGCGGGGGCGAAGGTGGTGCTGGTCTCCCATCTGGGGCGCCCCAAAGGCCAGCCGAAACCGGAGTTCTCCCTGGCGCCCGTGGCTGCCCGCCTGGCAAAATTGCTGCGGCGCTCCGTTGCGTTTTCCCCGGACACCGTTGGCCCGGAAGCCCAGGCGCGGATCGCCGCCCTGCGCAAAGGGGGGGTGATCCTGATGGAAAACCTGCGCTTTCACCCTGGTGAGGAAGCCAACGGCCGGCAATTCGCGGAGGCCCTGGCCGCCCTGGCGGATTTGTACGTCTCCGACGCCTTCGGCACGGTGCACCGCGCCCACGCCTCCACCATGGGAGTGGCGGAGTTATTTCCACGGGCCGCCTGCGGGTTTCTCATCGCGAAGGAATTGGAGTTCCTCGGGCAGACTCTGTCCCGCCCCAAACGCCCGTTCGTTGCGATACTGGGCGGCGCCAAGGTTTCCGACAAGATAGGCGTGATCCAGGCCCTGCTTCAACGGGCGAACACCCTTTTGCTCGGCGGCGCCATGGCCTATACTTTCCTCAAGGCCCAGGGGCACGCCATCGGAAATTCCCTGGTGGAGGAGGGTCACTTGGAATTGGCGGCCACGCTGTTGGATGATGCGCCCAAATCGGGAAAGGCCATCGTGCTTCCCATCGATCACCGCATCGCCCGTGAAATTTCTCCCCTGGCCGAGGCGGAGGAATGCGGGATCGAGATTCCGGATGGGTATATCGGACTGGATATCGGCGCCAATACGGCGAAGGCCTACGCCCAAGCGGTGCGCAGGGCCAAGCTGGTGTTCTGGAACGGCCCCATGGGCATGTTCGAGATCCCGGCATTCAAAGAGGGCACCAACACCGTGGCCAGGGGCGTGGCGGAATCCGAGGGCGTCACCATTATCGGCGGCGGGGACTCCGTGGCCGCCATCAACCAATCCGGACTGGCGAACCGCATCAACCATATCTCCACCGGCGGGGGAGCTTCCCTGGAATTCCTGGAAGGGAAGAAACTTCCCGGCATCGCGGCTCTGACCGATGTCTAAGGCCAAAGTGTTAAAGTTTCTACGAGCGGTCTTAAAAATACGTGTGCGCCGCGTACTTCGAGACTCTCGCTTCGCTCGCTCCTCAGCAACGCGGGGAAGAAATCCCGATTCCCTGAGGAAGACTCCGAAGGAGTCTGTCTCGAAGGGCCGGGGTTTTGCCAAAATTCCATTTTTGAGACCGCTTCTAGCCAGAATTGGCTATCTGCAATGTTTCGGCATGCTTCCAACAGCCCCCAGCACCTCCGTGTGCGCCGGGAACCCCAGCAACGTCAACCGTCCCGGGCCGCATCCGCACCTACGGCGCCGCATGGGTGATGGGGCCGCCACCCTGGTGGGGACGATGCTGTCCGCCATGCCGGCTGCATTGCTGGCTGCCACGATGGCCGTCATGCTGGCTGCCTTGATGTCTTCTTGCAGCGCGCCTCCGCCTCCCGGGCTGGACATGAGGCGCCTGGAGCCTCCGGTGGGCCGGGACGTCTCCATGGTGTTCGGGTACCTGGACATGGAACGCGCACCCACGCCCCTGGAACGGCTGGGGATGCGCCGGATTTCCCCGCCGGGCGGGGCCCGGTTTTACCAGATGCGCATCCACCAGGGCATTTTCTACTTGGAGAAGTTCCCCCCCGGCGTGTACGAGTTGAACGAGTTCGGAGGACAGGGAATCCTCCGGGGACAACGGGCCTACCGCCTGCCCCGGCAAAGCCCGGACCTGCGGATTGAAATCCCGGCGCCCGACCTCTACTTTCTCGGGGCGTGGCGCTTCGAACCCGGCAGCGGTCCCGCGGGAGGCGCGTTCACCCTGGGCCGGATCGAGAAGCCCCGGCAATCCGAGATCTTGGAGCGCCTGCTGCCTTTCGCCCAAGGCACAGCATGGGAGGAGCGGTTGAGCAACCGGCTGGAAAAGTTGAAACGGGAGGGGGCTTCAAATCGGCCTGCGGATTCAGGGCCCCGTATTGACGGGAATTTTTCAAGCTGACACCCTGTGGGCAATCACCTGAATCCCGAGAATCCTCATGATCAACCCCAATCCACCCTATTCCATCGGCCCGGCGGATCCACGGGATGTCCCGGAGATGAACCGCATCGAGCAGGAAGCCTTCAACACGCCCTGGACCCGTGAACTGTTGCGCGCGGCTATTTCCAATTCCCAATACCAGGTGCGCGTTCTGCGCACGGCGGATGCGGATGTGCTGGGCTTTTACATCGCCCACAGCGTGAAGCACCGCTGCAACCTGGACAATCTGGCGGTGGACTCCTGGGCCCGGGGCAAGGGGTACGGGAGCGAATTGATCCTGGACTGGATGGGGGGAGCCAGGGCGGAGGGCAAGGACCTGCTCACCCTGCAGGTGAACACGGCCAACAAGCGGGCGCAGAAACTATACCACCATTTCGATTTCGAAACCTCGCGATTGCTGGTGGCTTACTATCCCAATGGGGATGATGCCTATCAGATGCAATTGCGGATGAACCCGCCCCGGCTGGAGGAAATTCAACCCTCCGGCAAGGTGATCCAGTTTCGGGAGAAGATTCTCCGGGGCTCCTTCACGCGGCGCTAGCCTGCGGGCTTCACGCATCCGCCAAGGCCCGTTTCTGGGCCGGGCGTTCCAGGCATTTCTGCAGCCACACCCCCGTTTTGGGGACGAATCCCAGATCCATCCTGCCCGCCTTGGCCCAACTGGCCACCGACGCCACGTTGAGATCCGCCACGGAAAACTCCCCGCCCAGCAGATAGGGACGATCCTGCAACACCGTCTCCAGCACGGAGAAGGGGCGGTGGAGGGATTCCTCGCATGCGCGGGCTTCGTCCTCGTCGCGTTCCTCCTCCGGGGCCAGCATGCGGTGAGAGAGCAGGCGGTAGAGCTTGTTGTCCAGTTCCCCCAGGGCCCAAAAACTCCATTGTATCGCCCGCGCCCGGTCTCCCGGGGATGCGGGCCAGAGGGAACCATGGCTTGCATCGGCGTAGGTTTCCGCCAGATACAGGTTGATGGCCAGGGATTCGAAGAGCACCAGGCCGCCGTCCTTGAGCGCCGGCAGCTTTCCGTTGGGATTGACCGCGAATATTTCCGGGGAATGGGGGCGCACCTTCTCTCGTTGGAAGGGAACTCCCAGTTCCTCCAGCATCCACAGGCAGCGCAGGGCCCTGGAGCGCGTCACGCCATACAGTGTGATCATGGCCTTGGTCTTTAATAGATAGGTCTCTGAAATCGAGGTGTATTGTGCAATCGAAAGGGCTGCCTGCCCACTATCGGGATACCGGGGCGCTATCGGATACCCCGGGCGCATACACCGGAGCGCCTGGGTAGAAGACCTTGAACCGGTCGATGAGAATCGGGTTGTACGTCAACTGGGGCAGGCGCGTCCCTGCAAGAATCCCACTGACCGCTTCCCCGGTCAACCAGGACCACACGCTGCCCGTTTCCCGGTCTTCCAGGAGCCTGTTTCCGAGGCGGTCCCGCCGGGGGGACCAGACGAAATGCAAGTCAAGCCGCCCCCGGGCCGGATGCTCCACCGTCCGGCTCCATGCCGTGGCGGTGCGCTCCCGGGTGGAATAGACCACCAGTACGGGCTGCCCCAAAAAAACATCGTTGAGCAAGGGATGCAGGGCCAGGGTCTCCAGAGGGTAGAGCTTGGCCCGAAACCGGACCACCACGGACAGGCCCAGATTGCGCAATGAGGTCAATCCGTCGTAGATGCCCATGAAGGTCTCCCGCCGCCGCCCGGGCAGCACCAGGGTGTGGGGATAGCGTTCGCGCCATTTCTCCCAGGTGGTGACGGTGGAAGGGATGAAGGCCAGTTTCTTTCCCTTGAGGGGGCCGAAAAAGGCTTCCCCCGTCACATGAATCCACAGGGAATCGGTCTGGTGGTCGTACATCACGAAGGAGTTCTCATAGAGCATCCCCGCATGGCCCAGGCGGAGCACCCGGCCTTCCAATCTGCGGTCGTACACGACCGAGGTCTGGCACAGCGGTCACCAGGAAACGGCGATGGGTACGCCCGCCAGGGTATCGTTTCCCAACTCGTGATACCCCATCACGGCGATGGGATAGGCCTTGGCCTCCCCGCCCAGGGATACCCCGATCACGGCATCGCGCGATAAGATCACGCCCCGCGCTTCGGCCTGATCGGCCCGCAGCATGCGCGGTTGATTGAAGACGGGAAAGCTGTCGCGGCTGATGCCCTCGAACCCGATCCCTGACGCCAGGCCCGGCAGGAGCATGCCGATCAGTAAAGCTGGCAAGAAGGCGGTCAAGAATGAGCTAAAAACAGTCTCAAAAATGGAATATTGGCAAAATCCCGACCCTTCGAGACAGGCTCCTTCGGAGCCTTCCTCAGGGAATCGGGCTTTCTTAACCGCGTTGCTGAGGAGCGAGCGAAGCGAGTCTCTCGAAGTACGCGACGCACAGGTATTTTTGAGACTGCTTCTAGTGCAATCACCCCGGGCCTCCCTTCGCCCGTGAACATTTCCCGATCGGGTGACGGATGCATTTCCATGGCGCATGCCTGGTTCTCCTC
>CAZOXD010000110.1:0-16226 GCA_964583525.1 uncultured Pseudomonadota bacterium
AATTCGGATGCCGCTCCTGGATTGTGCATGGGCGATTTCGGAAGCTGGCTCGTGTGCGGGGGGGAGTTCCATCCTCAATCCTTCAGGCGGTAGGGTTCCAGGGCGTCCCAGTCCACTTCGACCCCCAAGCCGGGCCCTGTGGGGAGGAGATAGTTCCCGTCCTGAATTTTCAGGGGAGATTTGAAGATTTCCACCTCCAGATCGAAATAGATTTTTTCGATCCAGCGCGCCTTGGCCGTATGGGCGATCAGGTGGAGGGTGGCTGCGAAACCCGGCCCGAAATAGGGGGAATGCGGCGCAAGCTCATACCCATGGAGTTTTGTCAGGTCGGCAACCTTGATCCATTCCGTGATCCCTCCCACTTTGGTGACGCTGGGTTGAAGGTAGGTTGCGGCGCCGGCATCCGCCATTAATTTGAACTGGTGAACGGTGCAGGCGTTCTCTCCACTGGCCAGGGGTACGCCAGAGACCGATTGAACATGGGCCAGCCCGGGGTAATCTTCCGGAGGCCACACCGGCTCTTCAAGCCAGAGCAGATCGGATTCGTCCATGGCCTCGGCCATCCCCACAGCTTCGTGCGGACTCCACTCGCAATTGATGTCCACCGTCAACGGGATGTCCGGCCCGATGGCCTGCCGGGCCATAGCCACCGAGGGCGCGCTCACCTGGTGGATTTTCAGCATGGAATATCCCTCGTCCATGGCCTTGCGGGCGTCGGCGGAAATTTGATCGTGCTCTTCCGGGTATCGCACCAGGCTGGCGTATGCCGGGATATGGGTGCGGCCGGCCCCTCCCAGTAATTCATGGAGGGATTTTCCCGCACGTTTTCCGGCCAGATCCCACAAGGCCATTTCCACGCCGCTGATGGCAAAGGTGCACACGCCGTAGCGTCCAAAGAGGTGGGTCTTCCGGAACATCATGCCGGTCAACGCCGCGATGCGGGTGGAATCCTCCCCGATCAGCAGGGGACGCAGGGTGTCATTGACGGCCGAGGCGCTGGCCTTGGGGATGCCGTATCCGAAGCACTCGCCGATGCCCCTGGTCCCATCCTCCGTGGAGATCTCCACCAGCACCTGGGTCAACCGGCCCCATACCCAGGGGACGTCCTGAGCCGAGGGCTTGGAGGGAATGCCGTACACTCGGGCTTCAACCTCGGTGATTTTCATCTGGTTGCGCTCCTTGGCAATGTTTGAGTTGGCTGTGGTTGTGAATGGAAAGCAGGGTTGAGAATGGAAAGTCCCCGGATCGCGCCGGGCGTGAATTTACTTGAACTGCTATCACTTGAACTCCAGGGGAGCCCGGTGGGATGCAGGGGAGGCTGGGGCGATCATTATTCCCGAAGATCTATAATGGACCAGGGGATCGCCAGAATCGGACGAAGCACCCGGATCAGGGCTTCCAGGTGTTGGGCGGGAACGAATACGAGATTCAACACCAGTATCATGAAATTGAAGGGCAAGGCATTCCACGTGATGCCTACCGTGATGTGAATCAGGACAGCGGTGGCCAGCACCGGATATCGCAGCGCCGGAATCCAGATCAATACGCCGAAGAACAATTCGAACAGCACCAGACCGTAAGTAATGATGCTGGTCAGGTACGGAGCTCCCTGCAGCGCTTCCAGGGAGAAGGGAACACCCAATTCAACCAGGCGTGGATGCCACAGGGCGCTTCCGGCCAGCCAGTCGGAAGATAGCCTGGCCAGGGCCGATTGGAAGTAGATCAGGCAAAGGTGAATCTGAATCACCCGGATCACGGTCCACCGCCAAAAAATCCACCCGGTGCCCGGTCCGGATTTCCTGGGATCGGACCCGAAAGAATCCGTGGAATCCGGCGGATCTCTCCGGGTGCTTCCGAAAATGGTCAGCATCCTCCCGCTGGGCGCCAATGAAAGATAAAACAAGGCCAGGATCAGCAGGCTATCCATCCCCAGCATCATGACCGGGTTCCAATGGATGTAGGAAAGTTGAAACGCCAGGCACAGAACCGCGCTGAGGGGGGTGAGGATTCCGGCGAGCAGGGAAATCGCCAGAACGATAGCCAGAATATGCATGCTCCATAGCCAAATGGGGCTGTCCACCCATTGAAATATGGAAAGCCGCCACATCACCGGATTGAGTTCTTCCAGGCTGCCGGAAATTCCCCCTGCCTCCCCGGTGAACGCGGTCGTCAGATCGAAGGAGCGGACGAATAACGCGTAGAGGAGGATCAGGGATGTCCCCACTCGCAGCAGCGCCAGCAAGGCATGGGGAGCCGGCGCGCCGAACCAGAATTTCATCCAGGCGTGGCCCGATTTCCGCAAAATCCCTTGTCCGCCCTGTATGATCTTCATTGCTGATCCGTCTTCGTCACCACCGAATTCCAGGTTCGGGTGAGGCCATTGTAGGTGCCAAGTAATTTCAGGTTCAAGGAATTTTGCATCTCTTTTCCTGGCCAGGGATAAACCACGGAATCCCGGTCCAGCTTCCAGCGTGCGGAATACAACTCCAGCCGTATGGGGGGGCTGGGAAGCTGAGCGATAATGTGCCTGGAAATCATTGCGTGTAATGCCGGCATGGAGCGGGCGGCAGCGTCCCCCGCGACCGCCCACCGGTCAAAGCGCAGGCGGGGAAGGACATCGTTATTGGGGAACACCCCTTCCACGATTTTCCCGCTCTGGGTGAAAATCTTATAGATCAGGAATCCATCCTGGCCCCGGGTGGTATAAAATCCAAAGGAGTCACCCGCCTGAAAAAGGGATAAATAGCCGGGGGATTCCACGGCGTCGATTCCGAAGAGCAGGTTCCTGCCCCCCGGCAGCAGCGCCACCAATATCAAATGTGCCAACGCCAACAAGGTCACCGGTACCCGCATATAGGGCCAGTTCCGCCAAAGGGCGCTCAGGAGGGCTTCGATCCTGCCAAATTCCGGGCGGACATACGCCTCGTTGCCCTTGCCGGCGGACAATATTGTGCGCAGCTTGGCGGCTTTTCGCGAATAACTGGTGATTCCCATTGCCATAGAAGCGATCCCGGAACTCGGTAAGGGGCGGCGAATATCCAATTATAATCCGACCTCCCTCCGGTGGGAAATTCCCAAACCGAAATTGTGCCTCCGGATACCTTCGGAAAGGTGGCGGTATTCGCTACCACTTTTTCTTTCCGGTGAAAACACCCAATCGGAAGGATGGAAGATTCGCGAAACGAATCCCGCGAGGGTTCGCCCAACGGTGGGAGGGGGTTAGGGGTAGGCCTGGGCGGATACTTCCACGCAGATCCGGGCCGGCTCGGGCATGTATTTCAACGTCCGGAATTTTATCCGGTAGCGAGCCTCTCCCGTTAATCCGCGCAGGTTGAATTGGGCGATCCGCCGGGCAACGGACAAGGCCTTTTCTGGGGAGAATCCGCATCCGATTCCCGTCGCCAACGCACGATCCTTGCTGGGATTTTCGATGGAATGACGATCGTCCTTGGTGAAAGGGAACTCCCCGTCCGGTAGCATTTCCTTCGTGCAGGCCGGGAGGAACGCCAGCATCGCCAGCATCGTGGCGAAAATCAAAATTCGTCGCGGCAGGGTCCGTAAAAATGGGCGGTGGCTCCAGGCTACCCCATTTCCGAATCCTGTAAGGCGCCGGGAGGGGGCACATCCCCTCCCCTTCTGGGTGGCTGGGAATGTCCCGCAGGCTTTTCGTGAAAGGAGCGGGTGGATATATCGTGTTCCTGGGAGCGGCATTCCTATCCTTCCATGGAAGAAAGGCGTCCCGCGATATCTACGCAGGAATCGCGATGAGGGCGGTATCCGATGGCAAGGCGGTACTGATCCTCCCGCCCGGAGACCACCACCTCGACCGGTGCCGGATCCACGGCGATCTCCCTTCCTGCCACGGGAAGGAGCAACACCACGGCGCCGCATTCCTTTATTTCGCAGCGTCTTTTTTTCATGACGGATATCGTCTCCGCATTCATGGGATGCTCCAGGCCAGTATGTTGTCCAGCAATGCGGGTTTGTAATGCCTTAAATTCGACCCGCGGGGAGATCGGTTACCGATGCGAATACTGGCGGGCCAATGAAACGTCAGTTTCACCTCGCCCAATTCATCACAGGACAAGGGAATCCTGCTATTGGCAGAAGCATACCCTGTGCCACCGGGGGATATATTTCTGAACCGGAAAAGATCGAATCTGCTTTTCACGGTGGTCATGACCAGGGAATTCAAATATTCCGCGGAGTGGTTGATCAAGGCCAGGGTGACCCGGCAATAGCCCAATTCATCCTCTGTGCGGTGAACGGCCAGTGTCAAGAAGACCCGGGAACGTTCCGCCTTGGCGCACAAGGCCGAAATCTGGGATTCGGTGATTCCCACGGATCGCATCAGCACTTTGGACTGCGCTTCGCACAATTCCATCGCCGATAGCGGCCCCCCCGGGAACGGAATACCTGGAATCAGCAGAAGAGGAATCAACCCTCCCATCAGGATCAGGCGGCAAATAATCCCCCGGGGCGAAGGAAGATATTCCACCGGAATTCTCACGGGACTGTCTCTTTTGCGTATAAGGTCATGGAATACCCTGAAATGATCCTCTATTGACTAAAATGGATTTTCATCCATGTGTTCGGGGGCAAAGGGAAGGCTGAATCACAAAACACCGGGTTCATTTTATTTCCGGGTGGGCGGGAAATCCGGAACCTTGGCATGTCTCCTTCGTTATTCCAGGGTACGGGGCGATGATCCACCGTTTCGTTGAATTTCCGGTGCCCGGGAGGCTTTACGATCCATTTGAATTATAGTTCAGATTCCGGTAAGGTAAATGGGAAATGAATCGACATATTTACTGATTACATTGAATGAAAAGATTGAAGAGGTTCGATTCGACCTTTCCAATCTTGTAAATGGTAGCTCAACCAAATCCCTGAGGGAGGTTTTCACGTGCTGAAATTGAATCGGAAGGTGGAATACGGGCTGATCGCCATGAAACACATGGTGGGAAAACCCATGGGAGAGTTGACCTCCGTCCGGGAAATTTGCGACCTGTATGGCACGCCTTTCGATCCAGTCGCCCACGTTATGCGTCTATTGAACACGGGAGGATTGGTAAAATCCGAACAGGGCGCCCATGGCGGCTACCGTCTCATGGAAAATGTGATGATGGTGTCTTTTCGGGATTTCATCCAGTTGATCGAAGGATATCCCCTGGCCTTTACCGACTGCCTCCGCATGGAGGACATGCGTTGCACGATCAATAACAAGTGCAATATCGTCGGTCCGATGACGCATTTCCATAATCGCATCAAGGAATTTCTGGAATCGATCAATCTGGGAGATTTACTGGAAGAGCGGGTGCCCTCGCCATTTCTCGCCGCGCAGGGCGAAGGGTCGACCTACGTATAGACCCCATTCCATCCGCGTTTCACCGGATTGATCTCCGCTTTTCCGAATTCCAATTGAAATCGTGGAAAAAGGATTTCGGTTCGCCTCCCCCTCGCCATTCACCATCCGATACCCCTGGATTCCGAGGTGGCTGGCTGCATTCTCATGATTCCCTCCCACCAGTTCATCCCTGGTTCAAGGCAGCGATGATCTCCTCGTGAAGGTGTCCGTTCGTGGAAATCGCGCTATTGCCCAGGCCTTCCGGGGATCCCGCTAAATCGGTGAAGCGTCCCCCGGCCCCCTCCACGCAGGGTTTCAACGCGGCGAGATCCCACAGGCTGAGTTGGGGGTCGATCATGATGTCGGCGCGTCCGGCCGCCACCAGAAAGTGCCCATAGCAATCTCCCCACCCCCGGATGAGAGCCCCCTGTTGCCCGAAATTGTCCAGGGAGTGTTCATATCCCAATTTTTTCAGCAAGAGTAAATCCGTATAGAGCACCGTGGCCTCGCTCATGGAACGGGTGTCCCGCACCTGAACAGGGCGGCCATTGACCGTGGTCTGCCTTCCCTGGGCCCCGATCATCAATTCCCCCGTGGCCGCCATGTGAATCACGCCCAATATTGGCTCTCCGTGGTGCAGCAGGGCGATGAGCGTCCCGAACAGGGGCACCCCATGCACGAAGGATTTGGTGCCATCGATCGGATCGAGCACCCATTGGAATTCCGACTCCTTTTCGCCGCTGGATCCGGCCTCTTCCCCCATGACCCCATGCCGGGGATAGCGCTCTTCGATTCGATGGCGCAGCAAGGCTTCCGCCTCCTGGTCTGCGGCGGTGACCGGAGATTGATCGTCCTTGGTCATAACCTCCGGGCCGGCCCCCCGGAGTCCGTCGTGGTAGTATTTGAGAATCAACGATCCGGATTCCTCTGCCAATTCCCTGGCAAATTGGGTCAACTGCTCCAGGTTCGTTTCCATGCAATCCTTTCGATTTGGAGATGGGGGATGAAATGAATGGAGATGGACCATCGGTGGATTATCTCGGTGAGAGAGAGGGAACGATCCTGTGCACTCCTCCGCCTCCGTGATCGAGGAGATACAATTCCCCGTTGAGGTCCTCCCCGAAGGAGGAAATGGAAAGCGAGGTCTTCAACAGGACTCGGGGTGGCTGCGGTCGCTCCTTCCTGGAAGGGGCCGCGGGAACCGTCCAGATCGTGCCGCTGGAATAATCGGCGAACAGGTAATGGCCGGCCAGTCCAACGATGGCTTTCCCACGGTACACGAATCCCCCCGTGATGGATTGTCCTTCGCGGTGCGAATATTCGGTCAGGGGGCGTTCCAATCCCCGGGTGCCGCAGCCTGCCGGTGGCCGGAAGCAGTGCGCCCCCTCCATGATGTTCCACCCGTAATTTTTTCCGGCTGCGATGATATTCACTTCCTCCCAACGGTTCTGTCCCACGTCCGCGGCGAAGAGACGCCCGGTGGCCTTGTCGAAGCTGAACCGCCACGGGTTACGCAGGCCGTAGGCCCAAATTTCCGGGCGGCTGCCATTCCGGCGGTGGCTATCACTGGCGAACGGATTTCCAGGGGGAATCGCGTAGGGTTTGCCCTGCTCCCTCCGGTCGACATCGATCCGCAATATCGTTCCCAGCAACGTGCGGAGATTTTGTCCATGACCCAGTGGGTCGCCCCCCGCGCCACCATCGCCCAAGGCGATGTACAGCATTCCGTCCGGTCCGAAGGCGATCTGCCCGCCATTGTGGTTGGAATACGGCTGGGGGATTTCCAGCACGGTTTCCTTGCGCCCGGAAGCTCCCTCCCGGTATCGGGCAATCACCGAACGGCGAGGGGATGAAGCCGAGTGAACCACAAAAAACGTGCGATTGCTCCGGAAGCCGGGATGAAAGGCAATGGACAGCAATCCTTCCTCCCACCCTCCGGAGCTAACCCGGTTTCGGATATCCAGATAGACCCGGGATTGGATGGAGCCTGATTTTCCGGCACCGGACGGGAAGCGCATCACCATTCCCCGCTGCTCCACCACCACCAGGTCGCCGCTCCCGTCCGGGACGGGCGCCAAGTGCACCGGCTTGTTGAATCCCTGGGCCGGACCGACCCGCTGCAATCCCACGGATATGGATTGCGCCAGAATCCGGTTGAATCCCCCTCCAGGCACTGCTGGGAGAGCAAGCGGCAAGGCCAAGCCCAACATGGTTGCCAGCGCGGTTACCATTGTAGTTTTCACCACTGTGGCTTTCATTACGGCGCGGAAAAATCCGGGCGGAATCTTCAGATTGACAGGAATCATGGGCTCATATCCCGGTCCCGATGGCCTGGGAGACCGAATCGAAACCATCCCTTTTCAACAAGGCGGCCAGACCTCGCTTGATCCGTTTCACAATTCCCGGCCCTTGATAGATCAATCCCGTGTACACCTGTACCAGACTGGCGCCCGCACGGATAAAGGCGTAGGCATCTTCCGCGGTGAATATTCCCCCTGCGCCAACCAGGATTAGGCGCCTTTCCGCCATTCCGTGGAGGGTTTCCACCGTTTTCAAGGCCCTGGCAAGCAAGGGCCGTCCGCTCAATCCACCTTCCTCCCCCCGATGCCTGTTTTGCAAATGCTCTCTCGCAAGGGTGGTGTTGGTAGCAATCAACCCGTCACATCCGGTTTCCAGAGCAGTTTCCACGACCTCGCCCAGGGCGGATTCCTCCATATCCGGAGCGATTTTCACCAGGATCGGCGGTTTTGCGGCCCCTGATTCCACCTTCCGCTCCCGTTCTTCGCATAGGGTGTGCAGCAGGGAGGACAACTCCTTCCGCGATTGAAGTCCGCGCAGCCCCGGCGTGTTGGGAGAACTCACGTTGATGGTCAGGTAGCCGGCGCCGGAATACACGGCCCGCATGGCGGCTAGATAATCATCACCCGCTTTCTCAAACGGAGTATCCCGATTCTTGCCCAGGTTGACGCCAATCAGGGCCTGGGGATGGGAATTCGACAATTTCAATAATCGGCCTGCCAGCGGAATCGCACCCTGATTGTTGAATCCCATCCGGTTGATGATGGCCTGGTCCTCCGGGAGGCGAAATAGACGGGGACGGGGGTTTCCTTCCTGGGGCTGCGGGGTGACCGTCCCGCACTCGACAAAACCGAATCCCAAACCGAGCAGGGCAGCCAGGGCGCATCCATTCTTGTCGAATCCGGCCGCCAGTCCCACAGGATTGGCCAACTCCCGTCCCCACAAGGAAATGCGCAACGAAGCATCCTCGTACCCGAACAGAACGCGCTCGAAAGCCAGGAAGCCTGGAAGATGGGCCAGGCCCTCCCCGGCCGAAATCGCGAGATCATGCGCCCTTTCGGGTTGCATGGAGAACAGAATAGGCCGGGCCAGGGAATAAAGGGTCATATGGACGGGGTGGGATGCGGATCGCGTCAATCACCGAACCCATTATACACGGATCGTACGCGGAGAGTATACGGAGAGCGTGCGGAGGGAATTTTGGGGTTACGCTTCGGGCTCCCTGCCTTTGGCATCCCCTTTCACACTCGCGATATATTCCCGTTCCAATCGGGAACGCTGGGACTCGTAATCCTCCGGGGAGAGTTTTCCCATCTGGTGACTTTGCTCCAACTCGCTCAAAGCCTCGATCAGGGCCGACTGCTCGCTGAAGTCCTCCCGGGGGGAATCTTCCAGGTTGAACGGCTCCAGGCGCTGCATGGCGAGCGGGTACCCGATGGCCACGATGGCCACGGCAACGGCGATTACAGCCACGATCGATAATACAACCACGGGATTAATCGTCCTCCTCGAATTGGCGCAAATCCTTTGCAATGACCTCTCGTTCCTGCTTCGTCAGCGGAGGCGGGGAATCCTCACCCGAGGATTGCGATATGCGGTGCTGGTTGCGGTAAAGGCGCAGTCCGATCAACCCGCCGGCCAGGAACAACCCCGCCACCGGCAACAACCAGAAGACCAGCCCGAGGCCCTCCTTTTTGGGAGCCATCAGGATCCACGGCCCATACCGGGAAACGAAATAGTCCTTGATATCCTCCGCCGATTGCCCCTCGATCACCATTTTCCGCACCTTCGCCTTGATTTGGAGGGAAAATTTGGCGGTGGAATCCTTGACCGACAATGCCTGGCAGGTCGGGCAGCGCAGGTCGTGGGTGATTTCCAGCACCCGTTCCTGGATTTCCTGTTCGGTTAGCGCCAGCACGGAAAATGGGGAAAACGGGAGGAAGATCAGCAGGATCGTCATCATCCAAATTCCGCTTATTGGCCGAATTTGGAACCTCCGGATCATCCTGTTCATGGTTTTGCGCTCCGTTCGATCAGGGCGGGCACCTGCTCCCAGATCACTTCCTTGGTCAATGCCCCAATCTGCTTGAATCGGACGATCCCTTCCGCATCGATGAAGAAGGATTCCGGCACGCCGTATACGCCGTAGTTCAATCCGATATCACCCTCGGGATTGTCCAGGGCAAGATAATAGGTCTTCCCGAAGCGCTTTGCGAATTTCCTGGCGTCCTCCACTGTATCCTGAACGGCAATTCCGATCACGTGGAAATTCTCCTTGTCCCCACCCCATTTCTGGTGGGCGGCTTCCAGCAGATGTGCCTCATCCCTGCAGGCCGCGCACCAGGAGGCCCAAAAATTCAGCAGCACTGCCGATCCTTTCAATCCTGCCAACTCCAGCGGTTCTCCCGTGTTGAGCTCGGTAACGGAGAAGTTGGCCGCCGGGAGATTGATCAGGGGTGATTTTACTATCTTGGGATTCCTGGTGAATCCGAATGCGAGGAGACCCGTCAGTATCCCGATGGCTGTCATTACCGACCAGAATTGCCACGATTTCAACATCGTTTATTTCACTCTGCTTGATTTTCACTCTGCTTGTTTTTCACGCAGCTTGATATTGTGCCGCCACGGGAAACCCCGCATCCCCTTCCGGGCACGGGCCCTGACCATGAAACGGGGCCATGAAGCGGGACCCGGGCTTATCCGCCCCCCACGACACCCAGTTGGGATTCCAGCACCGGTTGTTGCAGGCGCCGGGGACGGTAAAAGAACGCCAGTCCCGCACCCAGAGTAAACAGCGGGAAGGAGAACCACGCCAGCATCACCAGAGGATTGACCAACACCCGCAACGTGACGCTGCCCCCCTCGTTCTCGGAAGCCAGGATGATGTAAAGATCCTCCATGACCGTGCGGTAGATGGCGACCTCGGTAAGGGGATCGGGCTGGGTGGGGTAGAAACTCCGTGCGGGCTTGAGCACCTCTACCATATCCTGGCCCTTGTAAACTTCGATTTCCGCCTGGCGCAAGGTGGCATTACCCGCTTTCTCGGTCTTCATTCCGTTATAGAGCAGGGTATAGCCTAAAACCATGACCGGCTTGCCAGGGGTCATGGTGATGTTGGATTCGGTGGTAAACCAGTTGCCCGCCAAACCCATTATCATGAAGATCACTCCCATGTGCACCAGGGCCCCGCCCCATCGTTGCTGGTTGCGCGATACCGAGGAGAACACGGCATCGACGATGGACTCATTTTGTTGCCGCATCCTCACACGCACGGTCTTCGCGAACTCCGAGAGAATGATCCAGGTGGTGAAGGCCGCCCCGGCGAATACCACCAGCGCCCACGGGTGACGCATTCCAAGGGCGAACAATATCGCAGCGGTCAAAACACTCACCGCGACCGGGTAACGGAAGTTCCGCACCAGGAAATCCCAGCTGGAATGCCGCCAGGCGATCAACGTGCCGATTCCCATCAGGAACAACAAGGCGATGCCGATCCACGGAGCGAACGCGTTGAAGTAATTCGCCTTGAAGGACATCTTGAATCCCACCAGGGCTTCGGCCATCAATGGCGCCACCGTTCCCACGAACACCGCGAAGGCGAACATCACCAGGAACAGGTTGTTGAACAAAAATGCGCTTTCGCGGCTCAGCAGGTTGTCCACCGTGTGCCGCGATTCCAGGGTGCGGACGCGCATGAAAACCAGGACGAAGCCGACCACCAGGATCATGGCCAGGAAGCCCAGGAAGGCCGGGCCGATATTCGATTGGGCGAAGGCGTGCACCGAGTTCAGCACACCGGAGCGGACGATGAATGTGCCGAGGATGCTCAATGCGAACGTGAGGATAATCAACGCCATGTTCCAGACCTTCATCATGTTCCGTTTTTCCTGCAGGATCACCGAATGCAGGAAAGCCGTCCCGGTAAGCCAGGGCATAAAGGAGGCGTTTTCCACCGGATCCCAGCCCCAGTAGCCTCCCCACCCCAATTCCTCATAGGCCCATTGCCCCCCCAACATCTGTCCCACCGTCAAGGCATACCAAGCCCCCAGGGTCCAGCGGCGGGTGGTAACCACCCAGGCATTGTCCAGCCGACCGCGAAGCAGGCTGGATATCGCGAAGGCGAAGGGGATGGAAAATCCGATATACCCCAGATAAAGCAGGGGCGGGTGCAGGACCATGGCCGGATTTTGCAGCAGGGGGTTCAACCCCCTCCCCTCCGCGGGAACGGGAAACTGCGTGGCCAGGGGATTGGCCCAGGTCACCAACAGGAACAACAGGAATACATGAATCACATTGAGCGTCGTCATCACATACGGGATCAACTCCCGGTTATTCCGTTGATACCGGTACGCCACAAATGCCGTGAAGCCCGCCAGCACCAGTTCCCAAAACAGCAGGGAGCCATTCATTCCCCCCCAAAATGCAGCGATTTTATAAAAAATCGGGAGGTCCGTGCTGGCGTTTTCCCAGACGAACCGCACGGAAAAATCGTCCGCCAGGAACGAGCGGGCCAACATCGCGCTGGCCCCCAGTACCAGGCCGAAATTGAGGATGGCGCCGAATTGCACCGAACGGATGAGATTCCAGTTGTTCCGCATCACTCCGGTAACGGGAGTGACAATCCCATAGATTGCCACTCCGAGGGCAATGACCAGCAGGATATAACCGATATCGGGGTACATGGGAGAGGTCCTAACCTATTTGAGATGAATATCCCTGGAGGGAAAACAACGATTGGAGGAGTGCTATGTAATTGCGGTTCAAACGGAAAGTCCGGGAACCCGAAACCGCGATGCACCGCATGAATTATAATATACACCTAAACTTAGCGTATAATCATCTCAAGCCAGATGTCTCGGGAATTTCAATATTATTTCATCAGGGACCGGTAGGCGGCCTCCTTGTTCTTTCGTTTGGCCTCATCGACGGAATAGTCCTCGCTATGTTTCACCAGCACGTTGTTGGCCTGGAAAACCCCCTCGCTATCGAGTCTGCCTTCAACAACCACCCCCTGGCCTTCCCGGTACATGTCCGGCTTGACCCCTTCGAATACGATCGGGATGAAAGTCTGGTTGTCCTCGGTCACCTTGAAGGAAAGCAACACCTTCTCCGGATCCCAATGGGTGGATTCGGGAACCACCAATGCGCCGATGCGGATGGTTTTCCCCTCGAAATTGGAAGGTTCCGCCAAAATTTCGGCGGGGGTATAGAAGAAAACGGTGGCTTCAAAACTCTGATATACGATGAATCCCAGAATGGCCGCCACCAAAGCGCCTCCCAGCACAAAGCGGTATGGGCGATTCATGAATCTCCGCCAAGTAGTTGATTAAAGGTGAGGAAATGGAACCTTGGACGCGGTTCATCATCCCTTCGCCAATTGTTTTTGCAAGGCCTCATCCCTGAGATCCACCCGGATGCGATACAGCATCAGATATCCGTAAAAAATCAGCACCATGGCCAGAGAGAGCAGCAATGGAACGAGGAGTTCGGGCGGCATGCTCGGCTTTGCGGCCCCGGTCTCATCCACCCGGAACATGGAGGACTCCTGATGCAGCGTGCGCCACCATTGCACCGATACGTGAATCAGGGGAATGTCGAGGAACCCGATAATGCCCATCACGGCAGCCAGGCGGGCCTGTCGCTCGCCCGGCCCCGCGAAGGTGCGCAGCAGCACATATCCCACATAGATCAGGAAGAGCACCAGGGATGTGGTCAGGCGCGCATCCCAAACCCAGTACGTTCCCCAGGTGGGCCGGCCCCAGATGGACCCTGTAACCAGTACGAGCGCGGAGAAGATCACTCCGATTTCCGCGGAGGATTTGGCCACCCGGTCGTAGGCTTCCGTGCGCTTCCACAGGTATCCGATGCTGCAGAAGAACACCACGAAGAAGGCCACATACGCTCCCAGCACCGTGGGGAGGTGAATGTACATGATCTTTTGGGAGAATCCCATGTACTTGTCCGGCGGGGTAAACCCAAAGATCAGAATGCCCAGGACGGCAAACCCGGCCAGGCTCAACCATCCCAGCATTGGAATCAACTTTGAATTTTCCGCAGGGTTCAATTTTATAATCGGGTGAATATGAAGTGGTAAAAAATCGTCTGTCCGGCCTGGACCGTGTGAATTCGCAGAGGGTGAAAATCCTGGCTGTTCCGCTCCCTTTCTTCTCTGTCGTGTTAAATACAACCGCGATTTGGGATGCGATTCAAATTGGAATTCATGCTGGAGAATGATTCTGCCGCAGGAGGTCGGCGCATTCTTCCGGCGTAACTCCGTTTACACCTTGATTATACACCAGCCTCCCATGTTGTAAAAGAACGATCCGGGTGGCCAGATCCACCCCCCCCGTGAATTGGTGGGTGACCATCACCGTGGTGCCACCCTCCTTCCGGAATTCTTCCAGGAACTGGTCCAATAGGCCCAGGGAGTCCAAATCGAGGCCGGAATAGGGTTCGTCCAACAGTAAAACCTTCGGCTGGTACAACAAAAAGCGGGCAATGGAGAGGCGCTTCAACATTCCGCTCGAATATCCCCGCACAGGAATGTCGGGCACCCCTTCCAGGCGCACCTCTTCCAGCACCCTTGCGATCCGCGCCCCCAAATTTGCCACGTTGTACAATCTTCCGAACACATGCAGGTTTTCCCGGGCCGTCAGGTCGAGGTAGAAGCGGCTTTCATGGGAGATCATTCCCAGGCTCGAGCGTACCGATTGCGCCGTGCGCTCCATCGGTTCGCCGCGAAACAACACTCTGCCGCTGGAGGGCCGCATCAACGTGGAGAGGATGCGCAGGAGGGTGGTTTTTCCTGCGCCATTGTTCCCCAGGAGCAGAACGAAATCCCCTTCCTCCACGAAAAAAGAGACCTCCTCCAGGGCGGGGCGGAATCCGAACCGCTTCCCGACCTGCTCGAGTTCATATACCTTGGATTCGGGCATTTCGGAGTGGATGAAAGTTGGGGTAGACGATTCTCTTTCCTGCCCGCTACAATGACAGATTGCCGTCAGTTCCAGCAAGGGACTCCAGCGAGGGAATCCAGGGATATTGCGATACCAGTCTCTGGCGCCGGTGACCGCTCCTGCCGGGCTCGGATGACCACTACAATCCCGATGCGCTCTTTCTTTCATTGACAGCCGCTCCCACCGCTCCCATGATCCAGCCCCCCCAAAGTGTTCACATGCTGGGCATCTGTGGGACCGCCATGACGGCCCTGGCGGGTTGTCTGATCGAAAAAGGAGTGAGGGTTACCGGAACGGACCAAGGCATGTATCCCCCCATGAGCGATCATCTGGCGGCGTTTGGAATCACCTGCAACGAGGGATACCGGGCCGAAAATATACCCTTGGATACCGACCTGGTCGTGGTGGGCAACGTAATCCGTGAGAGCAATCCCGAAGCGGAGGAAATGCGAAACAGGGGATTGCCCCATCTTTCCATGGCGGAGGCGATTTTCAGGTTTGCCATTGGGGGCCGCCATACCGTCGCTGTCGTGGGCACCCATGGCAAAACCACCACTACCTCCCTGGCAGCGCACGTGTTGACCGATCTGGGAGCGAAGCCCGGGTTTCTCATCGGGGGCATCGCCAACAACTTCCAGGGGAATTTCAACCTGGGGGAGGGGGATCTGTTCATCATCGAGGGGGACGAGTACGATACCGCATACTTCGACAAAACCCCCAAATTTTTCAAGTACCGGCCGGCCACCGTGATTTTCACCAGCCTGGAATTCGACCATGGGGATATCTATCCGGACCTGGATGCGATCCGCGCCCACTTCGCCCGTCTGATCCGGGAAATACCAAGGGAGGGCGCCTTGATCGCCTGTTCGGATGATCCCAATGTGGCCGCGCTGTTGGAGGAGGCTCCCTGCCAGGTTGTGCGCTACGGATTTGCGGAAGGCGCCGATTGCCGGTTGAAAAACTGGTCGGACGATGGCCACCATGTTCGCTTCGATACGTTTTGGAACGATCGGGAACATTCCTGGGTCACTCCCCTCCCGGGAAGGCACAATGCCCTCAACGCGGCGGCGGCAGCGATCCTCGCCTGGGACATGGGTTACGGTCCAGAGTCCATTGCCTCTTCCCTGGAATCCTTTCGTGGCGTAAAACGCCGCCAGGAAGTGCGGGGCGTCGTGGACGGAGTGACGGTGATCGACGATTTCGCCCATCACCCCACCGCGGTGCGGTTGACCCTCGACGCAATGCGTCATCGCTACCCGCGGCAGCGCCTGTGGGCCGTGCTGGAACCCCGCAGCTTCACGGCCCGTGGCGCGCGCTTTCAGGACGAATTCGCCGGTGCGCTATCCGGGGCGGATCGCGCGCTGATTTCCCGCCCTTTTTCCTCGGATTACTCCAGCGGGTTCGAGCCGTTGGATACCACGCGGTTGGCGGCTGAATTACGATCCGGTGGTTTGTGGGCCGAATCGATGGATTCGGCCGATGAAATTCTCTCCTGCCTGGTCAACGAAACCAGGGAGGGCGATGTTGTATTGATCATGTCCAATGGCGGATTCGATGGAATTCATGGCAGGCTGTTGGATGCGCTCACCGCCCGGAAAAAATCACACCATAAAACTGTATAAAGG
>CAZOXD010000111.1:0-16167 GCA_964583525.1 uncultured Pseudomonadota bacterium
CCGTCAACACCCTGATCCACGCGGTGCTGAAACACCGGGCGTCCCCCATGGTTTCTTAGGGGCTTGCTAAACGGGGAGTTTCAACAGGGAACAGGGAGACGGCGGAATGGGAGAACGTTGAGAATTGAAACGCAGGAGCGGAGATCAACCTGAAGCGTCGAACTTCGGGGAAATGGGGATGCCGACGGGGAGAAACGGCATCGGCCTATCCAATATCACTGTCAAAACAGATGGTTATCAATCCCATCAATCACTTATGTGCTACGGTTCATGCAACGGTATAACACGGTATGCCCAGGTATTGAACAGGGTTGTGTAGCGGAGTGTGTGACAGGACTTCGGCGGAGCGCGCTTCTTGGCACAGGGGGCGTAGTGCATAGCCGCAAGCCCATGGGTGCCGGAATCGCTTTGCCTGCCGTGGGTCCAGGGGCACACCCCCCGATGCATGCCGCTTTCCCGTTCCTTCTCGATGGCGCCAGCTGCCCTCGGGAGATGTGTCAGGCATGAAAACCCGAGGGCAGTGCGTACTGGAACCTACAACTTGCCGCGGAGAAAGATTGTGACGCCCGATGAGAGAATCCAGGCGCCCGAGGCAAGCCCGACGTTAGCCAGGTTGGTTACAGGCGTACCTGTGAATAATTCGAAAAGAGTAGCGATGAGCCCAATCATACCGCCTATCAGCAGCACCAATGAGACAACAAGCAAGAAATTCTTCTCCATAGCTTATCTCCTCGCAAACAGTGATAGCTTGAACCGACATTTCCCAGTTGGAGCCGCCAATACGGCTCAAACAACTGGTTGAACCTTTGATACCACGATTTTGGATGTGGAATCCACCTCATCCCGGTTGTTCGCCCCTTATCATTGCGCCGAGAGGGGGTCTGGTCCTGGTGTAATTTAGTTAAAATGATCGGGACCAAGTTCCCCCACATGCTGTTGCTGTTGCAGTTATCAGCGTCCATCTGCGTTTATCTGCGGTTCCCATGCTTTTGCATTTCCCCCTGGCCCACGGTGGGCCGTTTTCTCCCTACCCGGCGGCCGCCAGCAGGGCTTCGGCCAGGGCCTCCATGTTCCGCGGCGTGTTGTAGACATTGGGAGAAACCCGCACCGCTGCGCCCCGTTGGGAGACGAACACCTTGCGCCGGGCCAGTTGTTCCAGGATGGCCGGGATCATGGCGGGATCGGGAACGGTCACCCCGAACAGGTGGGCGCCGCATTCCCCGGGCGCGTTGAGGGTGAACCCGCCCCGGCCGTCCAGCGCGGAATCCAGCACGCCGTGCAATTCCGCGCAATAGGCCTGGATGTTGTCCGCGCCCCACTCCAGCAGTTGGCGGAGGCTGTCTTCCAGCATGGGAACGTTGATGAAGTTGGAGGTTTCGCCCACGTCGAAGCGCCGCGCGCCGGGCTGGAATCCATCGCGGTAATTGATCAGTTCGGCGAAGTTCTCGCTGCCTTCGCGGGTCATCCAACTCATCTCCATGGGCCGGCCGCCGATCAGCCGCTCCCCCAGCACGGCGAAGCCGGACTGGTAGGGGCCCAGCAGCCATTTGTATCCGGCGCACACCAGCAGATCGGGTTGCACCCGCTGAAAATCGAAGGGCAGCGCGCCCACGGACTGGGTGCCGTCCACCAGGAGCAGCGCACCGGCTTCCCGGGCCCGCTGCCCGATGGCCTCCAGGTCGAAGTGGATTCCGTCGGTCCAATGCACGGCGGTGAGGGTGACGATGGCGGTATCGTTGTCGATGGCATCCAGGATGCGCTCGTTCCACGCCTTACCGGTAGCCTGCACGTCCCGCGGCCGATCGACGATGCGCAGCTCGGCGCCATCCCGGGCGCATTGGTCCATCCAGGCGTAGACGTTGCTGGGAAATTCCTCCCCCGGCAGGACGACGTTTTGCCCGGAACGCAGGGACAGGTTGTGGGCGGCGATGGCCACGCCGTAGCTGACCGCTGGCACGATGGCCACCTGCTCCGCATCGGCGTTGACCAATTGCGCGAACAGCCGGCGCAGGTTGTTGGGCCCGTTAAAGAAGTCCGGGGGCGTGACCTGCCGGGGGACGGACTTGCGCCGCAATCCCTCGATGCCGGCCGCCTCGGTCGTTTTCAGCAGGGGCCCCATGTAGGCGCAATTGATGTAATGCTCGTTCTCGGGAAGCGAGAACAGGTGCTTCTGACAGGAAAGCATGGTGGTGGCGCTCCGCAAAAATGGATGAATGGAAAAGTTATATCCTTGGGAATTCCGGCTTGCCGGCCTCCTTCGACCGATGCGCGCGCCGGATGGGGGCCGGATGGGGGCCGGATGGGGGAACGTGAAGCGGTGTGTCCGTTCCCGGGAAGGCCCGGCGATTCGGAAAGACGGCGGACCCGGCCCGGAGATTCGCCTTTACCGCAGCGCACTGGAGAGGCCCTCATGGAGGACGGCCATGTCCCCGGAATCGTTGTAGACATGGGGGGATACCCGGAGTGCGTTGCCCCGCTGGGAGATACGCACATTGCGCTCCCGCAGGGCGGCCATGATGGCGGGAATCCGGCCCTCGTCGGCCAGGCGCAGGCCCATGATGTGGCCCACCCGCTCCGATTGCGGAGCCAGCAGAAAGCCCTCTCCCTCCAGCCGATTCTGGAAGGCGCTCGTCAGGTCTGCACAGTAGGCGCGGATATTCTCCACGCCCCACTCCAGCACTTGGCGCACCCCCTCGCTCAGCATGGGGAGGGCGATCTGGTTGGCATGTTCCCCGGCGTCGAAGCGGCGCGCGCCGTCCCGGTAATCGGGATGATAGGTGGTCCCGCCCACGTCCTCGCTCCCGGCGCGGTTGCTCCAGTGATTCTCAAAGGGGGTGGCTTGCAACAGCCGGTCTCCCAGGGCTGCGAAGCCGATCTGGTAGGGGCCCAGCAGCCATTTGTACCCGGCGCACACCAGCAGGTCGGGCTGGACGCGCTGGAAGTCGAAGGGATGCGCCCCCACGGATTGGGTGCCGTCCACGATGAACAGGGCCCCCACGTCCCGGGCGCGTTGTCCGATGGTTTCCATGTCCAGCAGCACCCCATCGGTCCAGTGAACGGTGGACAGGTTGACCACGGCCGTATCGGGGCCGATGGCATCGGCGATGCGGGCGCTCCACTCCGCTCCGGGCCGTTGGGCATGCAAGGGCCGGGGCACCATCCGCAATTCGGCCCCCGTTTCCCGGCAGCGGGCCATCCAGGCATAAACGTCGCTGGGGAATTCCTCCTCCGGAAGGACGACGTTCTGGCCGCTCCGCAAGGGGGTGTTGGCGGCCGCGATGGCGATGCCGTAACTGACGGCAGGGATAATGGTCACGCGGTCCGGGGAGGCGTTGATCAGGGCGGCGAGACGCCCGCGCAATTCCTCGGATTGCTGGAAGTACTGCGCCCCGCCCATGGATTCGGGCACCCGCTGCCAGTGAATTCCCGCCGTCCCCGCCGCCTCGGCTGTTTTCAGCAGGGGTGCGCGGGATGCGCAGTTGAGGTAGTGCACATCTTCGGTCAGGGAAAACAGATGGCGCTGGTTGGTGAGCATCAGCCTGAATCGCGGATAAAACCCCGCCTCCCCAGGGAGGGTGGCGAAGGAGCGATTGCTTCGGTGGTGAATGGGGGAGGGGGGTACGCCTGGCGCATCCCCGCCCAACCCGGGCACGATTGCATCTTCTTACTGCATCCTCTCTTGCATGTTCTCTCCCTGGATTAAACGCCGAAATGGATCGTCCATGCAACCATTCAATTGGGAATCCCTCCCCAGGCGGCTCAATCCTCCCTCTCGTCCCGCTCGTCTTCCTCGCCGTTGTGATCGTCTTCCTCTCCGTTCCCGTGATGGATGGAATCCCCTCCTCCGGCGGTCCGCAATGCAGCAAGCAGGGTTCCGGTTTCAGCCTCGTCCAGGCGGGCTTCCTGGTACAAGAGGCGATAGCCCCAGGGGGGCATTTCACCGCCGCGCATCTCGTCGATGGATTCCTTGAGGGCTTTGCGTCTCTTCTTCGGGGAGATCGCGAGGTCGGGAGTTCAAATCTCCCTCAAAGCCTTGTTTCAGATGCGAGGTGAGTTTGCCGAGTGCGAGCGGTCGATTATTCGGGAAAGGATCGAAACGGGATTGAAACGGGCCAGGACAAACGGGAAGTAGTTGGGTTGGCCCCCGCCCATGCCTCGTGCCGATCCCGGCCAGTGATTGTGGACCATGACAGTGAGCCCACTCCTGGACATCCGGCCGGATTGGGGATAAATCGGGTCAGGAGCAACGGCCCGTATTGCCGAATTTCATAATAAATATCCGGGCCGGCCGGCAGCGCTGGGAACGCCATGACAGAGAGCAGGAAAGACCATTCAGGCAGCGCGGCGCGATTGCAAATGGCGCCGGAACCCTTCCGCATCGCAAGAGGCGTGGAAAGGGGAGAGCGCTTCACTTTCAGCTTCGAAGACCGGGAGATCGAGGCCTATCAGGGCGAAACCGTGGCGGGCGCCTTGCTGGCTGCCGGAATCCTCGCATTTCGCTTTTCGGAGAAAGAAGGCGAGCCGCGGGGGTATTTCTGCGGGATGGGAATTTGCTTCGATTGCAGGGTCATGATCGACAATCAATCCAATCAAAGGGCGTGCGCAACCTCTGCCGAGCCGGGCATGAAGGTGAGGATGCAACGTCTCCTGGCGAGGTAAGCGGGTGGGAGATGTACGGGAGATGGTGATCGTCGGAGCCGGCCCCGCGGGGCTTTCCGCTGCGATCCGTGCCGCGGAAAGCGGCGCATCCGTCACGCTGTTGGACGATAATTCTCTCCCGGGCGGGCAAATCTACCGTCAACCCCCCGCAGCGTTCCGAATTGCGGATCCCACTGCGCTGGGAGCCGATTTTCTCGCTGGGAAGGAATTGCTGCAACGCTTCGAGAGGGTGCGGGAGCGGATCGAATACCATCCGCAATGCCTTGTATGGGGAGTGTTCAACGAGCGGGAACTGGCCCTCCATGACAATGTCCATGAAGGTGGCCGCATCCATAAATTGCTGGGCAAGACCGTGATATTCGCCACCGGAGCTTATGAACGAGCCGCTCCCTTTCCCGGCTGGACCCTGCCTGGAGTTTTTACGGCTGGGGGGCTCCAGATCAGCATAAAATCTCAGCAGATTCTGCCCGGCAGACGGTTCCTGATTTCCGGTACGGGTCCGCTGTTGCTGGTATTGGCCAATCAATTGGCAAAAAGTGGCGGGGAAGTCGCCGCCCTGCTGGAAATCTCCTCCTTGCGCTCAGCCGGCCTGCATCTCCTGCGGTTGCTGGGACATTGGGACTTTCTCTCCCGGGGATTGCGCTACCACCTGGAATTGAAAAGGCACGGCATTCCGTACAGGGAGCGGGAAACCGTCGTCGCAGCCCATGGGAAAGGAAGGGTGGAGGAAGCCGTGGTGGCAAAGGTGGATGCTAAATGGCGGCCTCTCCCGGGGAGTGAGCGCACCATCCCCGTGGATGCCATCGCAGTGGGGTTCGGCTTCCTTTCCAATACCGAATTGACCCGTCTTGCAGGCTGTCTCCACGATTTCCGGGCGGACCTTGGCGGTTGGGTGCCCCGCAGAAACGAAGGGCTTGAAACGTCCGTGCCCGGCGTGTTCGCCGCCGGCGACGGAGCGGGGGTCGCGGGCGCTCCCGTGGCCCGCATCGAAGGCCGCCTGGCCGCGATTTCCGCCCTTGAACGACTGGAATACAAGGTGGATCCAATCGAACGAAAAACCCTGCTCCGGGAATTGGCGAAGCTGAACAGGTTCCGCTCGGTGATGGACCGGATTTCCACACCCCGCCCGGGACTGGTGGAATTGATGACTCCCGATACCGTCGTTTGCCGGTGCGAGGAAATTACCCGGGCCGTGATCGAAGAAACTTTGGACGAGGGCTTCCAAACCCTGGACGGAATCAAGCGGCGCTGCCGGGCGGGAATGGGATTCTGCCAGGGCCGCATCTGCTCGCCCACGGTGGCTGCACTGGCAGCGCGGCGCAAAGAAGGCAGCGTGGAAGGGGCGGGTTGGTTGAATCCCCGTCCTCCCCTGCAACCCCTCCCCCTGAATGCGTTCTCGACAGAGCCTTCCTCAGGACCTGCGGCTGGAGAGGACGATACTCCGGGCACGGCCAACCCGAATGCCATGCCGGCCGGTTGAAGCAATGCCCGGGCAATTGGGGCACAGACGCGGATGAAGTTCGTCGCAGAAAGCCGGACAGAAGAGATGGCTCCAAAAAAATATGATGTGATTGTAATCGGTGGAGGGGTGCTGGGCGCCTCGGTGGCCTACCACTGCGCCAAGGATGGATTGACCGTGCTGGTGCTGGAGAAGAACGAACCCCTCTGCCTTACCTCCGGCGCCACGTACGCCTGGCTCGGTTCGCACCTGAAAATGCCGGCGAGCTACAACCGCCTCAACCGCGATGGCATTGCCATGTACGCCGGCCTGGAAAAGGAACTGGAGAGCGATCTGGAATACTCCGAAATCGGGAGTATCTTTTTGATGCGGACGGAACGGGAGTTCGAGGAAGCCCGCCAGCGGATCACGGAGTTGAATGCCGAAGGCTTTCCACTGGAACTGCTCGATGGCAAGGCGGTGCTGCGCAGGGAGCCGCTCCTACCCGCTCTCTATAGCGGGGGCTACCTCTGCCCAATCGATATCGAGGTGAATCCCTTCAAGACGGTGGCGGCCTACCTGCGCAAAGCCAGGGAGCTGGGCGCGGAGTTGAGATTCCAAACGGAAGTCACATCGCTGGGGTCCGGCGGTGGGGACACGCGCACGGTCGTGGCGGGAGAGCGCTCCTTCGAGACGCGGCATGTCGTGAGCGCGACGGGCATATTCACCCCCGCCATCGCCGCCATGGTGGGCGCCGAGGTGCCCATGGTGCAATCACGGGGGCAGATTCTCGTTACGGAAAAGTCCGAAAAGCGGCTCAATGGCTTCGTGGCCTGTCTGGGCGATCCGGGGCGGGGAGGGTTCATGCTGAAACAGGTGTCCTCGGGGAACTTTCTGTTCGGATACACCCAGGAGCCAGTATCCTTCGACGATTCCGTCACCTATGACGGGTTCACCAGCATAGCCCGCACCCTGGCCGATTCGGTGCCGGCCTTGCGATCCCTGGCCATCTTGCGTTCCTACGGCGGCATCCGGCCCATTCCCTCCGATGCCTTGCCCATCATCAGCGAGGCGCCAGGCCAGCCCGGACTGATCCTGTTGGTCATGCACAGCGGATTCACGCTGTCCGTGCTGGTGGGCCGGGCGGTCGCCGCACGCTTGGCCGGCAGGGAGGATTCCCCACTCTTCACCGAATTCAGCTTGGAGCGCTTCGCCGGACAGCAACCCGCGGCAGGAACCGCCAGCGCCTTCGGGGGCTCCGGTTAGCGGCCGGGGATTTCTCCGGCGGCGATTTTCACCGGCGATTATTACTCCCCCGGATTTCCGAAGGAAAATTCCGTCCCGATCCCCTGTTCGCAGGCATTCCGGTACACATGGAGGGCCACGGCCAGATCCTGAAAAGCGTTCCCGATGCTCTTGTAGACGATGATCTCCGTCTCATCTCTCCGCCCCGGCGCCTCGCCGCGCACCAGATCGCCAAGGTTGATCAGACGATCCCGCCTGATCGTCCCATCTTCCACCGCCTTCATCAGATCGCCCGATTCCCGAAGGTTGGCTTCCACGTCGTCGCACACGATAGCTCCTGCGCGGCGGAAGGTTTCCCCATCCACCTCGCCCCCTTGCGGGGTGTGGTATCCGATGGCGCTCACGAAGGCTCCCGGCTTGATCCATTGGCCCTCGATCACGGGCCGGTCCCGGGTGGTGGCCAGCACGATCACGTCGGCGTCTTCACAGGCTGCCCTTGCGCTGGGAGCGATCTCCACCGGAATGCCGAGAGTGTTGCTCATGGCGGCCAATTGCTCGGGTTTCTCCGCAGCGGTGGGGGAATAGGCTCGAATCCGGATCAGGCGGCATTCGGCAGCCATCGCCTGGAGTTGGGGCAGCGCCTGCTCTCCCAATCCCAGGATGGCTCCCTGAGAAGCGTTCTTTCCTGCCAGATGGCGCGCGGCTACACCGGAGGAGGCGCCCGTGCGGATACTGGTCAGGTAGCGGGCATCCATGATGGCCAGGGTGCGGCCGGTTTCGGCATCCAGCAAGGTCAGGGTCCCCATCACGTTCGGCAGCCCGGCCTCCTGGTTCTTCCGGAAACCTGTCACGACCTTGCAGCCGAAGGCCTGTCCCTGCCTCCCGTTCAGATATCCCGCCATGAAATACCCCGTCCCCTCGGCGCCGGGAATATCCACACGAAGCCGCGCAGGGATGATTGCCCTCCCTTCCGCATAATCCATGAAGGCGGCTTCCACCACATCGATGCATTCGGCCATGGAAATAAGACGCTGAACTGCGGCAAAATCGATCAAGCGGGTCATGTGCCTACCTGGTTCGTATCGGACCTGGTTGGTATCGGACTTTTTTCATGTCAGAAGCACGGATGGTTCCGCGTTAGCTGCATCTCAATGGATTGGCCCCACCCGGCATTTGTATTTATAGGCGATAATCAATATGAATACTTCGTAAAAGTCGAATCCGGTTTGGATGCGCGGCAAAAGCAGGGATGGATCACCGAATGACGAGTCCTGCGACGATGTCGAATTCGAGACAACGATTTTTTACGGTAACGGCGATTGCCGCGGGGGTGGGCGCATTATTTCCCCTTTGGCTGGGGGAGTACTATGTCCACGTCATCACGATCGCGTTCTATTACGCCATTCTCGCCATCAGTTGGAATCTGCTGGCAGGATACACAGGACAGTTCTCCCTCGCGCATCATGCTTTCGCCTCTTTGGGGGGCTATGGTTCGGCATTGCTTTTGTATCATGCGCCCGGTTACTGGGGGGTCTCCATCCCCATTCCGGTGGGAATTCTTTTCGGCACGTTCCTGGCTGCTCTGGTGGGCTTCGGCCTGGGATCCATCTGCCTGAACATGCGCCGAATCTATCTTGCCTTGACCACCTGGGCCTTCGCGGAATCCTTCCGGCTGTGGATCATCACCGAATACAAGTTCACGCAAGGCGATTTGGGGCTGTCGACCGATCTGATTTTCGATACAATCGATCCCACGCCATTCTACTATTTGTTTTTGGCATTCACGGTGGTGTGCTTATGGATCGTGTTCGAAATCATCCGCTCTCCCGTGGGATATTATCTGCGAGCCATCCGCGACGACGATGAGGCGGCCCAGGCGATGGGGGTCAACACGGTGCGCTGGAAGCGCTTCGCCTTCACTGTCAGCAGCGCCATGGCCGGATTTGCCGGCGCCTTGCAGGCGCATTATATTGGCCTGCTCAGCCCCACACCGATCAAATTCAACGAGATGGCCATTATCCTGGTGATGGTGATTGCCGGCGGTTTGCGCAGCTTCTGGGGTCCGCTGCTGGGGGCCTTGTTCATCCAGATCGTATCGGAGGCGCTGCGGGACTACGCCGAATACCGGATGGTGCTGTTCGCAATTCTCGTGCTCGTCATCATCCGTACCTACCAGGATGGCATATACGGTATGCTTCGCGCGCTTTCCCTGAAAATATCCGGGGCGCTTGCAACCCAGAAATCCAGGGATAGATGAGAAAGGGGTGCCATGGGGTTGAAACCGGACAACCAGGCGCCGCAGGGGGCTGCGGGGGGCGGCCAGGGTCCATCCGTGGGAATTATCCTGCTCAACACACGCTTCCCCCGGATTCCTGGAGATATCGGCAACGCCGGGACCTTCGGCTTTCCCGTCCTGTACTCCGTTGTGGAGGATGCCTCCCCGCATCGGGTCGTGCGCGAAAAAGCGGAGGGCCTGCTGAAACCGTTCATCTCAGCGGCTCGTGAACTGGTGGAGGAGGGAGCCCGCGCCATCACGACAAGCTGCGGATTTCTGGCGATATTTCAGCCGGAGATCGCCGCCAGCGTACCCGTACCCGTGTTCACCTCCAGTCTGATTCAACTCCCGATGGTGCATCGCATGCTGCAACCGGGGCAGAAGGTGGGCGTGATCACCGTGGACGCCCGCTTCCTCACCCCGGCCCATTATTCCGGCGTGGGCGCGGAGGAGGTGCCGGTCATCGTGCGGGGCGTGGAAGGCGAAGAGGAACTGAGCCGGGTATTGCTGGACAACGAGTTGGACCTAAACGTGGAAAAAGCGGAGGGCGACATGAAGCGCGTGGCGCGGAGGATGGTGGAGGAAAATCCGGAGGTGGGGGCTCTTTTATTCGAATGCACCAACATGCCACCCTACACCCGCGCCGTGCACAAGGAAGTGGGGTTGCCGGTATTTGATATTGTGTCGCTAACCAACTATGTCTACAAAAGCATTGGTGGCGCCATTGGATAGGGAAACAACGATTGAAAGGAGGATATCCTGCCGCAATAGCCGGTGCGGAACTCCCCCGGTGCGAAGCAGCAGGCTCCCGCCTAGGGAGATGGGGAGAGGGGTAGCAATGGAATTCCCGGGGTTGTTCAGACCAAGCGCCGTTCAATTAAAAATATTACAAGGGGAAATACCATGAGATTCTCGAAACCTTGCATAATCGCCCTCACGATGGTGTTGGGAACAATGTTCCTGAGCACGGGCGCTGCCAACGCTCAGGATATCAAGATCGGCATTCTCACTCCGCTCACGGCGGGCGCTCACCAATTGGGCAAGGAGGCCGTGCGGGGGGCCAAGATTGGAGTGGATTACATTAACTCGAAGGGCGGCGTATTGGGCCGGAAGTTAAAGCTCATTGTCGAAGACGATGCCGGGCAAGTGGAAAAAGCCGTCTCGGGCTTTCGCAAACTGACCTCGCGGGACAAGGTTGTGGTCGTGATAGGGCAAATTCACAGTTCCAACATGCTCGCCCTGATCAATCTTTCCAAGAAGACCGGGGTGCCGGTTTTCAGTACCCAGGCCAGTTCCAATAAGATCACCGAATCCGGCGCCCGCACCGTGTTCCGTACAGCGGCCATTGGCGACGACCGAATCGAAACTTATCTGGGATTCATCAAGCAGCAGGGGTACAAAAAAATAGCGATGGTGGCGGAAAACACCGATTACGGGGTTGGGCAGGTCGAATTGATGAAAAAGCTCAACAAATCCCAAAATATCGGCCTGTCGCTGAAGACCTACGTCTTCGACAAGAACACCCGCGATCTGACCCCCCAATTGCTTCAGATCAAAAACTGGAAACCCGACTTGGTGATCAACGTGGGTGTGGGGGATGCCGCCTATTTGATTATCAAGCAGGCATATGACATCAAGCTGTTTCCCGAAGCGCAGATGGTGGCTTCCTACGACTTCCCCACGCAGCCCATTTTCTGGGATAACCTGGGAGACAAAGGCAAGTACCTCAACTATATTTCCTACGGCCACCCGGCCCAAAAGCTGACGGCTGTGGGAGAATGGTTCAAGCGGGAATTTAAAAAGCGTCACGATGACGAACCCATCTTCGGCGCCTCCAATGCCTTCGGCCAAATAGTAATCATCGCCGAGGCTATTTATCATGCCGGATCGGCCAAATCCGCGGACATCATCCAAGCCCTGGAGGATTATAGCTACGATAACTTCAATGGCCCGGTAAAATTCAACCGGGTCAAGGGTGTGCGCTGGCATCAATCCTCTCCTCCAGTCCTGATCGTCCAGTACACCCGCAAAGGCCAAAGCCTGAAGGACGGGACGATTCTCTACCCGGAGGGACTGAAGAACGGGTCCATTACCCAGGGCAGCCGATAACCCGGCAGGCGGCCGGACCCCACATTCCCCATTCGCCTTTTTTCTGCCATGACGCACGAGGGAGGCGAATGGAATTCCGGAATGCACTGTGCGATTCCGCTACGCGCCTCCGCCTACCGTGTTGGGAGGGGGGGAGTCACCGGCCCCGGCAGGGTGAGGCATAAGAAAAGAAGAACACCGTGGAGTTTACCCACCTTCTACAATATGTGCTGGCCGGCCTGGTCATCGGAGTCATCTATGCCTTGATGGCCGTGGGGATTACCTTCGTCCACGGGATGATGAAAATCGTCAATTGGAGCATGGGCGAGTTTTACATGATCGGCGGCTACGTGCAGTACCTGGTGATCACAATGGTTGTCGGGCCATCGCTCTGGTTCCTGGGCATTCCGGTTGCATTTTGCGTGGTGTTTATTCTCGGCATGGGAGTGCAGCGGTATTTATTGTGGCCCATGTTCGTGGGTGAATCAGAGCGGCGCGACGAATACGCCACCATCGTCACCATTGTCCTGATGATTCTGATCCGGAATCTGGCGATCATCCTGGGGGGGCCTTACCAGTATTCCGTGCCCGACTACTTTCCACCCGTGGAAATAGGCCCCTTGCCCATCAGTGGCAACCGCTTCATGGCCATCGTGGGCACGGTAGTCATCCTGGGTCTCTTTTATTTTTTGATGAAGAAAACCTGGGCGGGGAGGGCTTTGCGGGGGATGTCGCAGAATCGCGTGGGCATCCAGACCGCGGGCATCAATGTGCGGCGCCTGGATGAAATCGCTTTCGGCATCGGGGTCGGGTTGGCTGCCACCGCGGGCGCGTTGCTGGCTCCGGTATTTCTGGTGTGGGCCGAAAGTGGTTCGGTGCCGACCATGAAGGGCTTCGAGATCATCGTCATTGGCGGATTGGGCTCCATCCCGGGGAGCATCATCGCAGCCTTGCTGCTGGGGTTGATCGAAAGTCTGGGATCGGTCTTCATATCACCAGCCTACCGCGATCTGTTTGGGTTCGCGTTCCTGATCGTGGTGCTGATCTTCCGGCCCACCGGTCTGATGGGCGAAAAGGAACGCCTGGCTTGAATCCATATCACCCTGTCGGGACTGCATCATGCCACTGCTGGAAGTGCGAAATCTGACCAAACGCTTCGGTGGGCTGGTCGCCGTCAACGATGTCTCGTTTTCCATCGAGCCCCATGAAATTCGCGGTCTCATCGGGCCCAACGGTTCGGGGAAGAGCACGACCATGAACATGTTGGCCGGGCTGTACCGGCCCAGTGGAGGCGACATTCTCTATCAGGGCAAATCGATCGTGAATTTGCAGCCCTATCGGCGCGTCTGGAAAGGCATCATGCGCACCTTCCAAATACCCAAACTCTTCCGGGATATGACGGTGCTGGACAACATGCTGGTGCCAGCCCTGGCCACCGCCCCCCAGAAAACGCCAGAAGGGTTCGGGAAGATTCTCGCGCAAACCGAGGAAAGACTGAAATTCAGCGGGCTCGACCATATTCAGCACTTGCAGGCCAAGCAGATTTCCGGAGGGCAGAGCATGCTCCTTCAGATCGCACGGGGGCTGATGGCCAACGGGTTGAACCTGTTCCTGATGGACGAGCCCTTTGCCGGGATAAATCAGACCATCAAAGATACGATCATGGATGCCATCCTGGAAATGAATGAAAAACACGGCATCACTTTTCTGATCGTCAGCCATGAGATGCCTTCGATACGGCGGTTGTGCCAAAAAATTTCCGTCATGCACGAGGGAAGCCTGATAGCCGAGGGAAACATGGAGGAAGTGGCCAACAATTCCCAGGTGATCGAGGCCTACTTGGGAGCGTCCCATGACGATGCTGACCATTGAAAACCTGAATGTCGGTTACGTGCAGGACGTCGATATCCTGCAGGGGTTGAGCCTGAAGGCGGAGCAAGGCCGGCTGACAGGCATCATCGGCCCAAATGGGGCGGGGAAATCGACTCTGCTCAAATCCATCTTCGGATTCCTGCCTCCTCATCAAGGCTCCATCCTCTTCCGGGAGCGGGAGATCAGCAGCAGTTCCCCCGCCGAGATCAAGAGGATGGGGATCAGTTACATTCCCCAGGGGATCAGCACCTTTCCGCAACTCACCGTGACGGAGAATCTGCTGCTGGGCTGTTGGACCTTCAAGGGAGACGCCAAACGGATTAAACGGGGGCTGGAAGAAACCTTCGCCCTGTTTCCCGTGCTGGCCGACAAGCAAAAGTCCCGCGCTACCTTCCTGAGCGGCGGGGAGGCGAAAATGCTCTCCATCGCCAAGGAGTTGATTTCCTCGCCACAACTAATTCTGGTGGACGAGCCCTCCGCCGGACTTTCCCCGATCGTTACCGATTACGTGTATGAATTCCTGGCCAAAAAAAGAGATGAAGGGCTGACCATCCTATTGGTGGACCAGAATATCCAAAAGGCGGCGGCCTATTCCGAGTACATGTATATGTTTGAAATGGGCCAGGTAAAGATGGAAGGTCCCCAGGCCCTCTTCGCCGGCAACATTAGAGAAATCATCCGCGATTCGCTGGTGGGTGATGACGAAAAGTCCGCTGCCCCTGGATAAGCCTCAGGGAACTACCCGATAAATCATCCACGGAATTTACCGAAGAGGGATATTTTCCCAAATGAACGGGAGTTTTCCGTCCCGAATCCTTCATGCCATCCTGCCGGGATTTTGGTGTGCCCGGAGGAGTTGGGCAGGGGGCAAATTCCTTCTCTTTGGGCCGTGAGTTAAAAACTTGCCAGTACCCTTTGGACGACGGGCAAGTGTCAACCTGCTTGCTCGTGGCTGGGAATCATCAAGCGATAGGGCTGGAACACGTTTTTGAGTTTTTTTGAACAACTTAGTATAAAATGGTGAGCCAGCCAGCGCTCAATCCGACACAATGATTTAGCTGAGGGACAATTGTGGACAACGTAGCCATAACCGGGATGGGTGTCATTTCGTCGATCGGACAGAATCTGGAAGAATTCAATCGCAATATTTCAATAGGGAAAGTGGTCGCAGTCCCCACGCCCTGGAACGATCAGCCCGGATACGAGAATATCTGGATGTCGCTGATTGAGGCGTTCAAGCCGGAGGATTGGATGGAGGATCGCGTGGTGCGGAACACGGCCACATTCTCCCAATACGCAATCGCCGCCGCCGCACAGGCCGTGGAGGATGCAGGAATCGAAGAGCCAGACCCGTTGCGCACAGCGGTCGTCATCGGCACTGCCTTGGGCGGCGTGGACGTCAACGCTGAGGATCAGCACAACTTGGAATCTGAGGGGCCGGACGCCGTGGACAGGAAGTTCATGGTCAAATCATTGGCAAACATGCCCAGCGCACATATCGCTCTACGTTGGGGATTGCATGGGCCACAACTTGTTGTTGCCACCGCTTGCGCCTCGTCCCACGACGCCATGGGCACCGCGGCGCGCATGATTCAAACAGGCGAGGTGGATGTCGCCATCACCGGCGGTACGGATTGCGCGATTAGTCCGCTCTTGTTTTTCGGTGCCCGGAACTATGCCATGTTCAAGCCACAACCGGACCCTTACAAGACCTGCCGCCCCTTTAACGTGGAGCGGTTTGGGGTCATGCTCGGGGAAGGCGCGGGTATGTTTGTGTTGGAGCGCGCCGATTTGGCCAGAAAACGAGGCGCCACTATTCACGGGATGCTGCGGGGGTATGCAACCCTGGCCGACGCCTATCACCCTTCCTCTCCGGAACCGGAAGGCAAGTGGGAGCAGCGCGTCATGGAACTGGCAATCCAAAATGCCGAACTGCCAGGCGGCGCCGACGACGTGGATGCCGTTGTGGCTCATGGGACGGGTACCCCGGTGGGTGACATCGCCGAGCTGGCGGCACTCAACCGCATCTATGGTAACCGAAGCGAGCCGTTGCCTGTCACGTCGCCCAAGGGAAACTTTGGTCATCCCCATGGCCCGGCTGGCGCCTTGGGTATGCTGGTCGGCATCCACAGCATGAAGCAGAATGCGCTCATGGCGACTGCGGGAACCAGCGACGCGAGGGATTTGATGCCCGAGATCGGCGACCTGCGCGTGGTGATCAACGAGCCCGCGCCTACCAAGATCGAAGCCTTTCAAGTTAACGCGTTCGGATTCGGCGGCCAGGATTCTTCCATAGTAGTGACCCAGGAGTAAGCAGCGGGCTCTTGGAATAGGCGGACGCTTGTGCGCTCAGATTCAGTACCGGCTCCCGGTACTGGTTCTGGCCGGCAACGTCCCGGACCGCCTTGAACCGGAGTCTGCTAGACTCCGTCGAATCGCCCTCACCACAGACGGTAATCCCACAATAAACTACCGGGGGGAAAACTTTCCCCCACATGTTGTAAAGATTTTCCTTTTCCGAATTGGTCACAGGGTTTCTATACATAGCGTCATAAAAACATGCGTATCGCCCTTCGAGACGCCTTGCTCC
>CAZOXD010000112.1:0-2210 GCA_964583525.1 uncultured Pseudomonadota bacterium
GTTCGCGGTTCCACATCCGCGTTTATCGGCGTTCATCGGCGGTTCCCCTTTCGTTTGAAGCTGTAAATTTCGCTTGCTCCACATGCCGCGGGGTTGAATTGCCGGGCACCCGATCATAGGATAGTGCCTGGATTGGGAAAAGCGCTGGAAAAAGCCATGTGAAATGTCATAGCCGGCGTTTTCCGGCCGGCGCCATGAACCGGAGCGAAGCATACGATGGATGCGAGAATCATTGCTCAATTGGCGGGTGCGTTGTTGCGGTGGGGATCGTTGGGGAACCTGGGGACCAAGACCGTCCGCAAGGAAATCCGCAAGGTGATCCAGGGAGTGGAGACCTTGGAAGACGCCCGCGCCGGAGCCGTGGCCCGGGCCAAGCGCCAGATCCTGGAGGAGATGGGCGTTTATCTGGGCCGCAAGGCCTCCCTGCCTTCCTCCAGCAGCAGCGCAGCGGCTGGCGAGGACGCTTTGGCCCTTTCCAGCGGCGTGATGCATTCCGAGGTGGTGCGCGAGAAGCCGTTCGGCGACGGGGACCGCAAGGGAATCCGCATCGTGGTCAGGGGCAAGGTGGGGATGTTCCGCCTGGACGACCGTGTGCGCAGGCTGCTCACCGACAAGATGCAGTTGGAGCGCATCAAGGCCTCCGAGCGCCGCAACGCCCACCTGATCGAGGACTACGCCGATCTGGAACGGCGCAACGCGGAGCTTCCCGAAAAAGGCGGAGCGGCGGACAGGAAAACCCTGAAAACCGCGTTCCGCCAGTCCACCAGGCGCCTGGACGCCCAGGGGTGGTTCGGCAAGTTGCAGGGCCTGTGGAACGGCATGGAGTACACCGACGCCGGGCAGGCCATCGAGTTCATCAACCAGGCCATCAAGCTGGTGCCGGATTATCCGGTCTATTACTTCTTCCGGGGCAACGCCAATTACTACTGGAAGCAGTACAAGCCGGCCCTGAAGGACTATGGCAAGGCGATTTCCCTGGATGCCGAATACGCGGACGCCTTCAACAACCGCGGCAACGTGCATTACCGGCAGGGGGATTTCCCCAACGCCATCGAGGACTACGACCAGGCTATCCAATTCGATCCCAAGTACGCGGACGCCTTCAACAACCGCGGCAACGCGTTTTACAAGCAGCGTATTTATACCAAGGCCCTCAAGGAATATGACCGCGCCATCGCCCTGGACGCGGGCAGTGCGATCTACCTCAACAACCGCGGCATCACCCATGACGGGCTGCGGGAGCGGGACAAGGCGCTCGCGGATTATGGGGAGGCCCTCCGGCTGGACCCCACCTACGCCGTGGCCTACAACAACCGGGGCATGACCCACGAGGTGCTGGAACGCCATTCCGATGCTCTGGAGGATTACAAGGAGGCCATCCGCCACGATCCGAAAATCGCCGTGGCCTACTACAACCGGGGGCGCACCTTCACCAAGTTGGGCAACTCCGGGGCGGCCCGCCGCGAATGGCGCAAGGCCTCCAAGCTCGGTCACAGGCAGGCCCAGGAAAACTTAAGGAAGGGATAACCTCCCGTCCCGCGGCAATCACCGTGGGAATTTCCGCGGCTTGTATACTCCGTCAACCAAACCAGGAATGGTACCCCCCATGGACATGGACCCGAAGGAAATCGCCCGGGAAGAGGAATTGAGGGACCTCTACGGCCCGCCCTTCGAACGCTCGCTCCGCTCTGGCCCGCCGCGCAAGCCTGCGCGTCGGGCTGAAAGGAGATGACCTCGCTGGACCCCCACGCGCGCAACTTCATCGCCCACAGCCCCTTCCTGGTGATGGGAACGGCCGGGGTGGAGGGCGGGGGCGATGTCTCTCCCAAGGGCGATGCCCCCGGGTTTGTGGCGGTGCTCGACGACCACACCCTGCTCATTCCGGACCGTCCCGGCAACAACCGCCTGGATGGTCTGCGCAACATCCTGGAAAATCCGCAGGTGGGGTTGCTCTTCCTGATTCCCGGAGTGAACGAGACCCTGCGTGTGAACGGCCGGGCGCGCATCACCCGCGATGCCTCCCTGCTGGCCCCGCTGGCGGTGCAGGGGAAGGTTCCCAAAACCGGGCTGGTGGTGGAAGTCCGCGAGGTGTTTCTGCATTGCCCCAAGGCCATGATCCGCTCCAAACTATGGGACCCGGAAACCCAAATCGAGCGGAAAAGCTTTCCCACCATGGGCCAGATGCTGGCCGACCAGATCGGAGGCATGGA
>CAZOXD010000112.1:2310-4037 GCA_964583525.1 uncultured Pseudomonadota bacterium
AGTTGGACCGGGGCACCGAGGAATCCATCAAAACCCGGTTGTATTGAGGGCGTGGGAGGGAGATACCCGCGCTGCCTGTCCCGCTGGCCCCGATTTTTGCATCACTCCTGCCCGTGGGTTACCCAAGATCAGCCCGACGCGCAGGCTTGCGCGGCGGGCCATGAGATGACCGCACCGTGAAACCACCGCGAGACCAATAGCCTTCCGCCGGGAACCATGGAGTACATCGAGTTCATCGCAAACCTGGATTTCAAGGATCCGTTCTTCCTCCTCGCCGCGCTGTTGGTGGCATTTGGGGTGTATTGGCTGAGCGGCTACCGGGGGAAGGCGTTGCGCCGCCGCCGCGCCAAGCTGCGCGCGGCCGCCGCCCAGGAATCCAACGTCTGGCGCCGCCGGGAGTTGATGGCCCGCTGGAGCGAATTGGGGGGCGCGAAGGAATCCCGCCGCAACCTCACCCGCCGCCTGGTGCGGGACCAGGGGCAAAAGGCGCGCGTGGGGGGAAGATCCCGCTTCTCCAACCCCTACGGAAGCGGCCTGTGGGGCAAGGGCCGCTTGTGGAAGCTGGGTTGGAAGGCCGTGGACCGCAACATCCGCTGGATCGAACGCCACAAGCGGTAGCAGGGTGCGCCGCATGCGAGGGCCGGACACGCCTGTCCGGCCCGGGGAGGTAGGATAAAGGCGCCATCCCCCTCCGGGGAAAGTCCCCTTCATTCATCATGGCAAGAAGCGAGTCCGGAGTGGGGCAGGCCCCCCCTGATTACAACGCCCTTCCGCGGGCAGGGACGCCCGTGCCATTATTTTTTTTTTCGGACGAAACTGAAGATTCCAGCAAAATATTCAGAATGCGGTTGCCTTGGAGGGGCTCCCTACTCCCCCAGGAAGCGCGGACGGTGGGAATCGCCTTCGCTCACGAAATGGCAGGCGGTGGGCGGGCCGAAATGGGTGCCCAGAATCAGGGTGGGGCCGTCCGCGTATTTCCGGATGAATTCCGTACGGGTCTTCACGGCCAGATCGGGATTGTCACAGGCTACCGTCTTCCATTGGGGCTCGGCCACCTGGATGGGTGAGTGCATCAGGTCCCCCGTGATCACGGCATCCCGGCCCCCGCCGGAGATGTGGACGCTGCAATGTCCAACCGTGTGCCCCGGGGTGGGCTCGAGCAGGATGCCGTCCCCGATGGCGTGATCGCCGTCCACCAACTCCGCCTGTCCGGCCTCGTGGATGGGCGCCACGCTGTCCAGCAGGGCGGGCAGTTTCTCGTCGTCCGGGAGGTTCATGTAGTGCTCGAACTCGGGACGGTGGAAGAGGTATTTGGCCTTGGGAAAGGTGGGCGCCCAGCGTCCGTTGTCCAGGCGGGTGTTCCAGCCCACATGGTCGGAATGCAAGTGGGTGCAGAAGACATAATCCACCCGGTCGGGTGTCACTCCGGCCTGGGCGAGCCGGTTCAGGAAGTCCGTCCGGAGCCGGTTCATCTGCTTCGTGGGACGCTCCTTGTCGTTGCCGACACAGGTATCCACCAGAATGGTGTGGTGCCGGGTGCGCAGTATGAAGGTGTGGACACTCAGGTTCAAACGCAGATCCTCGCTGATGAAGCGGGGCATGGTCCACTCCTTGTGGCGCAGAAAGTCCTCCGCGGTTTGATCGGGGAAGAAAAACTCGTAGGAGAAAGAGAGCCATCCTTCCTCCACCCGGATCACTTCGATCTCGCCAAATTGCAGTGGTTCCAT
>CAZOXD010000112.1:4137-16076 GCA_964583525.1 uncultured Pseudomonadota bacterium
TGGCGGACTTCCTCCTGGCCGAGGAGGGTCCGGTGCGCAGGGCCAAAGCGAAAAAAGTGGAGGAAGGCACCAATTTCTGCGCGGAGCACGGGGTCTCCTACCTGGCCACTTCCCGCAGCGGGGGGGACACGCTCCCGGTGATGTTCGATTTCGGGCGCACACCCCTGGTGCTGCTCAACAATCTGACCGCGCTGGAAGAAGATGGATTGGACCTTGCGGCCATTTCTCACCTGATATTGAGCCACCCTCACAGCGACCATTGGGGCGGCCTCCAGGCCCTGCTGGAATCCCGCCGCGCGGCCTTTTCCAGCCACCTGACGCTGTATTTGGGCGAAAATTCCTTCCAGCGACGTTTCCGGCGTTATCCGGATGGAGATGTGCGGGAGATGGGAACGGTGGACCCGGAGAAGTTGCAGGCACAGGGGGTGGAGATCCAAACGGTGCGCGAGCCCGCGGTTTTGAACGGACAGGCGCTGTTGAGCGGAGAGATCGCCCGCGTTACGGCCTTTGAGCATGGGTCGCCGTACCTGCTGGTGGAGCAGGACGGGGAGCAGGTGCATGATACCCTGCCGGGCGAGCAGGCGCTGATCTACAAGGTAAAGGACAAGGGGCTGGTGGTCGTGACCGGCTGTGGTCATGCCGGGGTGATCAATACCCTGCGCCATGCGCGGGAGGTGACGGGCGTGGAGAAGTTTCACGCCGTGATCGGCGGCTTTCACCTCAACGGGGCGGAGGAGGAGGTGGTGGAACAGACCGTGGCGGGATTGGCCGAACTGGAGCCGGACATCATGGTGCCCATGCACTGCACCGGGATTCCGGCCATGGAATCGCTTCGCCGCCGGCTCCCGGGAATGGTGCTCTACAATGCCGTGGGAAGCCGGTACACCTTCGCGGCTTGAATTGAGGGCCTGTTACTCCAGGCCCTGTTCGGCCAGCCAGCGCTCGGCGTCGATGGCGGCCATGCAGCCCGTCCCGGCGGCGGTGACGGCCTGGCGGTAGACCTTGTCCGCGGCGTCCCCGGCGACGAATACGCCTTCCAGCGAGGAGTAGGTAGTACCGGGAGTGACATTGAGATAGCCCAACTCATCCATATCGAGGAGACCCTGGAAAACCTGGGTGTTGGGGACATGCCCGATGGCGACGAACATGCCCTGCACCGGCAATTCGCTCTCTGCGCCGGACTTCAGGTTCTTCAACCTCAATCCGGTGACGCCCTCCTCTTCGCTTCCCAGCACCTCTTCCACCGTGGAGTCCCAGACCATCTCGATCTTGGGATTCTTGAAAGCGCGCTCCTGCATTACCTTGCTGGCCCGCAACTCGTCCCGGCGGTGAACGACGGAAACCTTGGTGGCGAATTTGGTGAGGAAGAGCGCTTCCTCCATGGCCGTGTCGCCGCCGCCTATCACGGCCAGGGGCTTTTCCCGGAAGAAGAAGCCGTCGCAGGTGGCGCAGGCGGAAACGCCCCGGTTCCGCAGGCGGGTTTCCGACTCGATGCCCAGCCAGCGCGCCGACGCGCCCGTGGCGATGATGAGGGCATCGCAGGTGAGCGCCTCCCCGTTTTCCAGGGAGAGGGTGAACGGGCGGCTGGAAAGATCGGCTCCCTTGACGTTGCCGGACTTGAATTGCGTGCCGAAGCGCTCGGCCTGCTCGCGGAAGTCGTCCATCATCTCCGGGCCCTGCACGCCATCGGGGTAGCCCGGGTAGTTTTCCACCTCCGTGGTGATGGTCAACTGTCCCCCGGGATCGTTTCCGGAAACCACCACCGGCTCCAGGTTGGCCCGGGCGGCATATACGGCCGCCGTCAATCCGGCCGGTCCCGATCCCAGGATCGCCACCCGGTGGTGACTGGAGGGAGCGCCTTGGGTTTCCTTACTCAACTCTTGCGAGGAGTTCATCCAATTCTCCTGTATCGTCCAGATCGAACAAGTCGTCACAGCCCCCGACCCCCCGGCCGTCGATGAAGATTTGCGGCGTCGTGCGCCGTCCTGCGGCTTTTTGCACCATTTCCTCGAACCGGTGCGGTTGATCGTCCAGGTTGATTTCCTCGAATTCGACGCCCTTGTCTTTCATCAGGTATTTCGCCTGGGCGCAAAATCCACAATAGGTGGTTGTGTACATTACAACTTCCGGCATTTCCAACTCCATATTCCTTTGATGTCCATTTGCTCCGTTCCGCCCGGGTTCTCCGGATGCACATTCAGGATGCACATGGAGGTCCGGAGCCGGCCGGCCGATGTATGTTCTACCTTGAATGTTACCTGTAATTCCCGGGGGTGGGCCAGCGGCTGTAGGCTTCGCTACAGTGGAGATGCCCCTGTGTGGGGAGATAACCCAGCGCGGGCGGAAATCCCGTCGCGGCCGGAATATTCGCCTTGGCCGGGACGGTTCGCTGTGAGCGGGCCGGCGCCATGGCTATATGGCGGTGAGCGGGCCCTCTTATGCCTGTGCTCCCTCGCTCTCGCCCAGTCCTTCCAGCAGGTCTCCGATGGCCTGGCGTTCCATGGAGCGCATGACCTCGACGAAGGTTGTCCCTTCCTCCATGTCCTTGAGCCGTGCATGGAAGGACATTGTGCGGTCCTTCGCCAGGCTGTTGGGATTGGCCCAGGCATGCAATTCCACCTTGTGGGGGTCAATTATGTGCAATTGGAAATGCTCCTTGATTTTGTCCAGCAGGGGTTTTGCCCGCAGCAGGCGCAGCATGTCCTTGCTCAGTTCGAGCGCGTCGGTGAACAGTTCGGTGACCTCGAATTCGTCGCAAAACCAGGCGTTGAGATTGTCGCGATACATGATGGACACCTGCCCGAACTGCCACAGGTTCAACATCACGAATACAGTGGTGACGTCCCGTTCCTTCTTCAGCACGTCCATGTAGTCGTAATACTGGTACGGAAAAGACTCGACGAGGCGCTCCATCAGGCGATTGACCTGGACCTGGGTGAGAAAAGCCATCTCGTTGTGAATATTGCTGCCCTGGTTGAGCTTTTTATCGTCCAACTCGATGGCCGTCAGCCGTTCCTCGGGAGTGTCCTTGTCCAGCACACCGTAATAGCCGTTGACGATGCACTGGGCCATTCCCATGGCGAATCCTGATTTTTCCAGCAGCAACACCCGCTCCGGCAGATAGCTGACGTTTCTCCCGGTTTGGGCGGAGCGTTCCAGCAGGGTCTGCTTTTGCACGGACATGAAGGCCCATCCCTCATCCGGGCGATAAGCGATCACGATCCCGTTCCGGGCCACCTTGAGGTGCTTCATGATGACACGCGGAACGGCATGGGCCAGGGGATGGAAATGCTCCAGGTAATGGTTGAGCCACAATTCCACTTCCTTGGAATCTCCCACGTGGTCCCGCACCCCGTGCTTGGCCATTTTGTCCTCGACACGGCTCATGGAATGCGTAAACAGGTCGCGCATCTCCTTTTCGAACAGGAGCAGCCCCCGCACGCCGCCGACGAATAGGGTTTCCAGGTTGATGCGGCGGGGGGTGCCCGGGGGAAACGCGCGGTTCAGGAACTCCTGCAGCACCTGCTCCCGATGGTTGGGATTTTTGACCTCCCCCTTCCCGGCTACTTTCGCATCCATGACGTCGGAAATGCGGACGTGCAGGCAGAAAGCCAAGTCGATCACTTTGGACATGCGGTCCCGCATGGCCTGATCCAGCCCGGTCACCCCATGCTGTTCGCAAAACCCGATTTTCAGGGCCTTGTAGCGCAACCACCAGGGATCCTGGAGCAGGGCGGGGAATTTCTCCTCGATCTCCAGTGCGGCCCAGGGGGGGAGACCTGTTTTCAAGGAGGCCATGGCCTCCAGTTGGGCGGCGGCGGATTTGGGGACGGCTATGGCCGGATCCTCCTCCCCGGAACCTCGGGCGGGCCGGATGCCCTTCATGATGGAAAGGGCGTCCCGGGGCTGTTTTTTGTGACTTCTTCCAGAATCTCGTCGTCCGCCTTGGAGGTTACCAGGCTGTTGATCGCGTCGGGCTCCTTGACGATCTGGATGGTGGTCTTGATGAGATGCTCGTCCAACAGCATCTCGAAGCGGAACAGATTCAACATGGCCTTGGGAAGATTTCCCGAGGAAGCCTTGAAGGCCTCCCAGTAGATCGCCCCGCCGTGCTGGGCGACGTACTTGACATCCAGATCGGGGGTGTTTCCCAGGTCGACGTATCGGTAGCGGTGATCCTCCCACAATTCGACGGCCTGAAAGCGGATGTAATCGATGATTCGTGAATAGAGGGAGGAATCGTTGTTGATGGAATCCGGGAATATGAAATGCGCGGGCACCATCGGCGTGAATTGGATGCCCGGCATCAGGACCTCGTAGTTGAGGATCATCTCGTAGGCCGAACCGGAGGATTCCTTGAACTCCAGCGTCGAGCTGTAACTCCCATGGCGAAACCAGTCCACGGTATAGACGAACAGGTAAATTTCCGCTTCAGGAAATTTGGCGTTGATGTATTCCTGGATGCGGTTGATACGTTCCTTGAGCAATGCTTCCTTCTTCCGCAAGTCGCCAGCCCAGCGCAGTTTTTCCGCCCGCTTCATCAGATTGAGTAATTCGTGCAACATCTGGAGCCGGAGGGTCTTGTCGGCTCCTTCCCGGAACAGCTTGACGGCAAATTCCTGGTCCTCTTCCACCAGATACTTGTAGATACCCGGGTAGGTGCGGATGATCCGCTCCTCCGCGGCCTTGCCGAGTTTTTTCTTGGCCGCGGGGTCCTTGCGGAGTTCCTCGATGGATAGCTGTTGCTTGCGGGCCAGTTGATTGATCCACCAGCGGTGTTCCTGGTTGATCGCCGTCTTGAAGACGGAATCGTTCCAGTCCTCCGTCTTCAACGAAAAAGGGATCAGATCATAGATCACCTGGAGATCCAGGTCCGAATCCATGGATTTATGGCCGATGGTGCCGATGGAGCCCACGGACTGGATGGTGACGATGGGGGCGACTTTCGGCTGTTCCTCCCCGAATGGAGGAATCCCGAATACCTCTTTCACATAGGATTTGTACTCGTTTCGAAAGAAGGGAGCGAGCCTTCCGATCATCTGCACGCCGGCGGGGGCCCCTTCCAGGTACAAATCCGCCACGTCCTCCACCGGGATTTGCTTGCGGACTCCCTTGACCGTGCCCCATTCCTTTTTGGCGAATCTGAAATTGGCCAGCTTGGGGTCATTGACGTGAAGCAGGAACAACAACTCATAAACCGCAAGGCGCATTTCCCGGTCGAAGGAGGAGAATGCCAACTCGAGGCGGGCGTTGTTGTAATTATCGTAAAAGGCTTCCCCTTCTTCCAGCGCCTGGCGCAGCCCGGCCTGCTGATCGGCGGAGAGCCCGACCGTGGTCTCCAGCAACCGGGCCAGCCCGGTGCGATGCGGCTCCGCGTCGCTCGCGCCTTGCGGGCTTGGGTCCACTTGGGTTGGAACGGTCATTGCTGGGCCGTGTCGATTCGGATGGAGCGCACCGGCAAACTCCTGTTGAGGTTTTCCCTGTCAGGCAGACGCCTGCGATGGGGGCGAAAACCGAAGGTATCCCTTCCGGAAAGATCCTGGCAATGATCCCGCCAAGGATCCTGGTAACCGGTCCGTCCGTGTCCCGGTCATCGCCGTCATAGTAATGGAACGCGGAACATTAATAAAGGTGCCGGTATCACATTTTTCTCGCATCCCGCCTGGAAGGGGACGGGGATTCCTGCTTTTCACTAGTGCTTGATGGCAGAACTTCGCGTCAGAAGTTTTTGGGCTATCTTCTTGTTATTTGGCATAAATATTACCGGTTCTTATTTCGCGAACTTCTGACGCGAAGTACTTAAGGCATCGGGCCGGGTCGCGAAACAGGGTTCATTCAGAGCGCAGCGGGGAATCTTCTCCCCCTTTCCCCCCGGAGATGCTTCACCATTTTCAGCCGGACATGCGGCCGTGAATCCGGAATGAAAGAGTCAATTCCGCCCGCTGACTTGACGGAAGTGGTTTCGCGGCATGGGGTCAGATTTTCCGCAGGCGGACGCTTTGCACGGAGTGGTCCGCGGCCTTCCCCAGCACCAATTGGGCCCGTCCGCGGGTGGGCAGGATGTTTTCGGTCAGATTGCGTTCGTTGATGTCTTTCCAGATGGCCGAGGAGCGCTCCACGGCCTCCGCATCGGTCAGTCCGGCGAAGGTGTGAAAATAGGAGGAGGGATCGCGAAAGGACGTATTGCGCAGGGCCAGGAAGCGTTCGATGTACCATTGGCGGATATGCTCCACCTGGGCATCCACATAGATCGTGAAATCGAAGAAGTCGGAAACGAACACCCGTTGATGGTGCTTTCTCCGGCCGGCTTCCGCGGAAGGCCCATCGGGCGCTGGCTGTGCTGGTTCGCCCATCCCGGATTCCAGCACGTTCAGGCCCTCGACGATCATGATGTCGGGCTGGTCCACCGTCTGGTACCGGCCGGGAATGATGTCATAGCCGAGATGGGAGTAGACCGGCGCCTTGACCCGTGGAATGCCCGCTTTCACGTCGGAGACGAATTGAATCAGCGCCCGCAGATCGTAGCTTTCCGGAAAGCCCTTGCGGTGCATAATCCCCCGTTCCTCCAGGTTCCGGTTGGGAAAAAGGAAGCCGTCCGTGGCCACCAGGGCCACCGTCGGATGGTTTGTCCAGCGGGAAAGCAAGGCCTGCAGAATCCGGGCGGTTGTGCTTTTGCCGACGGCGACGCTGCCCGCCATTCCGATCACGTAAGGCACCTTGGCCGCGGGGTTACCCAGAAAGGTGGCCGTGGCGCGATAGAGGTCCTGGGTGGCGGCCACATACAGGTTCAACAACCGGGAGAGGGGCAGGTAGATTTCCACCACCTCGTCCATGGAGACTTTCTCGTTGAGCCCCCGCAATTGGGACAAATCGGATTCGGAAAGGGTGAGTGGGGTGTCGGCCCGCAGTTTTCCCCACTCTTCATGGGAAAAGAAGACGTAAGGCGACAGGGCCTTCTGGCCGTCCATTCCCGCCTGGCCCTGCACCATGCCGCCGGACTGCTGCCATGCAACACCGCCTCCCAGGCCATCGCCTGGATTACCGGCCGGATCATTGGCCGGATCATTGGCCGGATTACCGCCCGGATTATCGCCCGGATTATCTCTCTGTGGGGGGGCCTGGATCCCCTCCCGGGGAGCGGGGGCCGCCACGGGATCGCCGGGTGTCGATTCGTATCCGCCCGATCCGTATCCGCCCGATTGATATTCGTCCGGTTTATGCTCGTTATTGCCCATGGATCACCCTCGGCGTTCTCCCTCCCCGATTTGCACTGGTATTCCTCACGGTGTTCTCAGGTGGGGGATTGGATGAGATGGCTTTCCGGATGCGCTTTCCAGAAGGAATAGCGCGTTCTGGCCTTGAGGTACATCCGCATGGCTTCCTGGTCGTCTTCGGACAGTTCCAGCCCCGTGGTAATCCGCTGCTTTCCGCCGCTGGGCGAAAACGTGATCAGAAAAAACTCCACCCGGTGCAGGGTGTATGGCTCCCCTTCCAGGGTGTGGACGATGATATCGATGGCCACCTCCAGAGTGTGGGTGCGCACGTAGACCACCCGCGAGATCAGCTCGATGCGGTCCGTGGCGTGGAGGGGGCGCGTGAACACCAGGTCGTTCACCGACAGGGTGACCGTGTTGGGATTCCCCGTGAACTGGCGGGCCGTGTAGTTGGCGACGCGGTCCAGCCATTCCAGCAGGTCCCCTGCCCGCACCCGCCCATCCAGGTACGGGCTTTGGGAGATCACCCTGCGTTTGATCCGCACCTCGGTCTGATCGGGTTTCAGGTATTGGTAACGCTCGGGACGGACGGGCTCGATTACGTCCTTCACCCGCAGCCCCTCCTCCCGGTCGATCCACTCCAGCGCCATCCTGCGCTCCTCCAACTGCGCCTTGCGATGAGCCGCCAGGGCCTTGGCTTCGCGGCCCTGGGGGGAGTCGTAGCTGAGCGGAGGCAGGTTGCGGATGGGCTGCCCCGCCTCGTCGATGGCCACCATGGTCATGAACCCCATGTGCCGGGGATGGAACTGACGCTCGCCGGGGTTTTTGGCGAAGCAACGCAACTCGATCATCATGGTCGAGCGGCCCACCTCGGTCATCCGCCCATCGATGCGCATCAGGTCCATGTGGGAGATTTCCCGGGTCAGGTCCATCCGGTCCAGGCGCAGCAATACCGGCCGGTGCCCGCAATGCTTGAAGGCCACCGCCACGGCGGTATCGTACATCATCCTGAGAATGGGTCCAGCCTGGATGCGCTCCCCGGCCCGTGCTTCCTCCCCCATTACTTCGGCGAGATAATCCTGGGAATGCTCGACACTGCGGGGAGGAAGCGATTCGGTGCCGCGGGAGTTTTTAGTGGAATCGGTGCCTTCCGTGGGAACCGGAATGGCATCCGCCGGGGTGTTTTCCATGGGAGCCTCGTCCGGCCTGATGTCGAGCAACGCTGGCCGGGGGAAATTCGTTTCCTGCAATCCCCCACCGATCCGGTACCATTGATTAGAGACCGGTGCTCCCCGAGGTATGGTCTGCCCGTTCCGGGCTGCGAATTCCGGGAATTGGCTCCTCACCCCAAGCTGGTGTCCAACCTCCCGGAATTGCCGTATAAATCCCATGGCGCGGGGATTTTAGCAAGGGGAGGGAGTGAGGCTACCGTTACGCTTCTCCCCCTCTCCCCCAAAAGGGGCATGGTGAGGTAGCAGTTGCATTGTTTCGTGGTTCGCCCACGAAACCCCTCCCTCCCGCCGGATGTCCATTACACTGCTGGTTCCATTGTACTGCCGCGGCGCTCCTTTCCTCCCCCGGTAGTTCCAACAACAGCGCGTGGAAGGAGAACGGCTCGTTCGAATCACGCTCTTTCGTTGCACCCAATCTCCCTTCTCCGCGGCTATTCAAATTGCCGGGGGAGGGGCCGGGGGAGGGGTGCTGTTGCCGTTCCCCCCCTCCCCTTGGAGAGGGGGCTGGGGGGGTGAGGTCGCAGTTCCCCCTCCCAACGGCACCGTCGCCGTCACCACGGCATCCGGCCCGGTGGCTCCCAGGCAGGTGAGGGTGATCACCGCCCGCCGGAGGCTACCTTTCTCCGGTCGAGATTCACCGCTTCGCTCGCAATGACAAAAAGTGAGGACCTTGCAATTGCCCGGCGATCCCGGTTGCCTCCCCCGCCCGATCCGTTTATCACTGATCTCATGTCGTTCTCCCCTTTTCCTCCCGGCTCCCCCCTGCGCCATGTCTGGCTGTTTTCCCTGTTGATCGGGGCCAACCTGCTCTGGGGCTCGGCCTGGGTGGTGGCGAAACTGACCCTGACGGAACTGACACCGCTACAGGTGAGCGCATGGCGGATGATCGGGGCCGGGGTGTTGGTGGCGCCCTGGCTGATCTGGCGCTGGAAGCGCGAACCGCTGCCCCCACGAGCCTGGCCTGCGCTGATCGCCCTGGGGGCGGTGGGGTTCGTGGTCAGCAAGTTCCTCAACTTTTGGGGATTGAATCTGACCACGGCCACCAACGCCTCGCTGTTGATGGCCACCGAGCCGCTGCTCACCATCGCGCTGGGGTGGCTGGTGCTGCGGGAAGCGCTGGGAGGGCGGCGGCTGGCCGCATTCGCCCTGGGAGCGGCGGGAGCGTACCTGCTGATTACCGGAGGCGCGGGATGGCCTGATTTATCCTCGGCGCACGTGCTGGGCGATCTGGTGTTCCTGCTGGGGCTGGGGGGCGAGGCCGTCTACAGCGTGTTCGGCAAATCGCTGCTGACCCGGCATTCGGCTTCCACCGTCACCATGGCCACCATCGCCGCATCCCTGCTGTTCTGGCTGCCCCTGGCGGGCGTGGACGGCGCGCTGTCCGGCTGGCCAACCTGGAACGCCGCCACGGTGGGGGCGCTGCTGTGGCTTTCCATCGGGTGTACCGTGCTGGCCTACTGGGCCTGGTTTCATGCCCTGGAGGAAATGGAGGCCGGGCTGGCCGCCTTGACCATCTTCGTGCAGCCGGTCTGGGGCAGCCTGCTGGCCTACCTGCTGCTGGGAGAATCCTTCACGGCAGTCACCTTCGCCGGGGGGGCGCTGGTGTTGGGGAGCCTCTACCTGGCCGTGAGCGGAGGGCAGGAAGCATCCTCCACTCCCGGCCCCCGGCCCGGCACACCCACCACCGGCGATTCCGCACCGTAGGGGAATGTGAGTTTCTGCTTCCGGCGGCCGATCTTTGCCCATGACAACTACCGGGACCTTGCTGCCCGCACCCCTTTATTTTAAGGGAATGGCAATTATAGTACGGAAGTATTTGAGAGCGGGAAGCTTTTGATTTTGTTGGAGTTATCGGTTCCAGCCTTTCCCGAACGTCCCTCCACAACAGTGTCCAAATTAAAATATGAATGTGGTAGGCTCTACCCAATCCTGTTGCTTGGAGGGGTGCAATGGAATGTCCAGAATGTGGCCAGCAAAATCGCACCGGGGCAAAATTTTGCAACGAGTGCGCAACTCCACTACCTATCCTCTGCAATCAATGCGGCGCCTCCAATCCATCCGGCAGTAAATTTTGTGATGAATGTGGGGCAGGCCTGGCCCCATCCGCCACCTCCGAAAATCAGGCACCCCAGGAATCCCCCCCGATAACTCCCTCAGGCGAACGCCGCCAAGCCACCATCGTATTTTCCGACCTGTCCGGCTATACGGCCATGAACGAGAAGCTCGATCCCGAAGAGGTCGAGGGGATCATGAGCCGCATCAAGGCCGAGGCGGTCAAGATCGTGGAGAGCCACGGCGGCATCGTCAACCAGTTCGTGGGGGACGAGGTGCTGGCCCTGTTCGGCATCCCCACGGCCCACGAGGACGACCCCCGCCGCGCCGTGCGGGCCGCCCTGGAATTGCACGGCCTGGCCCGGGATATCGGCGCGGAGGTGGAGGACAGGATCGGCGCATCCCTGCGCATGCACACGGGCATCAACACCGGCCTGATCGTCACCAATCTGCGGGACACCCGCGACGGCACTTTCGGCATCACGGGAGACGCGGTGAACACCGGCGCCCGGCTCAAAACCATGGCGGAGGACGACCGGATCCTGGTCAGCCCGGAAACCCGGCACCGCATCGCCCCGTACTTCGAGCTGGAGCAAATGGCGCCGGTGAAGATCAAGGGCAAGGCCGAATCGCTGACCTCCTTCCGGGTCGAGAGAGAGCTGGCCGTGCCGGTGGTGCCCCGGCAACCGTTTATCGGGCGCAGGGGGGAACTGGGCCAGTTCAGGGCCCTGCTCGGCACCTGCCTGGAAACCGGAACCGGACAGGCCATTTTCCTGCGGGGGGATGCGGGCATCGGCAAGACCCGGCTGCTGGAAGAGTTCCGCGGCATCGCTGCCTCGCGGGACTTCGCCTGCCACACCGGGCTGGTGCTGGATTTCGGCGCGGGACGGGGCCGGGATGCGATCCGGGAACTGGCCCGCAGCTTCCTGGACATCGGGCCGGGCAGCGATGAGCAAACACGCCGGGCCGCCGTCCGGGAAACCCTGGAATCCGGCCTGCTGCCCCGGGAACAGGAAATGTTCCTCAACGACCTGCTGGAACTGCCCCAACCGGACACCATGCAGGGCCTTTACGACGCCATGGAAAACGAGACCCGCAACCTGCGCAAGCGGGAGACAATTACCGGGCTGGTGCGGGGGATCGCCGCCGAAAAACCTTTGTTGCTGCTGGTGGAGGATGTTCACTGGGCCGACGCCATCACCCTGGCCCACCTGGCCATGCTCGTCTCAACCGTGACCACGGTCCCCGCGGCGCTGGTGATGACCTCCCGCGTGGCCGGGGACCCCCTGGCCAAGGGTTGGCGCAACGACCTGGGCGGAAATCCCCTCATGACCCTGGACCTGGCCCCCCTGCGGACCGGGGAAGCCCTGGAGCTGGCCGCGGGTTTCATGGACGCCGACAGCGCCCTGGCCTCGAACTGCGTGGAGCGGGCCGCCGGAAA